>CABRZO010000181.1 GCA_902475455.1 uncultured Eubacteriales bacterium
ACCGCCCCGGAGCGTTGAACCCCCATCTTCCTCTTGACACAGGCCTATTCCTGGTATAATATCCGTTATGCAGATTTATCCATTTTCGTATAATGTGAGGTATAGGCCATGGCCAAAGCAAAGCGCACCCTGGGTTCCGCCGAGCGGGACATCATGCAGGTGATCTGGGACGCCGACGCCCCTCTGACCGCCCGGCAGATCCTGCAAGCCATTCACCACAAGCGCCAGTGGAGCCTGTCCACCCTGATGACCTCCCTGTCCCGGCTGGCGGGCAAGGAGTTCGTGCTGTGCGACCGCTCCACCGGCACCAATCTCTACTCCCCCAAGCTGACCCGGGCGGACTACGAGTCCGCCGCCACTTTGAACGCATCACCGATGCAGAGAGGAACGACTATGAACAGAACTTATGACGATACCATGTTCCGGGATACCTTTGAGCACGAGTACACCTGGCTCAACGGTTTCTATCGCAACGTGCGCCGCTACGCCAAGAAAGTGGCCATGATCGACCCGGCCACCGACCGCTCCTGGAACTACAACGAGCTGAACCACGAGGCCAACCGGCTGGCCCACGCTCTGGCTGCCGACGGGGTGGGCAAAAACGACGTGGTGATGACCTCCCTGCTCAACTGCCCGGAGTTCGCCTTCAGCTACATCGCCCCCCGGAAGCTGGGCGCCATCGTCAACCCCTGCAACTTCAACCTCTCTGCCGGTGAGACCGCCCTGCTCATCGACCACAACAAGCCCAAGGTTTTCATCTACTCCTCCGACATCGCCCCCATGGCCGCCCAGGCGGTGGAACTGGCCCAGCACAAGCCCACCGCCGTGGTGATGGCGGACAATCTGAAGGGGGTGGCTCTGCCCGAGGGCCACATCTCCTACGAGGACTATGTGCGGGATCAGCTCATCACCGACCCGGAGATGAAGGTGCGCCCCCACATCTATGACGAGGTGATGCGGCTTTGCACCTCCGGCACCACCGCCCTGCCCAAGAGCGTCCCCCTCAACGACATCAACGAGGTGCTCTCCGCCCACGACATCATCATGCACTATCCCCTGAACGCCTACGACGTGCTGCTGAACATGACCCCCTGGTTCCACCGGGGCGGCGTCCATGTGGGCGGCCCCTGCCCCACCTTCTATGTGGGGGCCTGCACCATCATCTCCCGGGTGTTCCAGCCCAAGCAGAGCCTGCAGACCATTGAAAAGTACGGCGTCACCTTCGCCATGGGCGCCCCCTCCTCTCTGGAGATGCTGTGCCGGGCCCAGGAGAAGAACCCGGTGGATCTGAGCAAGCTCCGGGGCCTCATCACCATGGGCGCCCCCTTCGAGAAGGCCGCCTGCGCCCGGTATATGCAGGTGCTCACCCCCAACATTTACAACGGCTACGGCACCACCGAGACCCTGTGGAACTCCTTCCTGCGGCCCTTCGACCTGCCGGAGCACTCCGGCACCGCCGGCCGCAGCTGCATCGACGACGAGGTCCGGGTGGTCAAGGTCTATGACGACCGCAAGGCGGAGCCCGACGAGATGGTGGCCCATGACGGGGAGGAGACCGGCGAGGTCATCATCTTCTGCCCGGAAAAGACCACTTACAGCTACTACAACAACCCGGAGGAACAGGCCAAAAAGTTCTACAAAGGCTGGATGTACACCGGGGATCTGGGCACCTGGAATGAAGACTGGTTCGTCACCATCTGCGGCCGGAAGGACGACATGATCATCTGCTCCGGTGAGAACATCTATCCCACCCAGATTGAAGAGGTGCTCAACCAGCACCCGGACGTCTCCGACAGCCTGGTGACCGCCGTCCCCGATCAGGTCCGGGGCCAGGTGGTGGTGGCCTATGTGGTGCCCGGCAATGAAAACCTCACCATCCGCTCTCTGGTGGACTACTGCAACGAGACCCCCATGCTCTCCGCCTACAAGCGGCCCCGTTACTATCGGCTGGTGGACCAGCTGCCCCACACCGCCACCGGCAAGAAGCTGCACTATGTGATGAAGCAGCAGGCCCTGGAGGATCTGGACAAGGGACTGCTGAAGCGCAGCTGATTTTCCCAACCATATGTAAAAAAGCCGCCCTGTCTGTATGACAGGGCGGCTTTCGTCTCAATTTACTTTACTGGGCGACACAGCCCCACTGGACCTTGGGCCGCTGGGAGATCTCGCTGTCGGGGGTGCAGGAGATCCAGGTCAGTCTGCCCTCGCAGTCCCGGCTGCGAAGCACCACGGAGCGCCGCAGCCAGCTGCCGTAATGGGTGATGTGGTAAAGGGTGGAGCCGTCCTCCTGGTGCTCCTCCACATACTCCCCCTCAAAATAGCCCTCGGGCTTGTACTGGCAGCCGCAGCGGATCTCCAGGCTGTTGTCAAACCCGTCAAAGGCGTCCCGGTGGATGACCTGCACCCGCTCAGGGATGTACACCTCCTGCAAGGAAGGACAGTTGTTTCTGTCAAAGGCCCGCTTGCGGATCTCCACCACACCGGCGGGAACTTCAAACTTGGTTCCAGACCCCGAAACATCCCACAGCACCTTTTCGCCGGAGGGATGCTCAGAATAGATGATGTTCCAACCTTCTCCACACTTTTCTAACTTCAGTGCCATGGTATCTTTCTCCTTTTCCCAAATAGTTTTATGCAAGTATTTGCTGTAAGTGATAGTATAGCAGGTCTTTTCAAAAATGCAAGGCCTTTTCTAAAAAATTGCAAAAATATTTTTTCCCAACAGTCAACAAAAAATAGCGCCGGTCCCTGCAAAAGGACCGGCGCCTGGGTTTAAATTCGTTTTTCAGGTCTTTTCCTGGAATACGGTGCCGCAGTTGCGGCAGGTGATGGAGATTTTGCCCTTGCCCCGGGGGACCCGCAGGGTCTGGGAGCAGGTGGGGCATTTGAAATAGACATGGTCCTTGTCCCGGGCCTGGTTGCGCTTGCGCTTGAACCAGTGGATCACCGGGCCGAACACTTTGAGGAAGGCGTCGTTCTCCGCCCGGCGGCGGCTGTAGTTCCGGCTCATGATCCGGAACACCATTGCCGCGGCCAACAGCAGAGAGATCCAACTCAGCACGGCGGCGGCAATCTGGTTGCGCACAAAAATTTCCGCCACCCATAGCAGGAAGAAAACCACCAACAGAAACAGATTCAGTTGATCGGTGCCATAGCGGCCGTACATCAGCCGCTGAAGAAAATTGCGGATCACAAAAAGTACCCCATTCATTCAGTATTTTATATGATGTATCTTAATACGGAAATGATTCTTCGTCAATGAAGCAAACGTGAACTTTGTGTAAATCTATTGCGTCCGGGGCATATTTCCCCTATACTAATGAAAAAAGATTGCATTGGAGGGTAAACCATGAACCGAGTGGACAAGGAAAACTACTATCTGGATATTGCCCAGAGCGTGCTGGAGCGCTCTACCTGCCTGCGCCGCAAATACGGGGCCATCATCGTCCGCAACGACGAGATCCTGTCCACCGGCTACAACGGCGCCCCCCGGGGCCGGAAAAACTGCGTGGATCTGGGCCGCTGCACCCGGGAGGAGCTCCAGGTGCCCTCGGGCCAGCGCTATGAGCTGTGCCGCAGCGTCCACGCCGAGGCCAACGCCATCATCTCCGCCGCCCGGCGGGATATTCTGGGGGGCACCCTATACCTGGCGGGCCGGGACGCCAAGACCGGCGAACTGCTCCACGACGCCACCTGTTGCTCCATGTGCCGCCGGCTGGTCATCAACGCCGGCATCGCCAAGGTGGTCATCCGCAACACCGAGACCGACTTCTCGGTGGTGGACGTGGAGGACTGGGTCCGGGAGGATGACACCATCCCGGAACAGGACTGAATATACTGCCGCATCAAGCCAAAGGACTGTTGCGACATAGAACCGCCTGATCCCTCCGTGTCCTGAAGGGGTGAGGCATCTTTCCCCCAGGACAACCTCATAGAAAAGATCCTTTATCGACGTTCAGAACAACAAAAAAGAGGGCCCGCCGCAGAATAGAAATATTCCGCGGCGGGCCCTTTTTTCCAGATACCGACGTATATTTTCCCTCCGTCCTACCATAATGGAAGTACCAGGTATTGCCAAGAAAGGATGGACGGAATGAAAGCTGTGATTCTGGCCGGCGGGGAGGGCACCCGGCTGCGGCCATTGACTTTGGAGCGCCCCAAGCCCATGGTGCCCCTCTTTGGCCGGCCGGTGCTGGAGCATATTCTGCTTCTGCTGCGCAAAAACGGATTTGACCAGGTGGCCCTGTCCCTGCGCTATCTGCCCCAGGCGGTGCGGGACTACTTCGGGGACGGCTCCGCCTGGGGGATGGAGCTGCACTACTTTGTGGAACAGGACCCCATGGGCACCGCCGGCGGTGTCAAGGGGGCGGAGGAATTCCTGGGAGACCAGGACTTTCTGGTGTTCTCCGGGGACTGCGTCTGTGATTTTGACCTGAAGGACTGCTATGAGCGCCACAAGGCCCGGGGGGCCGAGGCCACCCTGCTGCTCCACCGGGAGAAGGACCCGCTGGAGTATGGCCTGGTGCAGCTGGACAAGGACAACCGGGTGGCCCGGTTTCTGGAAAAGCCGGGCTGGGGCCAGGTGTTCACCAACCTGGTAAACACCGGCATCTATTTCCTCTCCCCCTCGGTCTTGCAGGAGATTCCGGCGAACACCCCCTACGACTTCTCCCGGGAGCTGTTTCCCAAACTGCTGTCGGCGGGAAAAGCCCTCTACGGGGACACCCCCTACGGCTACTGGCGGGACATGGGGG
>CABRZO010000182.1 GCA_902475455.1 uncultured Eubacteriales bacterium
CGGCCCGGCCCTTTCCCGTATTTGCCGCCCCGGAAAGCCGGGGCGGCCCAAATCCATTTTGCAAACAGGAGGCTTTCGTTCCATGGCCTTTTCCCATATTGACCGGGCCCAAATTCTGATTGAGGCCCTGCCCTATATCCAGAAATACCACGGCAAGACCGTGGTCATCAAATACGGCGGCAACGCCATGGTCTCCGACGATTTGCGCCATGCGGTGATGAGCGACATCGTGCTGCTCAGCCTGGTGGGCATCAACGTGGTGGTGGTCCACGGCGGCGGCCCGGAGATCAACGAGATGCTGACCAAGATCAACAAGGAGTCCAAGTTCGTGGACGGGCTCCGGTATACCGACCAGGAGACCATGGACATCGTCCAGCAGGTGCTCTGCGGCAAGGTGAACAAAAACCTGGTGGCCACCCTGAACCGGATGGGGGGCAAGGCCCTGGGCCTCTGCGGCCTGGACGGCGGCCTGTTCCAGGCGGTGAAGAAGGACGCCCGGTACGGCCTGGTGGGCGAGATCCGGGAGGTCAACGCCGACCCGGTCCGGGACACCATCGACAAGGGATACATCCCGGTGGTGTCCACTGTGGCCATGGGGGTGGACGGCGAGACCTCCTACAACATCAACGCCGACACCGCCGCCGCCAAACTGGCGGTGGCTCTGGGGGCGGAAAAGCTGATTCTGCTCACCGATGTCCGGGGCATCCTCCGGGATCCCAAGGACGACAGCACCCTGATCCACCTGGTCCATATGTCCGAGGTACCCATGCTCATCAAGGACGGCATCATCAAGGGGGGCATGATCCCCAAGCTGGAGTGCTGCGTGGAGGCCGTCCGCAGCGGCGTCAGCCGGGCCCACATTCTGGACGGCCGGGTGCCCCACTCCATCCTCATCGAGATCCTCTCCGACCAGGGCATCGGCACCATGCTGCTCTAAGTGTTCTCCCCTTTGAAAGGATGTGTTATCCATGACTTCTGAACAGATCAAGGCTCTGGACCACCAGAGCGTCATGCAGACCTACGGCCGCTTCGACGTGGCCATCGACCACGGCCAGGGGGCCACCCTCTGGTCTCCCGAGGGCAAGCAGTACATCGACTTTGCCAGCGGCATCGGCGTCAACAGCGTGGGCTACGGCAACCCCCAGTGGGTGAAGGCGGTGGCGGATCAGGCCGCCAAGCTGCAGCATATCTCCAACCTCTACTATTCCGAGCCCTATGTCCGGCTGGCGGACAAGCTCACCTCCCGCACCGGCATGGCCAACGTGTTCTTTGCCAACGGCGGCGGCGAAGCCAACGAGGGGCTTATCAAGCTGGCCCGGAAGTACTCCTTCGACAAGTACGGCCAGGGCCGCTCCACCATCCTGACCCTCTGGGACTCCTTCCACGGCCGCACCATCACCACCCTGAAGGCCACCGGCCAGGAGGTGTTCCACAACTACTTCTTCCCCTTCACCGAGGGCTTCCGCTACGCCCGGCCCAACGACATTGAGGACCTGAAGGCCCAGGCCGGGGACGACGTCTGCGCCGTCATGCTGGAACTGGTCCAGGGCGAAGGCGGCGTCATGCCCCTGGACAAGGACTATATCGCCCAGGTGAAGTCCCTCTGTGACGAACATGACTGGCTGCTGCTGGTGGACGAAGTTCAAACCGGCGTGGGCCGCACCGGCACCCTGTTTGCCTTCCAGCAGTACGGCATCCTGCCCGACGCCTGCTCCTTTGCCAAGGGCATCGCCGGCGGCCTGCCCATGTCCGGCATCATGGCCAACGAGAAGTGCCGCAATGTGCTCACCCCCGGCACCCATGCCACCACCTTCGGGGGCAACCCGGTCTGCGCCGCCGCCGGCTGCGCCGTCCAGGACATTTTGACCGATGAGGTGCTGGCCCAGGTCACCGAGAAAGGCAATTATATCCGGTCTCAGATTGAGGGCTTCGGCTCCCCCGCCGTCTCCGGCACCCGGGGGCTGGGCCTGATGATGGGCATCACCCTGAAGGAGGGTTACAGCAACAAGGAGCTGGCCGGCAAGATGGTGGAGGCCGGGCTGCTGGTGCTCACCGCCGGCCAGAACGTGATCCGGCTGCTGCCTCCCCTGACCATCAGCCGGGAAGAGATCGACCAGGGGCTGGCCATCATGAAAACCGTGCTCTGCAACCCCTGAATTTACGAGAAGAGAAGGTATTTGCCCATGCAGGACTTATTGAAAATGCTGGACCTGTCCAAGGAGGACATCGCCACGATTCTGGACCTGGCGGACCAGCTCAAGTATAATCAGCGCCACAACATCCCCCACCGCTATCTGGAGGGCAAGACCCTGGCCATGATCTTCGCCAAGAACTCCACCCGGACCCGGGTGAGCTTTGAGAGCGGCATGTTCCAGATGGGGGGCCAGGCCATCTATATGAACGCCCGGGAGAGCCAGATTGAGCGGGGGGAGCCGGTGGAGGACACCGCCCGAACCCTGAGCCGCTACTGCGACTGCGTGATGATCCGCACCTTTGCCCAGGAGGAGGCGGAGACCCTGGCCAAATACGCCGATATCCCGGTGATCAACGGCCTCACCGACTTCTCCCACCCCTGCCAGGTACTGGCGGACCTGATGACCATCCGGGAGAAAACCGCCTACTTGGATGGGGTGAAGCTGTGCTTCATCGGAGACGGCAACAACATGGCTAACTCCCTGATTGTGGGCGGCCTCACCGCCGGGCTCCAGGTCAGCGTGGCCACCCCGGAGGGGTTGGCCCCCCACCCGGATGTGCTGAAGTTTGCCGAAGCTTATGGGGACAAGTTCCACCTGTGCCACGACCCCAAGGAGGCCATCGCCGGGGCGGAAGTGGTGATCACCGACGCCTGGACCAGCATGGGCCGGGAGCGGAGTGTGGAGGAGCGGAAAGCGCTGTTCCAGGGCTTCACCCTGACCCAGGAGCTGATGGCCCTGGCGGCCCCGGAGGCCATGGTGCAGCACTGCCTGCCCGCCCACCGGGGGGAGGAAATTGCCGCCGATGTCTTTGAGGCCCACGCCGACGAGATCTTTGAGGAGGCGGAAAACCGGCTCCACGTCCAGAAGGCGGTGCTCTGCCTGCTGATGGGAGCGGACACCCACCGATAAATCCGCAAAATAACCGCCCGCCGCGTGTTTCAACACGCGGCGGGCGGTTTTCTGTTTGAAAAGGCCGCCTCAGGGGGCCAGATGGGCTCGAATCCACGCCAGGAGCTCCCCTTCACCCCGCTCTCCGGCGGCGATGGCGATAAAGCACTCCGCCAGCTCTCCGGGGTTCAGGGCCAGCCGGTAGCCGTTCCATTGCAGCATCAACTGGGTCATCATGGCCCCGATCCGCTTGTTGCCGTCCAGGAAGGCGTGGTTGGCGGCCAGGCCATAGCCCAGCCGGGCAATCTTCTCCAGCTCCGTAGGAAACAGTTCGGTACCTCCAAAACTCTGGAGAGGTGCGGAAACCGCTGCCTCCAGTCCGTCCCGGTCCCGGAGCCCGTCGATGCCGCCGCTTTTCGCAATTACCCGGCTGTGGATGGCCGTCACATCGTCAGCATTGATCCAGATCATTGGGCCATCCTCTCATAGTCCAGGGCGAACTGGGCCAGCAATTCCTCCGCATCCTTCAACATCTGCTCCCGGGTCAGCTCCGGCTGGATCTCCGTATTTTTTTCCTCCATTTTAGTTCCTCCTATTGTACTGAACCTTCGGCTTCGCCGGCGGTTCACTGCTCATCCTGATCCAGCTTCGCCCCGCATCGGGGACAGTATTCCGGCATCCCCTTCACCTGAAAGGCCAGATAACAGCCGCATTCCGGACACCGGCTCTTGAAAACATTGAACACCACTCCGGCCAGGAACAGGACAACTCCCACCCAGAGCAGGGGATGGGGCTCCAGGGACCGGCTCAGGGCGCCCCCCACCAGGATCGGCACGAATCCCAGCCCGGAAATCCCGCAGCCGATGCGGCACCACTGCCGGGGCGTCAGCTTTTTCTTCACGGGGCATCCCTCCTTTTTTCCAGCATAGCACAGCCTGGGGCAAAATGCCATTTCTTTTTCCCCAGGCGGAACCTTTTCTCCGGTGCCACGTCTAAAAAACAGCACAACAAAAGGAGTGAACCTGCCATGAAACCACTGCTGCTGTTAACCCTGGCCCTGGGGCTGACCCTGGGACTGCTGACAGGCTGCGGGCAATCGGGCTCTCCCGCCTCCCATTCCGCCCCGGCCAGCCAATCCGCCCCGGAAGAACCCTCCCCCGCCGAAACCCAGGACCCGGTAGCTCCGGCGGACCTGCCGCCCCTGGTGATGGTGGACGGCCAGCTCTACCAGGACACCGGCCGGGAGAGCACCCTCACCGGCCGCTGCGGGGTGCTGGATGGGGAGATCACCTCCGCCGTTTCATCTCAGGAGGTACCTTGCGAAGATGGCCAATCCAACTTTGGAACCGGCTTCGGCTATCAGATTGGGCCGGAGCCCGACACCATTGAGATATACCTCAATGAAACGTGGATGGTGTTTGAGGCGGTGGACCAACCGTAACCTCCACCGGGGCGGACAGGGCTCCCGAAAAGCACCCTGACCGCACCGACAAACAGCGGGGCTGCTGCAATATCATGCAGCAGCCCCGTTTTATCGGTGTTTATTCGATTTCCAGCCCCGTCAGGTACCGGCGCACCATGTCAAAGCCGTGGTGGCAGGCCATGTTCCGGTTTCGGCCCCGGCTGTAGCTCAGGTGCAGGGTGCGCACCCAGGTGCGGTTTTCGT
>CABRZO010000183.1 GCA_902475455.1 uncultured Eubacteriales bacterium
CTGGCGAACCTCTCACTCTGGAGCAGCTGCGAGAGATGGACGGGAAACCGGTGTGGATTGACACTGGGAACCAATACAGCGATTGGGGAAAGGTGGATTTTAAGCGATTTAGGGTATGGCCGTTTGGACAAGAGGATGCTTGGTGGGATTTTGGACATTACGGAGAGTGGAAACCCTACGCCTACCCTCCCTCCCACATTGACCGGGAGGCATGGGAGCCGTGCGAGCTGTGCAAAGGCAGACGAAACCCTTGCACCGAGAATAATTGCTATGAAAAACACGGTGGAAATATTGACTGCTCAACCACATGCAAAGACAGAATAAAGTGGGATTTTATTGTTAGAAATATAAAGTTCAACAAATTCTGTCCTAACTGCGGCCGTCCGCTGACAGAGGAAGCCTGGGCCATGCTGGAAAAGAAACTGACTGGAGGAGGATGAACGTGGAACGGTTAACGCATGAACCAGCAGAGGCCGCACTGAAAGGAGAAAATGATGGCTGAGCACATTGACAGAACTGCGTTGCTTGCAGACCTGGCATTGAACGATTATCCGTGGACTGATCTGGATGATGCTTATAACGCTATTCAGGCGATGCCCGCCGATGACGTTGTTCCGGTGGTCAGGTGTAAGGATTGCAAGTTCTATTTCGAGACCCACAACGAAATGGACGAAACACTTTGCCTCAATCGTCAATGGGACAACGGCCAGCCGTGGAGGGCCATTGTGAAACCGATGGATTTTTGTAGCTACGGAGAGCGAAAGGTGAGCACCCATGAATTGCCTTAAAAACGGGTGCGCATTTTGGAAGAGCGATCCAAGTGCATGCCATACCTGTGGCTTTAACTGCGCCGTGGACCGATGGCGCCGTATGATGCTGAAGCAGCACGGTCTGACGCTTGATTATGAGACGGGACTGCGCCGGTTGGTGCTGTCTCGCAAGGGGGCAAAAAAACAGAAATGACCAGCCAGGAGAAAAAAGAAATCCTCCTGCAATATCGTGTGGCGGAGCGGGAGGAAAAGCGTCTTGAGGCGGAGATCCAGCGGTGGCGCTCCCGGGCGGAGAAAATGACTGCCGGATACGGAAGCACACCATCCGGTGGCGGGGACGGCCGGAGCCTGGAGAACACCGTGGAACACATCGACGATTTGACCAGGCAACTGGACGATCAGCGGGACAGGCTGGTTACTTTGCGGCGGAAGATCGGAACGGCCATTGACAGTGTGTCGGATGCCAGACTGCGTGAGCTACTGCGACTGCGGTACATTGAGGGACTGACTTTTGAGCAAATCGCTGTCCGAATGAGCTACAGTTATAAGCAGACTTGCCGATTGCATGGTATGGCTTTGGAGAAAATGTCCTTGAATGTCCCATAATAACCGTGGTATGGTGTAAGCACGAATTTAGGGAGCTGCCAGAGACGGTAGCTCCCTTTGTGTTGGCCCGAAAGGGCGGGATTGTCCGTTGTGCTTCGGCTTTGTCCGAGTAGCCAGGGGTGGGGGCGAGCATCGGAGACAGAAGAAGCCAGCCGGGATTAAAACCGGCTGGCCCTAGATGCGATTATTACTTTTCTTCCTTGGGCTTGCGCCAATCCCGATACTTGCCACTCTTGACCCGCTTATCTGCCGGGGGCTGAGTATCGGCGGGAATAGCCCATTGGTTACCAATCTTCACTGCCGGGATGCGGCCCTGCTGGATCAGGCGGCGGACGTTGCCGGGATCTTTGCCGTATAACTCTGACCATTCTGTGACGGACAGATACTCAATGCTTGGCACGATATTTAACCTCCTTCCAGATTAGACGCACCAGTTCGATGATTGCGCCAACATTAAAAATGATGGCCAAATAGGCCACAGTGCTGTGTCGTTCCGACTGGCAGAAGTCGGCCACATTCCACACAGTGAAAGCGGCCAGGATGATAGAGACAGCAGAGATGATGACGGTACGCTTTTTCTTTGACATTGGGCTTTGTGGATGATAAGATAAAGGTGGAGGTCGGGGAGGTTTTCCTCCCCTCGCTCCGGGTCGCCTTGCTTACTGGTCTTCGTGGTGGAAGAGTAGTTCGGCGACCTTTTTTATGCACTCAAGGATGAGTCCGGCGATTACCGCTTTGAGCACATCTCTTAGATCATCCACAGGCTCACCTCCTTTCTGATATTATAATAACACAATATAGTGTAAATGTCAATATAATAATGAGAAGAATTTAAAATTTTCTTAGAGCTGCAAGTGTTTGCGGCTCTTTTTTATATCCTGCTGGAGGTGAAGGAGTATGCCAGCATACCATCCGTGTCCACGGTGCAAGCACATGATTCCGGTTGGCGTACAGTACTGCGATAGCTGCCGGCCAGTAGCAGAGGCCCAGGCTGCAGAAGCCATCCAGCATAGGCAAGATTATAAACGAAAGCAGGCGGCCAGACGGTACAACGCCAGACGAGATCCAAAGTATCAGGCCTTTTACCGATCAAAGGATTGGAAGAAGCTGAGCCGGGCAAAGCTGCAGGCGGCACACTATCGTTGCGAGGCAAAGCTGCCTGGATGTACCGGGATTGCCTGCGAGGTACACCACAAGCAGCCGATCCAGACCCAGGAGGGATGGGACCGGCGTTTTGAGTGGGATAACCTGGAGGCAACCTGTTCTGCCTGCCATAATGGACGGCACCCGAACAAATTCAAAGGGCGAGTAAATAGCGATATTTTAGATCTGCGTACCGTGGAGCGGGAGCTGAAGGGCCCGGGGGGTGGGTCAAATTCTACGGCGGGCGTGAAGGATAACGGACACAGGATGGGGTCTTCGTAGAAAAAAGTCCCCACGGCGATGGAAAGGAGGTCAAGTGCATGGCAGGGCAACGGCAGCCCATCGAGTTGGTGCAGGCTCGGGGGAAAAAGCATCTGACAAAGGAAGAAATCAGGCAGCGCATGAACTCCGAGGTGAAACCATGTACGGAAGAGATCCGTGCCCCGGATTATTTGACCAAGGCCCAGCGGGAGCGGTTCGATGAGATTGCGGACCAGCTCATGAAGATCAAGATCATGGGTGAGACCGACGTGGACGCATTGGCCCGCTATATTGTTGCACATGAGCTCTATGTGGCTGCGGCCAAGGATGTGCGGGCCATGCAGCGGAAGAAGCCGGAGCAAAAGACGGTCCGGGCAATGGCTGGCTGGGCAGAGCTGATGGACAAGCTGGACAAGAGACAGGATCGTTACTTCAAGCAGGCGCAAAGCTGCGCCCGGGATTTGGGCCTGACCATTTCCAGCCGGTGCCGGCTTGTGGTACCGGAGAAGGAGGATAAGCCAAAGGAGAACAAGTTTTCCAAATTTAAAGGCGGCGCGGTCGGATGATGGACCGGGTGACGGATTACGCGCGCAGTGTGGTGAATGGTGAGGTTGTAGCGGGTGAGCTGCACCGGTTGGCCTGCCAACGACACCTGAATGATCTGGATCGGCAGCGAACAGAACAGTTTCCATACTTCTGGGATCCAGTGGCGGCGGAGCGTGTGCTGGCCTATGCGGAGACGTTGACCATTGCAGAAGGAACCGAGCCAAAACCGGTTCATCTGATTCCGTCCCAGGTGTTCGATATAGGATGCACCTTTGGGTGGAAGAAGATGGCCAACGGATTCCGCAGATTCCGTCGGCGGTACAAAAGTATGAGCCGGCAGAATGGCAAGACCTTCGAGAATGGTATCATGGGCACTTATGTTGCCGAATTTGGAGGATACCAGCACGGCAAGTTGTTCACAGTGGCCACAAAAAAGCGGCAGGCCAGACTTGCCTGGGAGGAGATGGCCAAGTTTATCCAGATTGATCCTGATCTGGGGGAGCTCTTTGTGGTGAAGGATTACAAGTCTCTGATCGAAGCCCGGGATACACACTGCACCATTGAGGCCCTGAGCCGAGAAGCAGGCTTGGATGATGGTTTCCGCAGCATCTTTTCCAGCATTGACGAGCTGCATCAGCATAGAGACAACAAGATATATAAGGCGATTTATAACGGTACCAGATCCTTGCCGGAGACGTTGGTCAGCATGATCACCACCAGAGGAGACCAGCTGAACAGCTTCTGCAAGGAGATGGACGATTACGCCATCAAAGTCCTGCGCGGTCTGACAACTGCGGAGGACTTTTTTGTAGACATCTACTGTCTGGATCCAAATGATGACCTGTGGGACGAGCGCAACTGGATTAAGGCAAATCCATACCTGTGCCTGGATGCAGAGCGGATGGAAACACTGCGTCAGGATGCCCAGACGGCCAAAGACATGGGCGGCTCAGAGCTCCGGGATTTTCTGACCAAGTGCCTGAATATGTGGGTCAAGAACACCGATGACCAATTTATTGACCCGGATGCCTGGATGGCCTGTGGATCTGATCGAACCCTGATGGATATTGTCGGAGCGGGATTTACCGACTGCTGGGTGGGCCTGGACTTGTCCAGCGGCGGAGATCTGACTAACTTGGCGCTGGAATTTCCACTGGGCAATGGGCGGTACTACGTTTACAGCCATTCTTTTATGCCACGGGGGCGCTTGGAGGAACACATTGAGACAGACTTGGCGCCTTATGATCTGTGGGTAGCCAACGACCGAATCACTGTGACGGGTGGTAGCTCTGATTTCATGAACGATTATGCGTTTATCATTCGGCACTTGAGGGAACTGCAGGAGCGGCTGGAGCTGAATTTCCTGGGGATCGGCATTGACCCCCAC
>CABRZO010000184.1 GCA_902475455.1 uncultured Eubacteriales bacterium
TGCCAGATGGGTTCGGCGGTCTGCACCCCACGGGCCTTGGCCAGCTGGTTTTTGGCCAGGATGATGCCGTGGCGGCTCTCCGGATCTCCGGCCACCGCCATGGGCACCTGCTTCAGTTCCGGCCGCAGCAGGCACTCGCAGGAGGCAAAGAAGTTGTTGCCGTCCACATGGAGAATGATCCGATCCCGCTTTTGGAAGCTCATATCAATGTACCGCCGGGATTTGGGCCCGGGTGTCTGGTGTGTTCATGGCGCTCGCCTCCGTTGCTATTATTGTAGTCGTGGGGGCCGGGAGAAGTCAAGGGCCCGGGGTTGAAGGGGGACTGGGCCGGGTGGTATAATCAGAAAAACAGTCCCGGCGGGAAGGAGTCAATGGAGATGGAACGTCTGGAGCAACAGTTCGCATTTTTGCGGGAGATCGACAAGGAAAAGCAGATTATGCGCCAAAACTATCTGGCGGACGGCAGCCGCAAGGAGGGGGACGCGGAACACGCCTGGCACCTGGCCCTGATGACCCTGCTGCTCAGCGAGTACGCCAATGAGGAGATCGACGTGCTGAAAACCGTCTCCATGGTGCTCATCCATGACCTGGTGGAGATCGACGCCGGGGATACCTACGCCTATGACGCTGCGGCGGCGGCCACCCAGCGGGAGAGGGAGCTGGCGGCGGCGGACCGGATTTTCGGTCTGCTGCCGGAGGATCAGGCCCGGAAGATGCGCCAGCTCTGGGAGGAGTTTGAGGCCCGGGAAACCCCGGAGGCCAAGTTTGCCCGGACCATGGACTGTGTCCAGCCCACCATGCTCAACGACGCCTCCCGGGGCAAATCCTGGCTGGAACACGGGGTTCATCTCAGCCAAGTGCTCCGGCGCAACCAGCGCACCGGGGAGGGGTCTCAGGTAGTGTGGGACTATGCCCGGACCCATTTCGTGGAGCCCCACGCCGGGAAGGAACTCATTGACGACTGAAACAGAACAGGGCCTGGATTTCCAATGGAAATCCAGGCCCTGTTTGACGTTTGAATCAGCTCTCGTAGGGCCGCACCCGCAGGGTGGCCCCCACACCTTCGCAGATCTGCCGGGCCTTCTCCTGTTCCTCCGGAGTGGTCACCGGTTCTCCCACCACCGTCATCACCACATGGGGCACATACTGGGTGCACTCCTTGGTGAACTTCAGCATGGCTTCATAGGAGCTGATGCCGAACTTGCTGCGGGTGAGACGCAGATATTCCTCAGCATCCATGGCGTTCAGGCTGACGGACACCGTGTCGATGAGCCCCTCCAGCATGGGCGCCGTGGGCTTCTGCCAGATCAGGTCGGACAGGCCGTTGGTGTTGATCCGCAGGGGGAGATCTGGATGGTGTTCCTTCAGGAACCGGGCCACTGCCAATAAATCCTCCAGCCGCTCGGTGGGCTCGCCGTAGCCGCAGAACACCACCTCTTCATACTGGCTCAGGTCCCGGGCGGCCAGATCGTCGCAGACCTCCTGAACGGTGGGCTCCCGCTCCAGCCAGAGGGGGTCGGAGCCGTAGACCCCGGGGCCGTTCTGCCGCAGGCAGAAGGTGCAGGCGCAGGGACAGCGGTTGGTCATATTCACATAGAGACCGTGCTTGACGGGATAGGTAATGGTCATGATATGCCTCCATCACAATGATTTCATATAGTTATTTTACTCCAACTGGCCGGAAGAAACAAGACGGCGTTTCAGCCCCACCCGGTCCAGCCCCCGGCCCAGCAGCACATACACCAGGCTGCTTAAAATCACTTGAATGACATAGCCGGGAATCCCCGCCAGGGGGGCGATAAAATTGCCGGTGATCATGCATTCATAGAGGTAGTAGCCCCCGGCACAGAGGACAAAGGCGGGCAGCAGCGCCAGAAAATTGCGCCGGCACAAAAAGCCCGGGGCCTTGGCGGTGAAGCAGCAGGCGGTGGCCGCTTTGATGACCAGTGTGGCCGGGGCCCACAGGGAGTAGCCGGAGAGCAGGTCCGCAAGACCCGCTCCAACCGCTCCCGCCGCTGCGGCATAGCCGGTGGGCAGCAGGGAGGCAGCCAGATAGAGAAAGCCATCCCCGATGTGGGTATAGCCATTGAAGCTGGGCACATGGAGATAGGCGGTAAAGACAAAGATGACGGCGGCAAAGATGGCGCTCTGGCAGAGACGCCGGATGCGAATGGCGGACATAGGCAGTTTTTCCCTTCTTATTTTGCTGTCAACAGGATACGGCAAAATCTCTCAAAACAAAATCACCAATTTTCAAAAGCATGATGAGGTCAGAATATAGCCAGATGGAGAAAATGGCTTTTGCAAATGATATTGCTTGAATTTGTGAGATAATGTGGTACTATATAAGTAATTTGTAGGAATTACGGGATAAATACTTACCTTTTCTCTGATATTGCGCATTATTTGCCGAGCGTTGCTCTGCCTGACCATAAGGTCAGATTTCCGTGAGCTGATCTGTTGTGCTGTGTGGCCCTATGTTTTCCCGGCTTTTGCGTTTTGCAAAGCCGGTTTTATTGTGTACATGGAGATCCGGGATCCTGAGTGAGGTCGGGTCGGAACGTGGATTGGGAGGTCGATGAAGTGAGCGAAGCGAAAGTCACCTGGTACGGTCATTCCTGTTTTCAGGTGGAGCTGGCGGGGAGCAACCTTGTGCTGGATCCCTACGGAGTGGGCAGCGTCCCCGGACTGCGGCTGCCGGATCTGAACGCCGACGAGGTTCATATCAGCCATGACCACACCGACCACAACGCCGCCCAGCGGGTGCTGTGTACCGGCCGTCCGCTGCAGTTCACCGCTCGCGAGGTACCTGGCGATCATGACCACCATGACGGTGCCCACCGGGGTAAAAACAAGATCCTGGTCATAGAAGGGGACGGGCTGCGCATCGTCCATATGGGGGATCAGGGCCGCCTGCTCACCCAGGAGCAGATTGACGCCATCGGCCGGCCCGACCTGCTGATGCTGCCGGTGGGGGGCTACTTCACCATCAACGCCCAGGAAGCCCACCAGATCATGGATCAGCTGCAGCCCACCGTCACCGTGCCCATGCACTACCGTCACAACTGGGTGGGGTTCCAGATGTTGGACACCCTGGATGCCTTTCTGGACACCGATGTGCCGGTGGTCCGGGCAACAGAGAAACAGTTTGCCATTACACCGGATATGCCCCGTCAGATCCTGTTGCCGGTGCTGGTGCAGTGAGATGAGCTGCCATGCCAAGCAGGTGCTGATCGTCCGGCGGGACCTCAACTTGCCCACAGGCGAGCTGGTGGTCCAGGTTACCCATGCCGCTACCAAAGCGCTGCTAAAGGCCATTTCCAAGGAGGGAAGGGCGGACCAGCTGCGGATTGATCCGGATGACTGGGTGTATCTGGAGGCCCCGGAGGGCCAGGAGAGCCCCCTCACCCACTGGTTTCAGTCTGATATGGCCAAGATCTATGGCTGTGTGGACTCGGAGGAGGCCCTTCTGGAGCTGGACCGGCGGGCCCGGGAGGCGGGGATCATCACAGCCCTGATCCAGGAGGAGGGGTTGACGGAGTTCCCTGGAACGCCCGTCTACACTGCCCTGGCCTTGGAACCCCTGGAGGCATCCAGGGCGGATGCATTTGCCGAAGGGCTGGCTCGCTTTAGCTTTTAAAAGATGCAGGGCCCCGGAAGATCCCTGGGGAGTTGCCCTATATGACATATAAAAAGGGCGCGCTGCGTTTCAAATACGCAGCGCGCCCTTCTTGTTCTTTTTAATGACTGTTCCGATAGGCCCGGTAGATGCGCACCAAGCCCTCCAAAATCAATTGGCTGTCCACGGTGTCGATGGCATCGGTATGGCTGGCCACCATCCCCGCCAGGCCGCCGGTGGCGATGACCTTGATCTGGTCGTCGGGCTCCGCCATCTCCACCTTGGTCCGGCGGATCAGATACTCCATGCTGCCCACATAGCCCCCCACAATGCCAATTTGGATCTGGGCCACTGTGTCATAGCCCAGGGCGGTTTGGGGCAGGTTGAGCTCCACATGGGGCAGCATGGCGGCATTCTGGGCCAGGGCGTCCATGCTGACCCGGACGCCCGGGCAGATGCTGCCCCCCACATAGACCCCTTGGGCGTCCACCGCGTCCACGGTGGTGGCGGTGCCGAAGTCCAGCACCAACAGCGGGGCCCCGTACTTCTCCACAGCGGCCATACAGGCCACGCTGCGGTCCGCCCCGTGCTCGTTGGTGGTGGCGCCCCCCAGATAGCCCAGGGTGGGGAACACATCCTCGTTGACCACCAGGGGCTTCTTGCCCAGATACTTCACCATGGCGTTTTTCAGAGCGTACATGATCCCCGGCACCACCGAGGCCATAATCACATCCTCCACGTCCTGGGGCTGCCAGTGGAAGTGCTCCAGGTACTGGCAGAGGGACAGGCCGATCTCATCGGAGGTCTGGTTGCGCTTGGTCATGGTCCGGAAGGAGCCCAGCAGGGTGTCCCCGTCGTAAAAGCCGAACTCAATGTTGGTATTGCCTACGTCGATGGTCAGCAGCATAAAAAAACCTCCTCAGGGCGTCAGTTCAGGGTGCGCAGGGAGCAGGTGACACAGCCCCGCTGGGTGGTGATAAGTCCATAGGTGTGGCCGTAGCCCAGGCTGCCGGGGTTGAACAGCTGAACTACGCCGTAGTCCTCGTAGAGAGGGACGTGGGTG
>CABRZO010000185.1 GCA_902475455.1 uncultured Eubacteriales bacterium
GGAGGTAATTGCATGAAAATCAAGTCCACAGGCATCGTCCGGAAGGTGGACGAGCTTGGTCGGATCGTCCTTCCCATTGAGCTGCGCCGCACCCTGGACATCGGAGAGAAAGACGCCATTGAGATCTATGTGGAAGGCACTTCTATTGTCCTGAAAAAGTACCAACCTTCCTGCATTTTCTGCGGAGAATCCAAGAAAGTTGTCGATTTCAAGGGCAAAAATGTCTGCTCCAAATGTCTGCGGGAACTGCAGAATACCCAGGAACAGTAAGACCACGCTGAAAAGCGGCAAAGGGAAAAAACCCTTTGCCGCTTTTTCATTTGGCCTATGCATTTTTTATACTATTTGTATAACGCCTCTGTTGGTTACTGCTTTTTCGCGGACATGGAATAGAGCTCATTTTTCCCCAGTCCGGTCTCCGCCGCCACCTGTCGGGCGGCCTCTTTCATGGACAAGCCCTGTTCCCGGAGCTCCAGCACCCGGCGGACCCCCTCCTCCAGGGAGGCCTGTTCCGGCTCCCGCTCCGGAGCCCCTTCGATCACCAGCACGAACTCTCCCTTGGGGGGCTGCTGGGCATAGCGCTCCACCGCCTCTCCCAGGGTGGTGCGCACCACCTCTTCGTGGAGCTTGCTCAGTTCCCGGCACAGGGAGATCCGTCGATCCGGCCCAAAGGCGTCCCTCAGGTCGGCCAGGGTGGCGCAGAGCTTATGAGGGGCCTCATAAAAGATCATGGTCCGCCGCTCCTCCTCCAGCGCCTTCAGGTGGGCGGCCCGGTTCTTCTTGTTCATGGCCAAAAAGCCCTCAAAGGTAAACCGGCCGGTGGGCAGCCCGCTGACCGCCAGGGCGGTGACCAGGGCGCAGGGGCCGGGAATGGCACAGACCTGAACCCCCGCCTCGGCACACTGGGCCACCAGCTCCTCCCCGGGGTCGCTGATGGCCGGGGTGCCGGCGTCGGTGACCAGGGCGCAGGTCTCCCCCGCCAAAATGCGGTTGAGGATCTGGGGGCCGCTGGTGTCGGTATTGTGGCGGTAATAGCTCACCAGGGGCTTTTTCAGACCCAAGTGGTTCAGGATCTTCATGGACACCCGGGTGTCCTCAGCGGCAATAAAATCCGCCTGGGCCAGGGTATCGATGATCCGCTGGCTCAAATCGCCCAAATTCCCGATGGGGGTGGGCACCAGATACAGCATTCCTGCCATGTTCGCGTCCTCACTTTCCAATGTTCACCGGCAGCACCCGGAGCCCGGGTCTGCCGCCCTTGCGGCCCTCCACCAGGGCCAGATTGGCCTCCCGGTCCGGCCCGGGCTGCCAGAGCTGGAGCCGTTTAGGCTCCACCCCCGCCGCCGCCATGGCCCCAAAAAGCTCCGCCAGCCGCTCCGGCCGCAGGCACAGGGCAAACCGGCCGCCGGTCTTGCACAGCCGGGAGGCCGCCCGGCAGGCCCCTTCCAGGGAAAAGCTGTCCTCAGTTCGGGCCGCTGCCCGGGCCTCCACCGGAGAGACGGCACCGCTGCCCTGCACAAAATAGGGGGGATTGGCCACCACCAGGTCATATCTGCCCCAGGGCAGCTCCGGATGACGGAGGTTCAAATCCCCGGTGACTACGCAGCCGGCAAGCCCGTTGCGCCCCAAACTCTCCCGGCACAGGGCGGCGGCGGTGTCCCGCAGCTCCACCCCGTCCAGGGTGAGCCCGCTGGCCCGGGCCGCCAGGGGGATGAGCACGTTGCCCACTCCACAGCCCAGGTCGCACACCCGGTCCCCGGGGTGCAGGGTGGCAAACCGGGCCAGGGCCAGGGCATCCCGGGTGAGCCGGAACTCCTCTGAGGACTGGAGCAACACCAGGCCCTCCACCTGTTCCTCAGTGATCATCCCGCTCCCCCCTTTGATCATTTGGGCTATTGTACCACAGATGAAAAAAAAGAGCCAGCCCCGGCGAATACCGGGGCTGGCTCTCATAGTTTTGACTCAAAATTCGGTGGGGCTCAGTCGTCCCAATCCCAGTTTTCGTCAGTTGGGATGTCCTCATACTGGCCGGGCTGGCTGACGATCACCGTCTCCGGATCACTGAGATCGTAGACGATGACCGCGGTGCCGATGGAGACGGTCTCATAAATGGTCTTGGCCGCCTCCTCCGGGGTGTTGACGCAGCCGTGGCTGCCGTTGGTGAGATAGATGTCCCCGCCGTAGCTGCTGCGCCAGCCGTCGGCATCGTGGATGCCCACATTGCCGTTAAATGGCATCCAATACTTCACCGGGCTCTCATAGCCCATGGTCTCAATGGTGCCCAGCACTGCGTCCCGCTGCATGGCGTCAATGGCCCACACCCCGCCGTAGGGGGTGCCGTTGCCCTTGTTGGGGTTGCCGGTGACCACCGGGGTCTCCACCACCAGTTCATAATCCTCATAGCACCACATCATCTGCTCCGAAATGCTGATCTCGATATAGGTGCCGCCGATGTCGTCGTTGCCCAGATTCTTGCCCTGGTACTGCCATTCCGCCTCCATGGTCTCGGTACGGCCCTCCCGCACCGCCTCCAGAATCTTGTCGGTGGTATCTCCCCGGGCCAGGCACCAGCCGTAGTCGCCGCCGGAGAGGGTGATCCGGGTTCCGCTGTGGGTGGTGACAGTGTGGTTCAGGCCAAAGGTGTCCACCTTGTAGGCAATTTTGGTCTTGACGAACTCATAGGCCAGATCATAGTTCAGATCCAGATTGCCGTTTTCGTCCTCGGCAATCCAGGTGCGGATCACATCGGCGTCAATGGTGACGATGCGGTCATCCCCAAAATCAAAGGTAATGCAGGCCTGCAAATAGCCGTTGAGCTTGTCGGCGGTGGCCTGAAGGTCCGGGTTATCCGCGGCGGTAACGGAGGGGGCCAGATACAGCCCCTCCTCCTCCAGATTCAGCTCGGTTTTTCCGGTGTTCAGGGCCTCCAGAATGGCCTGAACCGCCCGTTCCGTGTCCAGCTGCGTGCCCTGGACGGCCTCCTGCACCACGAACTGGGTGCCATCGTCCACCACCTGGGCGTCCTGTACCGGCTCAAAATTCACAAAGCAGTTGAGCCCTCGCACCGTCTGCTCCGCCTTGGCGGAGTCCATGGTGGTGTCGGTGGAAGCGGTCAGCTCATGGGTACGGAACTTGTCGATGAGCCACAGATAGGGGTTGAACTCCTCCAACAGCCGGTCCACATCCCCGCTGTCCACATAGCTGAGGCCGATGTCCTCGGCGGTGATGGTCTCGGTGGCATCCCCCCGCTCCTGAATGGTCAGCGTGTAGGACTCCACCTGTTGGGCCAGCTCGTCCTTGGCCCGCTCGGCGGTCATCCCGCTGACGTCAATGCCATTGATGGTGGTCTTGGCCGGAAAACGCCCCTGCTGGTGCTTGGCCATAATGCAGTAAAACAGGGTCAGACCTACCAGCACCACCACCACGATGGCCACAATCAGAATAATAAAATTTCTCTTTTGCGTGCGAACTTCTTCCATAGCAGCCTCCGTTGGTCAGGTCATAATCGTTCAATGTTATTATAGTTCTGTCCCGGAGAGCCGTCAAATAAAAACTTGATTAAGAAATTGCGACAAAAAGCAACAACTTTCCTTTGGTAATTTTCCTATTCCCAGGGGAAAAAGGCATTTTTTCAATCAATTTAGGTTGTTTTTGCCCTTTAAGTTGGTTTCTGGAGACCGTATGTCAAAAAAGAACGGTATAGCCGAAGCTATACCGTTCTCTTTTGCCTCCCAGGGTTTTCCACCGGGACGCCAGTGGCACATGGCCACGAAATTCAATTCTGTGAGACAGATTAGAAGCCGTACCAGTCGGGCTCGTTGCTGTGCTCGAAGACATAGGGGTTCTCGATCTCGCCGGAGCGGACCTTCTCCCACCAGGCGCCAGCCTTGGCAGGCATGCTTCTCCAGGACTCGGCAGTCTGGGGCTCCTCCATGTCATGGGTGGCATAGCGCCAGTCGTTGACACGGGAGATGTACTTCTCGTCCTGCTGAGCGGAGTTCTCGTCGCCCAGATCGCCGGCGGCAATGCGGAGCAGGGAGCCGTACTGCTCGGAAACAGTGTGCAGCTTCAGGTCGTCCACCAGCAGCTTCTTCAGAGGCCGCTTGGCCAGGTTGGCCATGATGGTGCGGTTCTCATAGGGCATGGTCTTCCACATGCGGGCGATCTCCCAGGCGCGCTCAACAGCCTTGCCCTTGGGCACGACCTCGCTGACCATACCCCAGTCCAGCATCTGCTGAGCGGTGAACTGACGGGTGGTCATCATGTAGTAGTTGCCGCGCTTGGTGCCGAAGTAGTGCTGAGCCATCAGACCCATGCCGTCGCCGGGAACCAGGCCGCCCTGAGCGTGGGGGACCTCCATCTTGGTGTCCTCGGTGCAGATGGTCACGTCGCACAGCATGGCGGAATCCCAGTGGAAGCCGGGGCCGGGGATGGCGCCGATGGTGGGCACATCCAGATCGAACACCATGTTCTTGATCAGGTTGGTGTCATCAAAATACTGGTGCTGGAACCGCTCAGTGGGCAGCTCAGAATAGGTCTCCCAGCCGTTGGGGTCGGATTCCGTCATCCAGCTGTGGCCGATGTGGGTGAAAATGATGATCTCATTTTTAAAGTCCAGGGACAGCACCCGGGCCTGCTCT
>CABRZO010000186.1 GCA_902475455.1 uncultured Eubacteriales bacterium
CCCCGGCAACATCGGCGGGGAGGACCGGGTCAAGGCGGTGGCCAACGCCTGCGCCCGGCGGGGCATTCCCATCCGCATCGGCGTCAACGGCGGCAGCCTGGAAAAGCCTCTGCTGGCCAAGTATGGCAAGGTGTGCCCCGAGGCCATGGTGGAATCTGCCTTCGGCCATATCGCCCTGCTGAACAAATATGATTTTGACGACATCTGCGTCTCCCTGAAATCCTCCAACGTCTCCACCGCCATGGAGGCCTATCGGATGATGCATGAGCGCAGCGATTATCCCCTCCACCTGGGGGTCACCGAGGCGGGTACCTATGAGATGGGCACCATCAAATCCGCCATCGGCATCGGCGGCCTACTGGCCCTGGGCATTGGCGACACCTTCCGGGTCACCCTGACGGCGGACCCAGTGGAGGAAGTGGTGGTGGCCCGGCGGATTCTGAAGGCCTGCGGCCTCCGGAAGGACGGCCCGGAGCTGATCTCCTGCCCCACCTGCGGCCGGACCCGGATCGACCTGATTCCCTTGGCCCAGGAAGTCGAAAAACGTCTGGAGGGCTGCACCAAGCCCATCACCGTGGCGGTCATGGGCTGTGCCGTCAACGGCCCCGGTGAAGCCTCCGCCGCCGACTGCGGCATCGCCGGCGGCGACGGGGAAGGACTGCTCTTCCGCCAGGGCAAGATTTTGAAAAAGGTGCCCCAGGACCAACTGGTGGACGAGCTGATGAAACTGATTGAGGAACTTTGATTAGGAGCATTTTCATACCATGAGCAGCGAATTTTGCATTCCTCTGCTCCAGATGTTTTCCCTCTGCCCGTTGGAGGGAAAACTTTTGGCCTTAGCGGAGAAATGTACCATTCTAAAAGTAGATCTACATGAGGAGCAAGCGGAGATCATCCTGGATGTGGTGCTGGAGCCGGATGCCGACGACACCTGGCTCCGGGAGCTGGAGCAGTCCCTGGCTTCGGCCTACCAGATGAACCGGGTAGAGCTCCACCCCGTGCGGCCGGACGGCCGGGGAGAGATCACCCTGTCCTGGCTGCGGGAGCAGCTCTCCCAGCTGTTTCCTCCGGCCCACGGTCTGCTCTCCGGGGCGGAACTGGAGGAACAGGGGGATACCCTGACCCTCCAGCTGAAGAACGGCGGCGCAGACCTGATGAATCCCTTTCTCAGAAGGGTGGAAAGCCGGATCCATGAGCAGTTCGGCCGGGTGGTCTCCCTGCGGTTTCACGAGCAGAAACAGAGCCAGGAGGATGTGGAGGAGGTCTTTCGCCAGACCGAGGCCCTCCGCAGCAAGGCCTACACCGCTGCGGTGCAGCAGCGGCCCAAGGTGACTGCCAAGGCGCCCCCCAAACGCAAGCCCACCGACGAGTCCACCTTCTTGGGCAAGCCCATCCACGGGGAGCCGGTGGACATAGGTAAGCTGGACATCGACATGGGAGGCGTGGTTATCAACGGCAAGGTGTTCTCCGTCCATCACAAGGAGCTCACCAAGCGCAACGCTTGGATCATCAACTTTGACATCACCGACGGCACCGGCTCGGTGACCGTCTCCGGTTTCTATGAGAACAAGCAGGCCCAGCCCCTGTTGGAGAACATCAAAGAGGGCCGCTACCTGCTGATTCAGGGCAAGCTCCAGATCGGCAAGTTTACCAACGAGCTGGAGCTGCGGCCCTTTGCCATGGCGGAGGGGATCCCCAAGCCCCCCCGGCAGGACCTCAGTGAGGAAAAACGGGTGGAGCTGCATCTGCACACCCGCTACTCCACCATGGACGGCCTCACCGACGTATCCGGGGCGGTGAAGCGGGCCATCTCCTGGGGCCATCCCGCCATCGCCATCACCGACCACGGCATCGCCCAGGCCTTCCCGGAGGCATTCAAGGCCGGCGGCGGCAAGATCAAGGTCATTCTGGGCACCGAGGCCTATTACCACAACGACGTGGACGACCGGGTGGTAGTCCACGGGCGGAAGGAGCAGCCCCTGGAGGAGGAGATGGTCTGTTTTGACATCGAGACCACCGGCCTGGACCGCCGCCATGAGTACATCACCGAGATCGGCGCCGTGGTGCTGAAAAACGGCGAGATCATTGATACCTACTCCGCTTTCCTGAACCCGGGCAAGCCCATTCCCCGGGAAATTGTGGAGCTCACCGGTATCACCGACGATATGGTGGCTGAGGCCCCGGGCCAGGAGGAGGGCCTGAACCTGTTCCTGGACTGGGTGGGGGACCGGCCCCTGGCTGCCCACAATGCGGAGTTCGATATGGGCTTTATCGCCGAGGGCTGCCGCCGGATTGGCCGTCCCTTCGACAATACCAGCCTGGATACCCTGATTCTCTGCCAGAATCTGCTGCCCAAGCTGGGCAAGTACAAGCTGGACGTCATTGCCGAGTACCTGGACCTGCCCGCCTTCAACCACCACCGGGCCACCGACGATGCCTCCACCGTGGCCTATATGCTGGGGCCCCTCTATAAAAATCTGCGGGATATGGGGGTCAAAACTTTACAGCAGATCAACCCGGCCATGCGCTCCCTGCGCTCCGGGGCGGGCAGCGGCGGCGGCAAGCGCCGCAGCGCCAACCATCTGATCGTGCTGGCCAAGAATCAGACGGGCCTGCGCAACCTGTATAAGCTGATCTCCCTGGCGCACCTGGAGCATTTCAAGCGGTTTCCCATCATGCCCAAGAGCCTCATCAATGAGAACCGGGAGGGGCTCATTATCGGCTCCGCCTGCGAGGCCGGGGAGCTGTTCCGGGCGGTGGTGGAGCGCAAGAGCTGGGACGAGCTGATGCGCATTGCCTCCTGGTACGATTACCTGGAGATCCAGCCCATCTGCAACAATATGTACATGCTGCGGGAGGGCACCGTGGAGACTGAAGAGGAACTCCGGGACTTCAACCGCACCGTGCTGGCCCTGGGCAAGGCCCTCAATAAGCCGGTGTGCGCCACCGGCGACGTCCACTTCATGGACCCGGAGGATGAAATATACCGTCACATTCTGCTGGCCTCCAAGCAGTTCAAGGACGCGGACTCACCGCTGCCCATCTACTTCAAAACCACCGATGAGATGCTGGAGGAGTTCAGCTACCTGGGGGAGGAGGACTGCCATAAGGTGGTCATTGACGATCCCAACCGGATCGCCAAGTGGGTGGATGTGATCCCGCCCCTGCCCAAGAAGCTGTTTGCCCCCAAGCTGAAGGACTCCGACAAGGAGCTGGAGTACCTGGTCTATTCCAAGGCCCACGAGCTCTACGGCGAGGAGTTGCCCCAGATCGTCCAGGACCGAATCGATCTGGAGCTCCCCGGCATTATTGAGCGTAAATACGATGTCATCTACATGTCCGCCCAGAAGCTGGTGCAGAACTCTCTGGAGCACGGCTACCTGGTGGGCTCCCGGGGCAGCGTGGGCTCCTCCATTGTGGCCTTCTTCTCCGGCATCACCGAGGTCAACTCCCTGGCCGCCCACTACCGGTGCCCCAAGTGCAAGCACTCGGACTTTGAAGCGGGCAAGGCCTACGGCTGCGGCGCCGATATGCCCGACGCCTGGTGCCCGGTCTGCGGCACCAAGTACGTGAAGGATGGCTTCAACATTCCCTTCGAGACCTTCCTGGGCTTCGGCGGCAAGAAGATGCCGGATATCGACCTGAACTTCTCCGGCGAATACCAGGCCAAGGCCCACCGCTACACCTTCGAGCTCTTCGGAGAGAGCCATGTGTTCCGGGCGGGCACCGTGGGTACCGTGGCAGAAAAGACCGCCTTCGGCTACGCCAAAAAGTACCTGGAGGAGCGGGGCATCCACGCCCCCACCGCAGAGATCAACCGCTTGGCCTCCGGCTGCGTGGGCATCAAGCGCACCACCGGCCAGCATCCCGGCGGCATGATCGTCATTCCCGGGGACATGGAGATCTACGACTTCTGCCCGGTGCAGCACCCAGCCGATGACCCCAATACCGACATCGTCACCACCCATTTTGAATACCACTCCATGGAAGACAACCTGCTGAAGCTGGACATGCTAGGCCATGATGACCCCTCCATGATCCGCATGCTTCAGGACATCACCGGGGTGGACCCCCAGCAGATTCCCCTGGACGACAAGGACACCCTGTCCATCTTCACCTCCTCCAAGGTGCTGGGCTTTGAAAATGACCCGGTGCTGGGTCCCACCGGCGCCGTGGCCATCCCGGAGTTCAACACCAAATTCACCCGAGGCATGCTCCAGGACACCATGCCCACCCAGTTCAACACCCTGATCCGACTCTCCGGCTTCTCCCACGGTACCGATGTGTGGCTGGGCAACGCCCGGGATCTGATCGTCAACAAGGTGGCCACCGTTGACTCCACCGTGGGCTGCCGGGACGACATCATGATCTATTTGATCGACCAGGGGGTGGAGCCCCTGACCGCCTTCAACATCATGGAGGCCGTCCGAAAGGGCAAGGTCAAGAAGGGAGGCTTCCAGGACGGCTGGGTGGAGACCATGAAGGAGCACAACGTCCCGGACTGGTACATCGACTCCCTGGCCAAAATCGGCTATCTGTTCCCCAAGGCCCACGCGGCGGCCTACGTTATGATGGCTTTCCGGATCGCTTGGTTCAAGGTCCACGAGCCTCTGGCCTTCT
>CABRZO010000187.1 GCA_902475455.1 uncultured Eubacteriales bacterium
CTGGCGGGAGATGGTCCGGCCCAAAAATACGCTGCGCTGAAGGCCCATGGGAGCGGCTGGCTCCCGGCAGGGGACGTGCCTGTGAAGAAAGGAAATGACTATGGAAAAGATCAAGCCCCGGACCTTGTCCGGGTTTATGGAGCTGTTGCCTCAGCCCCAGATGCAAATGGAGCGGATGATGGAGATCCTCCGCCGGACCTACAGCCTCTATGGCTTTACCCCTCTGGACACCCCGGTGATCGAGTCGGCGGATGTCCTCCTGGCCAAGGGCGGCGGCGAGACAGAAAAGCAGATTTACCGGTTTACCAAGGGCGATGCAGATTTGGCGCTCCGCTTTGACCTGACGGTTCCCCTGGCCAAGTATGTGGCCCTCCATGCGGGTGAATTGTCGTTCCCCTTCCGCCGGTATCAGATCGGCAAGGTCTACCGGGGGGAGCGGGCCCAGCGGGGCCGGTTCCGGGAGTTCTATCAGGCGGACATCGACATCATCGGCGACGGCAGCCTGGACATCGTCAACGAGGCGGAAATCCCCTCCATCATCTATAAGACCTTCTCCGCCCTGGGGCTGAAGCGGTTCCAGATCCGGGTCAACAACCGGAAAATCCTCAACGGTTTCTATGCCATGCTGGGCCTGGCGGACAAGAGCCAGGAGGTCATGCGCACCGTGGACAAGCTGGATAAGATCGGAGCCGAGAAGGTGGCCCAGCTGCTGGTGGAGGACTGCGGGGTGGATCAGGCCGCGGCGGAGGAAATCCTGAAGTTCATCGCCATCCGGGGCACCAATGCCGAGGTTCTGAAGGCCCTGGAGGGCTACCAGGGCCGCAACGAAATCTTCGACGCCGGCCTGGAGGAGCTGAACACCGTCACCAAGTATTTGGCCGCCTTCGGGGTCCCCGAGGAGAATTTCGCCGTGGATCTCACCATCGCCCGGGGCCTGGACTACTACACCGGCACCGTCTACGAGACCACCCTGCTGGACCACCCGGAGATCGGCAGCGTCTGCTCCGGCGGCCGCTACGACAACCTGGCGGAGTACTACACCAACAAGCAGCTGCCCGGCGTGGGCATCTCCATCGGCCTGACCCGGCTGTTTTATGTGCTGGGTGAGCAGGGGATGCTGAATCCCGACCTGCCCACCGCCCCCGCCGACGTGCTGGTGCTGCCCATGACGGAGGACCTCTCTCACGCCATCGGCCTGGCCACCGCCCTCCGGGAGGCGGGCATCCGGACCCAGCTCTACACCGAGCCCAAGAAGTTCAAGGCCAAGATGAGCTACGCCGACAAGCTGGGGGTGCCCTTCGTCATCTTCCTGGGAGAGGACGAGATCTCCGCCGGGGAGGTCAAGTGGAAGGACCTCCAGTCCGGTGAGCAGCACAGCGCCCCCCAGAGTGAGGCCATTGCCGCCATTGCGGAGGCTCTGGTGGGCCGGAACCAGGGCAAGCCCATCCGGGACTGAGCCGGAAACCGGGGCCTGTCCCCGGCTACGGAGACCAATCCCCAAACAAAGCCCCCGGGCCCTTTGGCCCGGAGAAGGGAAATCAGGTGAAGAAAGACCATGAAGATCGGAGTGCTGGACGCCGGAGGCGGCTTCCGGGGCATTTACGGCTGCGGGGTGCTGGACGCCTGCCTGGATATGGGCATCATGTTTGACTATGCCGTCGGAGTGTCCGCCGGCAGCGCCAACCTGTTCTCCTATCTGGCCCGGCAGCGGGGCCGCAACTATGTGTTCTATACCGAGTACGGCTTTCGGAAGCAGTATATGAGCCTGGGGAATTTCCTGCGCCGGGGCAACTATGTGGATCTTGACTATGTCTACTCCACCCTGTCCAACTCCGACGGGGAAAATCCCCTGGACTATGACGCCTTCGAAGCCAACCCGGCGGAGTTTTATGCCGTGGCCTGCGACGCCAGGACCGGGGAGGCGGCCTATCTGGGCCGGGACTGTATCTCCCGGGACAACTACCAGGTGTGCAAGGCCTCCAGCGCCCTGCCGGTGGCCTGCCGGCCCCAGCGGGTGGGGGACAAGCTCTACTTTGACGGGGGGATGGCGGACCCGGTGCCCATGGAAAAGGCCTTCGCCGACGGCTGCGACAAGGTGGTGCTGATTCTGACCCGGCCCCGGGACAGCCTGCGCACCCCCAAGGACGACGCCACCTTTGCCCGGCTCCTGAAACTGCGCTACCCCAAGGCCGCCGGACAGCTGGCCCTGCGGTACAAAAAGTACAACGACGCAGTGGCCCGGGCCGGGGAATATGAAAAGCAGGGGAAACTGCTGGTGCTCGCCCCGGACACCATCGGCCATATGTCCACCCTGAAGCGCACCAAGGAGGACATGGACATGCTTTATGAAAAGGGCCTCCGGGACGCGAAACAGATACCGGAATTTTTGGGCCGGTGAAATACCGGCGATACTGATATCAATTCAACAGAAGTGAGGAATTTCAATATGTTTCAATCCAGAACCCATACCTGCGGCCAGCTGCGGCTCAGCGACGCGGGCAAAACCGTCACCATCGCCGGATGGATGGAAAATGTCCGGGAGGTGGGCCAGAACTTCGCCTTTGTCATTGTCCGGGACTTTTACGGCACCACCCAGGTGGTCATCGAGACCGAGGACATGATGTCCATCGTCAAGGGCCTCAACAAGGAGTCCACCATCCAGGTCACCGGCACCGTCCGGGAGCGGGACAGCAAGAACCCCAAGATGGCCACCGGCGATGTGGAGATTGTCCCCAGCGAGATCAAGGTGCTGGGCCGCTGCCGCCACAACGAGCTGCCCTTTGAGATCAACCGGAGCCGGGATGCCGACGAGTCCGCCCGGCTGAAGTACCGCTATCTGGACCTCAGAAATCCTGCGGTCCGGGATAACATCGTGCTGCGGTGCAATGTGGTGGCCGCCCTGCGCCAGGCTATGACCGAGCACGGGTTCCTGGAGATCACCACCCCCATCCTCACCGCCTCCTCTCCCGAGGGAGCCCGGGACTATCTGGTGCCCTCCCGGAAGCACCCCGGCAAGTTCTATGCCCTGCCCCAGGCCCCCCAGCAGTTCAAGCAGCTGCTGATGACCGCGGGCTTTGACCGCTATTTCCAGATCGCCCCCTGCTTCCGGGACGAGGACGCCCGGGGCGACCGTTCCCCCGGCGAGTTCTATCAGCTGGACATGGAGATGGCCTTCGCCAGCCAGGACGACGTGTTCGCCGTGCTGGAGGACGTGCTGCCCCCCATCTTCGCCAAGTACGGCAAGTATAACGTGGCCTCCTCCGCCCCCTTCCGCCGCATTCCCTATCGGGAGGCCATGGAGGTCTACGGCTCCGACAAGCCCGACCTGCGGATTGACCTGACGGTGCAGGATGTCACCGAAATCTGCTCCGCCACCGAGTTCGGCCCCTTCCAGGCCCAGGCCGTCAAGGCCATTGTGGTCTCCGACTGCAAGCTGGCCCGGAAGGCCATCGACAAGCTGTGCGCCGAGGTGGAGGTGCAATCCGGCGAGAAGGCCTATTGGTGCAAGGTGGACGATCAGGGCAACCTGACCGGCGGCGTCAGCAAGTTCCTGCAGGACAGCCGGGAAGCCCTGACGGAAAAACTGGGCCTCAAGGCCGGAGATTTCATCGGCTTCACCGCCGGCAAACTGCTGACCGCCCAGAAGACCGCCGGCGTGCTCCGCAGCAAGCTGGGCCAGGCCTGCGAGGGCCACATGGATCTGGAGCGCTATGAGTTCTGCTGGATCGTGGACTTCCCCATGTACGAGATCGGGGAGGAGTCCGGCCAGCTGGAGTTCTGCCATAACCCCTTCTCCATGCCTGCCGGTGGTCTGGACACCCTCTTGAAGGCGGAGCGGGGAGAGATTGACCCCCTGGAGATCACCGCCGACCAGTATGACCTGGTGTGCAACGGGGTGGAGCTGTCCTCCGGCGCCGTCCGGAACCATGACCCGGAGATCATGGTGAAAGCCTTCGAGCTGGTGCGGCTGGGCGAAGAGGATGTCAAGGCCAAGTTCCCGGCCATGTATAACGCCTTCACCTACGGTGCGCCCCCCCATGCGGGCATTGCCCCCGGCGTGGACCGGATGGTCATGCTGCTGGCCGGGGAGGACTCCATCCGGGAGATCATCCCCTTCCCCATGAACAAGAACGCCCAGGATGTGATGATGGGCTCCCCCTCCACCGTGGAGCAGAAACAGCTTGATGAGGTCCACATCGCCATCGTGGGGGATGTGGAAGAATAAGGTCTGCTCAGACTGGCCCGGCTCCACGGTGACGCCCCAAGGGGGCGACCCGCCGTTGGCGGGTACAAGCGGTTTGGACCATGGAATGGGCCAAACCCTTGGCGCAGGCCGGATTGATTCCGGCCGAGCAAGTGCAATCAAACCAAACGGCCCGCCGTTTGAAAAAAAGGCGGGCCGTCTGAATCGGAGCAGAAACAGTTGGACGAGGTCCACATCGCCATCGTGGGGGATATGGAGGAATAATTTTCCCTTCAACCGCATTTTCCCAATAGATACCGTAGGGCGGGGGCTTGCCCCCGCTCTGGGTTTTTGCGATTGGCGGC
>CABRZO010000188.1 GCA_902475455.1 uncultured Eubacteriales bacterium
CCGGCGCCGGCAAGACCACCATCACCAACCTGATCAACCGGTTCTACGAGATCCAGTCCGGCTCCATCACCTATGACGGCATCGACGTCAAGGACATCGCCAAGGACTCCCTGCGCCGGTCCCTGGGTGCCGTGCTTCAGGACACCCACCTGTTTACCGGCACCGTCATGGATAACATCCGCTACGGCCGGCTGGATGCCACCGACGAGGAGTGCATCGCCGCCGCCAAGGCCGCCAATGCCCACAGCTTTATCCGCCGGCTGCCGGACGGGTATCAGACCATGGTCACCGGCGACGGCGCCAACCTGTCCCAGGGCCAGCGGCAGCTGCTGGCCATCGCCCGGGCCGCGGTGGCGGATCCCCCGGTGATGGTGCTGGACGAGGCCACCTCCTCCATTGACACCCGCACCGAGGCTCTGATCAGCAAGGGCATGGACACTCTGATGGAAAACCGCACCGTGTTCGTCATCGCCCACCGCTTGAGCACCGTCCGCAACTCCAACGCCATTGCCGTCATCGAGGCCGGCGAGATTATGGAGAAGGGCAGCCATCAGGAGCTGCTGGCACAGAAGGGTCGCTATTACCAGCTCTACACCGGCCAGTTCGAGCTGTCCTGAGCGCTGCTCAAGAAAATAGAAGCCAACAAAAGGGGGACGCCCACACAAGTGTGGGCGTCCCCCTTGCTATTAATCTCAATACTCAATGCCCTCCCGGGCCTGGATCCCCTTGTCATAGGGGTGCCGCTGGGCCTGGAAACAGGTAATGTAGTCCGCCTTTTCCAGCAGCTCCTCCGGGGCCTTGCGGCCGGTGAGCACCACCTCGCAGCCCTCCGGCAGCTCCCTCAGCCAGTCCAGCACCGCCTCCAGCGGCAAAATATCCGTCTCAATGGCGCCCAGCACTTCGTCCAGGATCACCACGGCATTTTCCTCCGCCAGCAGCGCCGAATCCCGGAGCATCCGGGCGGCGAACTCCTCATATTCCGCCCGCTGGATCACATCCATCTGAAAGACGAAGGGCAACTGCTCCGGCAGGGGCAGCAGCAGCACATGGGGCACCAGCTCCATGCTCCGGCGCTCCCCGGAATCCTCGGTTTTCAAAAACTGGGCGATGATGACCCGCCTTCCCCGGCCGGCGGCCCGGAGGGCCTGGCCAAAGGCGGCGGTGGTCTTTCCCTTGCCCTCTCCATAATAGAGCTGAATCATGGCTCCACCTCTTCCCGGAAATTTTACCTTATTATAATATACCGCTCCGGGAAAAAGCAATTGCCCTCAGCCCGTAATGGCACTCAATGCCAGCAGCAGCCCCAGTCCCGGCAGCCCCAACACCCCCAGCACCAGGGCGTTGACCAGGTTGACCCCCAGCTGCAGCCCGGTAAACCCGGAGCACAGGGACAGCCCCGCCAGCACAGCGCCCCCCACGGCGGTTCGGCCCGCCAGCCGGAGGGCGCTCCAGATCCACTTGCGAAACAGAATGGCCACCAGCGCCGCGGCGGAGAGGATGCTCACCACTACCTGAGGATCTATATTTGCCATCATGTCCTCACCTCATCTTTCTCCGGTGCCGGCACCCCCAACGCCTTGCGGCGCTTGAGCAGATAGGCATATCTGGCCTGCTGGGCGTTGATCTCATACACCCAGGCCTCAACCAGGTCCGGATCGCTGACCAAATTAAATGCGTCGTAGGCCTGCTGGAGCCGGCGGCTTGTCTCACAGAGCTCCCGCTCCAACAGCCAGACCTCCCCCTGTTCCTGGGGCACGGCCTTGCGGCGGCGTTCCCGTTTTTCCGTCACAGTGTCTCCCTCCCCTCTCAATTGGATTGTACTGGAAAGTCTGGACAAATATACCGGAAAACAAACCGTAGTGGCCGCATGTTTTTTGTCTGGCCCGGCCATACTACCTCTGTACAGCGGCAGACGTCGCTGTGGAATAGAGCCGTTGCGAAACGGCGCAGGCGGAGAGGCGGGATTTCAGGCCGTCTCTCCGCCCGTTGTCTTGTCACCGGATGGAATTCGTAGTATAATACAATGATATTTTATGGAAGGAATCCCTTTGACATGAGTTATGAATCCACCTTAGCCTACATACACGGCGTCCAGTGGCGGGGACAGAAGCCCGGTCTGGACCGGATCCGCGCCCTGCTGGCACATCTGGGGCACCCGGAGGAGCGGCTGAAGTTTGTCCACATCGGCGGCACCAATGGAAAGGGCAGCACCGCTGCCATGGTGGAGCGTGTACTGCGGCAGGCAGGCTATCGCACCGGCCTGTACACCTCCCCCTTCATCAACCGCTTCAATGAGCGCATCCGGGTGGACGGCCAGGAGATCACCGACGAGGCCCTGGAACTCATCGTCAACGAAATCCGGCCCTTCGCCGACACCATGGAGGACCTGCCCTCGGAGTTTGAACTCATCACCGCCGTGGCCATGGTCTACTTCTCCCGGATGGGCTGCGATATTGTAGTGCTGGAGGTGGGCATGGGGGGCGAATTTGACGCCACCAACGTCATCCCCTGCCCGGAGGTGGCGGTGCTGACCTCCATTGGCCTGGACCACACCGCGGTACTGGGTCCCACGGTGGCGGATATCGCCCGGACCAAATCCGGCATCATCAAGGAGGGGGGCGATGTGGTCAGCTACGGCCATCTGCCCGAGGCCGACGCGGAGATCGAGGCGGCCTGTCAGCGCAACCACGCCACCCTCTGGCCGGTGGATTTTGACCGGCTTGTTCTGAAAGATCTGACTCTGGATGAGCGCACCTTTGATCTGGGCCCCCTTCAGGACCTGAAAATGCCCCTGCTGGCCAGCTATCAGCCCAAAAATGCCGCGGTGGCGGTCACCGCCCTCAGCGTACTGGCCCACAAGGGCTGGCACATCACCGAGCAGCATATCCGGGAGGGCTTTGCCGCCGTCCAGTGGCCCGGCCGCTTTGAGGTGCTGGGCCGGCACCCCATCTTCCTGTTGGACGGCAGCCACAACCCCCAGGGTACCGCCGCCACGGTGGAAAGTCTGCAGGAGCTGTGCCCGGGACAGAAGTTTGTCTTTTTGCTGTCCATTATGGCGGACAAGGACGTGGATGCCATGCTGTCCCTGCTGGCCCCTCTGGCCCAGCAGTTCTTCACCGTCACCGCCGACAACCCCCGGGCCATGCCCGCCGACCAGCTGGCGGACAAGCTCCAGGCCCTGGGTTGCCGGGCCGAGTGCTGCACCTCCATTCCCGAGGCGGTGGCCGCCGCCCAGGGGGCCGCTGGCTACGACGGCCGGGTGTGCGCCCTGGGTACCCTCTATTTCTCCGGCGACGTGCGCCGGGCTTTCCTGAAAGCCCTTTAACCCTTCAAATGATTAGCATTCCCCGCGGCGGTCTGAAAACAGACCGCCGCTTTTTGGCGCTCTTTCTTCTTCACAAACTATTTACATTTCCGTCTATTGACATCCCGAGGGGGTAGTGCTATATTAACGTTAGCACTCAAGGAAACGGAGTGCTAAACCAAATCAAACAGAAACGGAGGAAACAACGTGGAGCTGTCGGATCGGAAAAAGCGTATTTTACGCACCATCGTGGAAAGCTATATTGCCACCGCCGAACCCATCGGCTCCAAGGCCATCGCTGAAAAGGCGGGGCTCACCTGTTCCTCCGCCACCATCCGCAACGAGATGGCGGAGCTGGAAAAGCTGGGGCTGCTGGAACAGCCCCACACCTCCGCCGGCCGGGTCCCCACCGCCGCGGGCTACCGCTTCTACGTCAACGAGCTGATGGAACAGCATAAGCTGACCATGCAGGAAACCCAGACCATCAACGACCAGCTCCACCTGAAGATGCAGGAGCTGGACCGGGTCATCGACCAGGCGGGACGGATGGTAAGCCAGCTCACCAACTACCCGGCCTTCGCCATGGCGGACCGGCGGCAAAAAGCCACCATCACCCGGTTTGATCTGCTGATGGTGGATCAGAACTCCTTCATCATCGTGGTGATGACCAACCTCAACGTGGTCAAAAACAAGTTGGTGAAGCTGCCGGTGGATGTGAGCGAACCCCAGCTCCAACTGCTGAACACTCTGCTGAACACCTCCTTCGTGGGCAAGACCGCCGAGGAGCTGAACCCGGAGTTGATGCGGATGGCCCAGAAGGCCGCCGGCAGTGCCTACGGGCTGATCTCCCTGGTGGTGTCCTTCGCCATGGAGGTGCTGGAGGACGTGGGGCGCTCCAGCGTCCACACCGCCGGCGCCAACCGGATCCTGGAACACACCGAATACCAGGATGTGGACAAAGCCCATGAACTTCTGAGCTATCTCGACCACGACGCGGAGCTGGCACAGCTGCCCGGCGTCATGGGCGACAGCGATACAAAAATCCTGATCGGACCGGAAAACGTGTCCGACGCACTGAAAGACACCAGCGTCGTCATGGCCAGCTATGACATCGGCGACGGCATGCGGGGGGTTATCGGCGTAGTGGGTCCCACCCGGATGGACTACGCCAAGGTCACCGCCCGGCTGAGCTACTTCGCCGAGAGCCTGAGCAAGATGTTTGGCAAGGGGG
>CABRZO010000189.1 GCA_902475455.1 uncultured Eubacteriales bacterium
CTCCCGGTAGTCCGGGGAGAACACGCCGGTGTCGTAGGCGGTGCGGAAGCCGAAGTTGTGCAGCATGGCATCGGTCATCTGCTCCAGGGTGTACTTTTTGGTGTCGTACACATTCTTCTTGATGGAGGCCAGGGAGTTGATGAAGGTGATGGTGCCGCAGGACTCAAAGTTGATGCAGGCGTTGTAGCGGGCGCCGCAGTTGCCGATGTGCTGGCCCTTTTTGAAGCAGTCGGGCTTCAGCAAGGAGTTGACGGCGGGCATATTGTACTTGCGCCACACGTCCATCTGGATGTTGTTGACCTTGTTGACAATGCGGTTGCTGATGTCCAGATATTTCTTCCACTGATCCAGCAGCTCCTCAAAGGTCTCCAGCTTGCGGTCGTGGGGCGGGAAGACCACTTTTCCGGTGCGCTTGTCAACACCGTTGGTCAGCACCAGCTCCAGCACCTTGGGCAGACCGGTGAAGTGGATGCCGGTACCGCAGGTGGGGGAGGCGCCGCCGGGGATCATGGTGACCTTGCCGTTGTACTCCAGGGGCAGGAAGCAGCCCGGAGCGGACTCCAGGCAGCCGCCCAGACACCAGGCCCGGGCGTCGTAGAGGTCCATGCCCTCGGGGCCGTACTGGCGGAGCATGAAGTTCATACCCACCTGGTTGTTCATCCAGGCGGGATAGCCCATGCCCAGCTTAGTGCAGGCGGCGGCCTTCATGAGGAAGTCCTCTGGCAGCTTTTCGTCATACAGGATGGACAGAGTGGGCTGCGGCGTCTGGGCCCGCATACCGGCCTCGATGATGAGGTACTCCAGGGGGGTGACGGCGGAGAGACCGTCGTAGTTCTGACCGCCCAGGGACAGGTTGTTGAAGGTGTTGCCGGACAGCACGCCGCCGGATACGCCGGCGGAGGCGAAGCACTCGATGCAGGTGATCTTGATGCGGTACAGCTCCAGCAGCTCAATGACCTCTTCCTCGGTGGTGACGCCCTCGGCGATGTCCTTTTCATAGAAGGGCTGCAGCACCTGGCCCAGACGGCCGATGGACTGGCCGGACTGGGGGTCCTCGTTGACCACGCCCAGGTGCAGACACAGGGTCAGCTGCAGGGCTTCCCGGAAGGTGGAGGGACGCTTGTGGGCGATGTTGTGCATCACCTGGGCGATCTCCAGGTAATTCTTCCGATACTTTTCCTCCGGCTCCCGGGAGGCCAGATCCTCTGCCTTGCGGGCGTAGTTCTCGCACCACTGGCTCAGGCCCTTGACGATCTCCTTCATGGCCACATAGTAGTAGCCCCGGCTCATGCCCAGCACGCCGTCGCCGCCGGCCTCGCCCATGGTCTCGGCGATCTTCTGATCGCACAGCTCCAGAATGCCGTCAAAGCCGTACTGGAGGGGCATGTAGTAGTTCATGACCTCCCGGCCCTGGGGAATGGCGAAGGAGTCGAACATGACCAACACGCTGTCCATTATGTTCTGGAACTGCTGGTAGTCGGGCAGAGTCTTGGCGTACTTGGTGGAGATGTCCTCCACGGAGATGCCGTCCCAATACTTGGACACCTTGACCAGGACGGGAATATCCTCCTTGCGCATACCAAACTTCTTGGCGATGGAGATGATCTCGCCGTAGCTCTCAGTGACGTTGCCGCCGCCGGCGCCCACGACAGAGACGGAGTCGGCCTCATTCTCAGCGGGGGCGTCCACCTCGGCCATCAGAGACTCGGCCAGGGAGTTGAAGAAGCTGGCGCACACCCAGGGGAAGGGGAAGGTGCCCCGGAGGTTTTTGGTCTTGTTCATGACCAGCTTTTCGTAGGGCAGAATGGTGGGGGTGCTGTGGGCCAGGGAGGCGGCCACGGCCTTGGCCCGGCGGACCTCCAGCAAATCGCCGTCGTTCTCCCACCAGACACGGTTATACCAATAGGCACTTTCCATATCGGCAGTGACCTTCAGCAGATAGTAGATGTCCATAATCCGCTGGAAACTCTCAGCAGCGGCAGGAATCTCCTGTTCCTGCACTTCCTTAAGCTGCTCCTCGGTGATACCACGGGACTTGAGAATTTCTTGCAACTTCATTTCGTTGGATTCCAAAGTGATTCGCCTACTTTCTTTGAGGTTGAGATGTGTTCATTATGAAGAGAAAGCGGGGCCTTGAAAAGTGCAAATTGCACGCATTGAAAAATTGTTGTATAATAGCCCCAGTCTCAACCGGCCGGGCTGTTTGAGACTGCCCCAGGGGGCAAGCCGGCATGGCTTGCGGCCCTGGTAACGAGACGGAAAAAGTACAGCGGAAGGTGGATCTGGTCATGGCAAAAGAGGATAAGCTGCAGAAGGGACAGGATCTGCTGGCCGCTGCCCCCATCTATCCCTTGATCCTGCGGGAATTTGCGCCGGGGAGCATTGCGATACACAACGTACCGGCGGGTACCTGCATCAGCGATGCCGCCAACGAGGGATATCACATTCTGTATTTATTGGAGGGGACAATCAAAGTCTGGAGCCTGTCCAACCGGGGAAAACGGGTTTTGCTGGATGAAGTGCGTGCCATGTCCTTCTGCGGTCATATCAGCCGCCTGCAGGGGCACTGTTTTGACTCCAACCTGGTGACTCATACCCGGTGCAGCTATCTGGAGTTTACGGATGAGCAATTCCTCCGGCTGATGGAGCATTCTGACTTCGCGTTGGAATTTTACCGGAGTACCAGCAAACGTGCCTATTACATGTTCCATAAATTTTTGGGGTTGAGCCTGTTTACCGCGGAGGAAAATACGGCAATGTACTGCACCCTTCACCCGGAGCGGTTGTCTGCCTACACACTGGATCAAATCAGTGAGGAGATCGGCATCAGCCGCCGGAGCCTGTGCTACACCTTGAATCATTGGCGTAAACAGGGGATCATCGAGAAAAAGCGCAATAAGTACGAAATTGTGGATGTTGACGCGCTCCGTCAGCTGGCCAGCCAGATCCAGTTGTTCTATCATTGACCAAGCTCAGTTTGAACACGGTCCATTGCGTATTGAATCAAGCATTTGAGAGAATTGAATATCAGCGTAAAGCGGCCTCTGATGCATTGATCAGAGGCCGCTTTTGTTGTCTGTGCGGGTAGTTGCTGGACTGAAACAGGTGAAATTGGTGCCGGATTGTGAGAAAAACAGAAAGAAATATCCAGAACAGCACATGCATGTGCAGCAACAGCACATCCGTGCTCTCGATTTGGCAGGGCGTATATGCTAGCATGATGTGGTAAGAGGGGAGACCGGATGCGACTGATTGCCCTGCCGGTCCCGTTGAAATAGAACTATACAGAATTGTTGGAGGTGTCTGAGAGATGAACGAAAACAGAGAGAGCTTGCTGGATCAGCTGACGGAGCGGCAGCGTGCATGTGTTCCTACCTGTACCTTTGAGCTGATTCCAATCCGGGATCTGGTCAGCTTGCAGGATTATCAGCGCAGACTGAATGAGCGCCATGTGGATGAGATCGTCAATGATTTTGATGTGCGGTTTCTGAACGTGGTCAAGGTCAGCCGGCGCAACGGGATCAACTATGTATATGATGGTCAGCACACCATGGAAACGGTGGCCCAGAAATCCGGATCCAGAGACACTCCGGTGTGGTGTCAGGTTTACAGCAACCTGGACTATCAGGATGAGGCGAAGATTGTTGCGGATCAGGATGAACACAGCAAGCCTTTGAGCAGCTATGAGAAATGGAAGGCCCACATTGAGGCTGGCGATGTAAAGCAAAAGGAAATCAATGAGCTGGTGCAGTCCTTTCAGTTGCCTATTTCCAGAAGTGGCGTAAAGAGAGGAATCTGTGCTGTATGCACCCTGGAGCGCATTTATGATAAATACGGACTGGATATCCTGCGGCAGTCTATTGATCTTGCACTGAAGACCTGGGATCAGGAGCGGAACTCCCTCTCCGGCTGTATGCTGATGGGAATTGCCATTCTGCTGCACACTTACGGATTGCGGCTGCATAAGGATGTCTTTATCAGATCCCTTGGCAAGGTGCCGGTGCTCAACATCATCCGAAAAGCCCGAGAGCGACGGCCGGGGTCTATGGGTTATGCGGAGGCGCTGATCGTGTTTTATAACAGCAGCAAAAACAAATTTGCCCTACCGATGCACTCCCTCTACGGCGGTTCCTGAGCGGAAACGGCGATGGGGAAGACCAGCAGGGCACAGAACATATGAAGGAGGTCACAGGAGAATTATGGAGTTTGTCTATGATGAGAAGGAGAATGTGTGGGTATACACCATTGAGATGCCGGAAGAGGAGAAACAGGCGCTGGATCATTTTTGCGCAGAACGAAATATCACAATCAATGATATGTTTAGAAGCTTTCTAATTTGGTCCATTGAAAATCCTGAAACGGCAAAACAGTGGCTGATACAGGCGGCGGTCGAGTTAACCGAAAGAACGAATGAGGACTGGATGAGTCGACTGATGCTGCAGGGGGACGCGCAGAAAGAGGAAGATGGAGAAAAAGCGACATGAGAGTTATGAGGAGAACGGGAAAATGAGTTCCCGGGGAAATTTGGCGGTG
>CABRZO010000190.1 GCA_902475455.1 uncultured Eubacteriales bacterium
TTTTGCTGTGGGTTACAGCTGATAGTTTGCGGCGTTGACCATCTTCCGTTTGCCGGAGAAGATATCCTTGAGAAATCCCAGAGGGGAGGTGGCGTCATCCCCATCGGTGCCGTCCTGGATGGCGGCCACATCCTGGCTCACCGCCTCCACCGCATCCCGCTGTTCCGGGGTGCAGTTGACCACGGCGCAGTCGGAGATGGACAGCTTTTCCCGGATGAGCTGGGGCGGCAAATCCGGGGAGAGAGTGACGGCGGCGCAGTTGATGACGGTAACTCCATCCCCCTGCTCCAGTGACTGCAATCCCACTTTAACCTTGGGACGGTCAGAGATCAGGGTACCCTTCACCAATTTCAGCGTATCATATTCCGCATCCAGGGTTTCAAAGGTGTCCAGCAGCCGCTGGGGCAACAGTACGTCTCCGTTGACCTTTAAATACTCCAGTTTTTTCAGCGCTTTTTCTGAGTCGGGAGACAGGATCAGATCTCCGTTGATATAGAGCTTTCCGCCGTACTTCCGCACCGCTCCTTCGTCGAGGTTCAAATCGTCATTCACAAAGGCGCAGCCTTGTGGAACCATCACAATGTCCGTCTCGTCCTCAAAGAGGGAGATGGCCTGTTCCAGCAGCGGCTGGGCAACAATGGCCTGACGGGTCAGGAATTTAACGCCCTTGTTCACCAGGGCGGCTACATCCAGGCGGTCATCCACCAGCACTACCCGGCGCTGGGCAAAGTAGTCGGCCTTCTTTGCCCGGAGCACAAAGACCGGATCCACCACAAAGGTGCGCTTGAGCAGAATGGCGTCGTCAGGATAGATCACGGTGGAGCCGTTGACCTGGAGCTGGCCTAAATGTCCGCTGAGGCTTTCGGGGCAGGTCACCGAACCGTTGACAATGATGGCCGCATAGTTCTGCAGGGCATTCCCTGTGCCGGGCTGGATGGTCAGGGCGCCGTTGACCATCAGTACTGTGGGCTGCTGCGGGGCACTGTCCGGGGAGATGGTGTAACGTCCGTTGTGAAGCAGCTGCTTGCAGCCGGTGGGAACGGTGTACACCCCCGCGGAGTTCAGGCTGACGTTGTAGCGGTGGAGTAGCTGGGAGGACTCCTCACTGACCAGCACCGTGGCGGCGTTAATGATCACCTGGTCATAGGCCTGCAGGGTCTCCTCCCGAGTCTGGGTGGCATCGCAAAGGGCGCAGTTGATTACCATGGTTTTGGGTTCGCTCATATCAATTCCTCCTTAATTGGCGTTGTAGAGTAATTTCAGTTTTCGTCGGGCGCTGGCCAGTTTGGCCCGGACGGTGGAGGGGCTCAGGTCGAAGAGTTCCCCCAGCTCGGTGGCGTTATAGCCCTCAAAATAGCGCAGGGTGAACAGCGCCTGTTCCTCCGGGGGCAGCTGGGCGCACAGGGCGGTCACCAGGGGCCAAGTGTGATCATCCTGATGCAGTACCTCCCGATCCGGTTCCGGCTCCCGTTGGGCCCGGCGGATCAGGTCGATGAACCGATTCTTGGCGGTGCGACGGAGCCAGGCCCGAATCTGCTCCTGACTTAAATCTTCCAGATCCTCCAGATGCTCCAGCGCCCGGAGAAAGGTGTCCTGCACCAGGTCCTCGGCGGAGGCCGGATTTCCGGTCATGGCGGTACACCATTGGACCAGCCAGGGCCGGTGGGTGCGGTAAAGTGATTCTAGCATAGCGTTATCTCCGATGTTCCAGCTCCCGGCGCAGTTGCTCCCCTTGGGTCAGGAGGCTGCGCACCCGGAGCTTGTCAGACTGGCGCTGGAGCCTGCGGTGCGCATGTTGGATGCGGCGCATATCTGAACCCCTCCTTTCGCGTGTTTCTATATAAGAGACGAAGGAGGGGGCCCAAGTGTTGAGGAAAGGAAAGAAAAATTTTAAAAAGGCGCCCTCCCCACCCGGGGAGGGCGCCGGTGGCAAAGAAGCAGTCCTCAGGACTGGGCCTGTTCAAAGGCGGTCTGGATAAAGGACTCCACCTGGTCCATGGTATCGAAGCAGGCGATGGCCACCTGATCCCCCATGGTGCCCGCCAGGGCCGGGGGCATCCGGGTGAAGAGCCGGGCGTGGGTGCCGCAGTGCTCCTCCAGCTGGGGCAGGGTGAGCTTGTAGTCGCACTCGTCCCGGCGTCCGGCGTAGACGCAGTAGCGCTTAGGCCCCTGGAAGGTGTGGCGAACCTCGTCAAAGGCCACCATGTCCGCCCAGATCTGATACACGTCTACACTCTGGCTGAAGTTGAGCATGTCCGGGGTGAAACCGCCGGCGGGGCGCATGTTGACCTCCAGGGCCACAATGTCTCCCACGTCACCCAGCCCCTTTTTGGCCTGGGTGAGCCGGAAAAACTCCAGGTGGAAGAAGCGGCGGGAGGCCCCGAAGGCCTTCAGGGTGGCCTTGCCCGCCCGCTCCACCTCCGGGGGCACCTGCTTGTTGACATAATAATAGGTGGGGATATGCTCGTTGACCATGTCCATAATAGAGTTGGGGGTGACGTGGCTGGCGGCGAAGAGTACCTCGCCCTTGGAGTTGCACACCCCGTCGTAGGTGGTCACCTCACCGGTGATGTATTCCTCCATCAGATAGTCCGCCGCCGGTTTATCCTCGAAGAAGTCCGCCAAGTCCTGGTCGTTCCTGAGTTTGTAGGTGGCGATGGCCCCCACTCCATTGTCGGGCTTGGCCACCACCGGATAGCCCACTTCCCGGGTGAAGGCCAGGGCCTGTTCCAGGGTGGTCTCCCGGGTCACCAACAGGCAGCGGGCCACTGGGATTCCCGCCCGGCGGTAAAATTCCTTCATGACGGACTTGCGCTTGTACTTTTCAATTTCCTGGGATTTGAGGCCGGTGGTGATGTTGAAGTCGGTGCGCAGGGCGGCATCCAACTCCAGCCAGTACTCGTTGTTGCTCTCCACCCAGTCCATCTTTCCGTAGCGGCCGGTAAAATGCCCCAGAGCCCGGAGCACCTGGTCGTAGTTTTCCAGGGAGTCTACCCGGTAATACTCGGTGAGGGCCTGCCTCAGGTCCGGGTGCAGCTGCTGGTAGGGGGCGTCGCCCACCCCCAGCACGTTTACGCCGTTCTGTTGCAGCCGGATGCAGAACCAGCGATAGGTTTCGGGAAAATTCGGTGAGATAAAGACGAAATTCATCGTGCGTCCCCCTCATTTGTTTAGCGCTTTTATGGTTTGAATTATAACCGCCCCCCGGGCAGATTGCAAGCAAAACGCCTGAAAGACGACAGCTTTCTTCCCTTGTCCGGCAGAATGATTTGTGATACCATAAAAACAAAGGAGGCGAGGTTATGTATCAGGAATATCATAAGGAATACAGCTATTACCTGCAGCGGGAAATGGAGTTCAAGGTCTATGGCCGGGGCGGGAAACCGGTGCTGGTGTTCCCTTGCCAGAACGGGCGCTTCTTCGATTGGGAAGGCTTTGGCATGCTGGTAACCCTGGGGGATTACCTGGAGAGCGAACAAATCCAGCTGTTCTGCGTGGATACCATTGATGCGGAGACCTTGTCCAACCGGCGTGGCAACCCCTATGACCGGGTGCGGCGCCATGAGGCCTGGTTCAATTATATTGTGGAGGAAGTGGTGCCCCGGATCCAGCGCATCAACGGCACCGGTCAGGGCATTCTGACCACGGGGTTCTCCATGGGGGCCTATCACGCCGCCAACTTCTTCTTCCGCCGTCCGGACCTGTTTGACAGCGTTATCGCCCTCTCCGGCATTTATGACACCAACGACATGTACGGCGGCTATATGGACGAGGTGGTTTATGCCAATGACCCCTGTGTCAGCCTGTCCAATATGCCCTTGGACCATCCCTACATCCAGATGTTTAACAGCCGGAAGATCATCATCTGCGTGGGCCAGGGGGCCTGGGAGGGGCCGCTGCTGGAGGGGACCCGGCGGCTGGACGCAGTGCTGCGGGATAAGGGAATCCACGCCTGGGTGGACTATTGGGGACTGGATGTCAACCACGACTGGCCCTGGTGGAAAAAGCAGATCCGCTATTTCCTGCCCCAGGTGCTGAAACAGGACTGAAACAGAGAAAACAAAGGCCGGGCCCTGTGGCCCGGCGGAAGGGATGAACGTTGGAGTGAAGAAAGCGATGACCTGGGTGGTCTGGCTGTTGGAGATTATCGGAGGATGCGCTGTTTTTGCGCTGGGATTTGATGTGTTCCTGGCCCCCCATGACATTAACGCCGGTGGCCTGAGCGGTCTGGCCATGATTTTGGTGGAATTGATGGGCCGAGGCTCGGTGGGCTGGGTGACCTTGATCGCCAATATCCCGCTGTTCCTGGTGGGGGGCAAACAGATCGGCAAAAAGTTCTTTATTGGCTCTCTGATCGGGGCGGTGGCCCTGTCGGTCTGGCTGGAGGTGTTTGAACTGCTGCCTTCGGTGAGCACGGAACCTTTGTTAGGTGCCCTCTATGGCGGCGTGGTCTGCGGGGCCGGGGCAGGACTGGTGTTTTTGGCCGGGG
>CABRZO010000191.1 GCA_902475455.1 uncultured Eubacteriales bacterium
GACACAGTGCGGCTGTCCGCCTCCCGGATGGACAAGGTCAAATCCTGCCATTACGCCTATTTTTTACAGTACGGCCTGAAGGCCAAACCCCGGAAGCCCGCCGGATTGGACGCCCCGGAGGCGGGCACCTTCGTCCACTATGTGCTGGAGCAGGTGCTCTCCGCTGCCCGGTCCCAGGGAGGAGTGGCCAGTCTGGACGGGACGGCGGTGAAAGCCCTGGCGGATCAGGCCACCCGGCAGTATATCCGGGAAAAACTGGGGGGTATGGAGGACAAAACCCCTCGGTTCCGCTACCTGTTCCGGCGGCTGGCCCAGTCGGCCCAGCAGGTGGTGGAGCAGATGGTGGAGGAGCTCCAGGCCTCCGATTTTGAGCCCATCGCCTTTGAGCTGGGCTTTGGTCCCAAGGAGGACCTGCCCCCGGTGCGACTGCAGGTGGACGGGATCACCGTGGCCATCTCCGGCTTTGTGGACCGGGTGGATGGCTGGGTCCATGATGGACGACTCTATGTCCGGGTTATGGACTATAAAACCGGCCACAAATCCTTTGACCTCACCGATGTGTGGCACGGCCTGAATTTGCAGATGTTGCTTTACCTCTTTACCCTGGAGGAGAAAGGACTGCCGGGAGAGGATCGGCCCATTGTGCCGGCGGGTGTGCTCTACCTGCCTGCCCGGGAGGAACACCTCACCGGCAGCCGGACTATGGACCCGGAGCGCCGCCAGAAGGAGCTGGACGCCAAGCTGCGGCGCAGCGGCCTGATCCTGAACGACCCCAAGGTGGTGGACGCCATGGAGCACGTCCCCTTGGGCAGCGATGCCCGGTTTTTGCCGGTCCGGATCAGCAAGCGCACCGGGGCCATCTCCGGGGACGCCCTGGCCTCCGCCGTCCAGCTGGGCAAGCTGCAAAAGCATATCCACCGGATCCTGCGGGACATCGCCCGGGAGATCGGGGGCGGCAATATTCAGGCGGACCCCTGGTATCGGGACGAGCAGCGCACCGCCTGCCGCTGGTGCGACTACGCCTCCGCCTGCCACTTTGAGGACGGCCGAGGGGGCGAGCGCAGCCGCTACCTCTATCCGGTGAAGGGCACTGAGTTCTGGGAACAGGTGGATGAGGAACTGCAGAAGACGGAACAGAAAGGAGGTTTCTGAGCCATGGGAATTACACTGACCCATCAGCAGCAGGCCGCGGTGGATGACCGGGGCGGGGAACTGCTGGTGTCCGCCGCCGCCGGCTCCGGCAAGACTCGGATTCTGGTGGAGCGGCTGATGAACCGGGTGGAGCAGGAACATCTGGACCTGGACCGCTTTTTGGTCATCACCTATACCAAGGCCGCCGCGGCGGAGCTGCGGGGCAAGATCATGGACGAGCTGAATGCCCGGCTGGCCGACCGGCCCGGAGATGCCTTCCTGCGGCGCCAGAAGCTGGTGATCTACCGGGCTCAGATCTCCACCATCCACTCCTTCTGTACCGCCCTGCTCCGGGAGGAGGGCTACCGCATCGACCTACAGCCCGACTTCCGGGTAGGGGACGACAGCGAGTGCGCCATCCTTCAGGATCGGACTCTGAACCGGCTGCTGGAGGAGCGCTATGAGCAGTTGGAGCAGGCCCCGGGCTTTGCCGCCCTGGTGGACACCCTGTCCGCCGGCCGGGACGACAGCCGACTGGCCTCCATCGTGCTGGACATCCACACCCGGATCCAGAGCCACCCGGCACCCCGGCGCTGGCTGGCAGACCAGGCGGCGGCCTTTGATTTGCGGGGCGTCAAGGATGTGGGCAATACCGCCTGGGGCCGTCTGCTGATGGAGGAGGCCCGGCGGCAGGTGTCCTATTGGCATCGCCGGTTTGTGGAGGCATTGGACCTGCTGCGGGAGGACCCGGTGCTGGAAAAGGCCTACTCTGAAAGTTTTGACACCACATTGGACAGCATGGACGATTTTCTGGCCGCCCTGGACCGGGGCTGGGACAGCGCCCGAGCCCTGTGCCAGATCGAGTTTCCCAAACTGGGCCAGGCCCGAAAAGTGGAGGACAAAGCCCTTCAGGAGCGGGTCAAGGCCATCCGGGAGAAGTGCAAAAAGCGGCTGGCCAAGCTCCAGGAGCTCTTTTCCGACTCCAGCGCCGGCCTACTGGAGGATATGGAGTGCGTCCGGCCGGTGGTAGAGGAACTTCTGGGGTTGGTGGCGGACTTTGATGAAGCCTACAGCCGGGAAAAACGGCGGCGCAATCTGGTGGACTTTGCTGACCTGGAGCACCTGACCCTCCAGCTGCTGACCGGAGAGGACGGCCAGGCCAGCCCTCTGGCCCGCCAGTGGCAGGAGCACTTCGCGGAGATCATGGTGGACGAGTACCAGGACACCAACGAGGTGCAGAACGCCATTTTCCGCTCCATCAGCGACGGGGGCCGCCATCTGTTCCAGGTGGGAGATGTCAAACAGTCCATCTATCGGTTCCGGCTGGCAGACCCCACCATTTTCCTGGGCAAATACCTCTCCTTTGAGGATCGGGCCCAGGCCAGACCCGGGGAGCCCCGCCGGGTGGTGCTCTCCTATAACTTCCGGTCCCGGGCCTCGGTGCTGGAGGGGGTCAACTTTGTCTTTGAAAACATTATGTCTACTTCCTTCGGCGAGCTGGACTATACCGACGACCAGCGGCTGTATCCCAAGCTGCCCTATCCGGAGCAGCCGGAGGATGTGGTGGAGCTGGACGTGGTGGATATGGCGGCCCTGTCCGCCCTGGACCGGGAGAAGGGGGAGGCCAAGGTGAGCCGGGATGCGGCGGAGGCGGAGTATGTGGCCCGCCGGGTTCGCTCACTGCTGGACAGCGGGTTTCCCGTCACCCAGGGGGAGGGCTTCCGCATGGTGCAGCCCGAGGATATCGCCATTCTCTATCGTTCTCCCGGCTCGGTCATGGTCCACCTGACCCGGGCCCTGGACCGGCACCGGGTGCCCTGGACCAGCGACGGCTCCGGCGACTTCTTTGCCGAAACCGAGGTGTCGGTGGCGGTGGCCTTCCTGGAGATTGTGGATAATCCCCGGCAGGATGTGCCCCTGCTCAGTGTGCTCACCAGCCCCGCCTATCAGTTTACCGGGGACGACCTGGCCCGGCTGAGGGCCCGGTGCCCGGAGGGGGACCTCTATCAGTGTGTGGTGGAGGGCGCCCACCGGGGAGAAGAAAAGTGCACCGGGTTCCTGGCCCAGCTGGCACGGCTCCGGGCCAAGGCGGTGGATCTGCCGGGCCATAAGTTGCTTTGGCAGATCTATGAGGACACCGGCCTGATGGCGGTCTACGGAGCCATGGAGGGGGGGCAGGCCCGGCAGGAGAACCTGCGGCTGCTCCACGAATACGCTCGGCGCTTTGAGCGCAACGGACACCAGGGAGTATTCGGGCTTGTCACTCAGCTGCGGCGGCTCCGGGAGTCGGGCCAGGGGCTGCCCAGCCCGGGCCGGGAGTCCGGCGGAGGGGTGCGCATCATGTCCATCCACAAGTCCAAGGGCCTGGAGTTCCCGGTGGTGTTGGTGGCGGGGCTGAACCGCTCCTTCAACCGCAGGGATCAGTACGCCCCGGTACTCTTCCACCCCAAATTGGGAGTGGGCCCCAGTGGATTGGATGGAGAACTTCAGATTCAATATCCCACCCTGGCCCGCCGGGCGGTGGCCCTGCAGCTGGACCGGGAGATGAAGGCAGAGGAGATGCGGCTACTGTATGTGGCCATGACCCGAGCCCGGGAAAAGCTTATTTTGGTCACCACCAGCACCGATTGGGCCAAACAGTGCGCCAAATTGGCCCCGGATGCCGGGGCGGTGCCGGACCCGGAGGCCCTCAATGCCCTGAGTACCGTAGGAGAGTGGCTGCTGCTGCCGGTACTGGCCCGGCCCGACGCCGCAGATTTGCGCGCTGCTGCCGGGGTGAGCTGCCCGCTGCTGCTGCCGGAAGACCATTGGGATATTCGCCTGGCCCCTGCAGTGAAACCGGGCCGGGGCCGTCCCCGGGAGGAGGAAGCGGCCCCCACAGGCCGTCATCTGACTCCGGAGGAGCGGCAACGGCTGACCTGGCGCTATCCCTATGAGGGGCTGGCCAATGCCCCCTCCAAAGCCACAGCCACCCAGCTCAAGGGCCGGGAACTGGATCAGGAGGCGGCGGAAGGCACCCTCAGCCAACTCCAGCGGCCCTTGGAATTTCCGCGCCCCCGGTTCGATCAGGCCCAGCGGGGCCTGACCCCCACGGAGATCGGCACCGCCGTCCACACGGTGATGCAGTTGATCGGACCGGACCGGGCGAACACCCCAGAGGGGGTGGCGGAGGAGATCGCCCGGCTGGTGGCCCAGGAGAGTTTAAG
>CABRZO010000192.1 GCA_902475455.1 uncultured Eubacteriales bacterium
GTCGACCTCCAGCGTGACAGGCTGGCGTTCTAACCAACTGAACTACCGGGCCATAATCTCGGTCTTGGAGTGGTGGGAACAACAGGACTCGAACCTGTGACCCCATGCTTGTAAGGCATGTGCTCTAACCAGCTGAGCTATGCTCCCGTCGTTCGAGTCGTTCGAATCGTTCGCTCATCTCCAAGCGACGAAGGTTATTATACTAAAGGCCCCCGATAATGTCAAGGGTAATTTTTCATTTTTTATTTTTCTTTTTTCGGGGGCCTTTTGATCCCGTTTCAGGGCTGCATCTGGCGGTAAATCTCCTCCAGCTCCTCCCGGCTGAACCGGTACACCTGATCGCAGAACTGGCAGGTGAGCTCCGCCTGCCCCTGCTCGTCGATGAGGCTTCGCATCTCCTGGCTGCCCATACTGATGAGGGCCTTCACCACCCGATCCCGGCTGCAATAGCAGCGGTACTCCACCGGACAGGTTCCGAGAATCTCAATCTCAAACTCCCCCAGCACATCCCGGATCAGGTCCAGGGCAGATTTGCCCTCCTTCAGGTGGCCGGTGACATAGCCCACCTTTTGCAGTCCCCGCTCCACCTTGCAGATGGCCTCTTCGTCGGCCCCGGGCAGCAGCTGAATCAGATAGCCCCCGGCGGTGATGACCTCTCCGGAGCCCCCCTGGACCAGCACCCCCAGGGCACAGGCGGTGGGGATCTGCTCGCTCTCGGCGAAATAGGCGGTGACGTCCTCGGCGATCTCGCCGCTGACCAAGGCGATGCTGCCCACATAGGGATCCCGCATGCCCAGATCTTTGATAATGGTAAGAGAGCCCGCACCCACGGCACCCCCCACGTCCAGTTTGCCCTCCTGTTTCCGGGCCACGTCGGCCTGGGGATTGACGGCATAGCCCCGGACATTGCCCCGGCTGTCGGAGACGCAGGTGATGCCTCCCAGGGGGCCGTCTCCCCGGATCTGGAGGGTGAGGCTGTTTTCCTCCCCCTTCAGCTGGTTGCCCATCATGGAGCAGGCCAGCAGCGACCGGCCCAGAGCCGCGGTGGCGGTGGGGCTGGTGTTATGAATGGCCCGGGCCCGGGCCACGATATCGGTGCCGGTGATGGCGGAGGCCATCACCATGCCGTCGGTGGTTATGATTCGGACGATTTCTCCCATCTGTGATACTCCTTGGCAAAGGCCGCGGCAAACTCCTCCGCAGACTGTTCTTCCTTCTCGGCCACAAAGAAGATTCTGCCCTCCCCTTCCTTGGGAGGCCGCAGCTTCCGGTCGCCGTACATCTTAATAGAGATAAAGCCGGCCTGTCTCAGCCAGCGCTCCAGCTCATCCAAAGTCCAGGCCTTCTCCTCGTGGAGCTCTCCCTCCCGGCGCCAGAGCTCCCCTTCCCGCTCGAACAGGTCAAAGCCGTAGGCGCAGATCCGGCTCCGGGCGTCGTAGTCGGCTCGCCAGACGCAGTAGACGTCCTCAGTCTCATCCAGATAGGTCTGGCCGTCCATGGCCTTCAGTTTCTCCGGGGTGTTGATGTCAAAAATAAAGCGTCCCCCCGGCATTAAAAAGGTATGCACACGGCGGAAGGCCTCCTTCAGGGTGGCTGAGTCGGTGATATAGTTGACGCTGTCCAGGCAGCAGACGCAGGCATCCACAGTGCCGAACAGGTCTAGTTCATCCATGCTCTGGCACAAAAAGGTGGGGCGCTGCTCCTCCGGCAGGGCGGCGGCCTTCTCCGAGGCCTCCATCAGCATCTCCTCCGACAGGTCCACCCCCACCACGCCGTAGCCCCGGCGGGCCAGCTCACAGGACAGACTGCCGGTGCCGCAGGCCAGGTCCAACACCAGGGACACCGGCACCTTGCCGGACTGGAAATGCCGCTCCAGCCAGTCGGCCCAGCCGGCATAGTCCACATCTTCCGTCAGCTGGTCGTACCAGTGGGCCAGCGACTCATAGGCGCTCATGAATGCTCCTGCTCCTGCAGGTGGCGGAAGACATCCTTATAGCCGTCCTCCCCGTAGTTCAGGGCCCGGTTCACCCGGCTGATGGTGGCGCTGCTGGCCCCGGTCCGATCCAGGATGTCGCTGTACACCATTCCCTGCTCCAGCAGCACCGCCACGTCGTAGCGCTGCTCCATAGCTCTCAGCTCGGCAATGGTACACAGGTCATGGAAAAAGCGTCTGCACTCATCCTCGTTCCGCAGCGCCAGTATGGCCCGATACAGTTCCTGACTATTCACCTTGTCCGATGCCTTCGACATTTGGGCGGCCTCCTGTCCTTTTTTCTATGAAACATGGTAACATTTTAGCGCATGAAAGTAAAGGCTTTTTGAAGTTTTGCTTGAAACGGCCCGAGTGTTGCTATATAATAGGGAGGCTGACATAGAATGCGCGGGATAGGGCAAAACTTGCAAAACCCCGTGCCAGGAGGAACTACTATGGTAAAAGCTATTGTCGGCGCCAACTGGGGCGACGAAGGTAAGGGCAAAATCACCGACATGCTGGCGGAGCACTCCGATGTGGTCATCCGCTTCCAGGGCGGTGCCAACGCCGGCCACACCATCATCAATGACTTTGGCCGTTTTGCGCTGCACATCCTGCCTTCCGGCATTTTCTATCCCCATATCACCAACATCATTGGTAACGGTGTGGCGCTGGACATCAAGAAACTGGTGGACGAGCTGAACAGCATTACCAGCCAGGGCGTCCCCACCCCCAATTTGATCATCTCCGAGCGGGCCCAGATCCTGATGCCCTACCATGTGCTGCAGGACGGCTACGAGGAAGAGCGTCTGGGTGGCCGGGCCTTTGGCTCCACCAAATCCGGCATCGCCCCCTTCTATTCCGACAAATACGCCAAGATTGGCATTCAGGTGGCCGACCTCTATGACGAGGAGCGGCTGAAGAGCCGCCTGAACGCAGCGGTGGAGATGAAGAACATCATCTTCGAGCACCTGTATCATAAACCCTCCCTGGACGCCGAGGCGCTGTATCAGCAGCTGCTGGAGTACCGAGAGCTGATCCGCCCCTATGTGGGCGACGCGGTGGGCTTTGTCCACCAGGCCCTCAAGGAGGGCAAGACCGTCCTGCTGGAGGGTCAGCTGGGCAGCATGAAGGACCCGGATCTGGGCATCTGCCCCATGACCACCTCCTCCCACACCCTGGCCGGCTTCGGCGCCGTGGGCGGCTGCGTGCCTCCCACCGCCTTCGAAGACGTGATCTGCGTCACCAAGGCCTACTCTTCCTGCGTGGGCTCCAAGACCGAGCCCTTCGTCAGCGAAGTGCTGGGGGATGCAGGTGACGAGCTCCGCCGTCGGGGCGGCGACAAGGGCGAATTCGGCGCCACCACCGGACGTCCCCGCCGGGTGGGCTGGTTCGACACCGTGGCCACCAAGTACGGCTGCATGGTGCAGGGTGCCACCCAGGTGGCCCTGACCTGCCTGGACGTGCTGGGCTATCTGGACGAAATCCCGGTCTGCACCGGCTATGAGATCGACGGTGAGATCACCGACACCTTCCCGGTGCCCGCCAAGCTGGGCCGGGCCAAGCCGGTGTTCACCACCCTGCCGGGCTGGAAGTGCGACATCCGGGGCATCACCAACTATGCTGATCTGCCGGAGAACGCCAAGGCCTATGTGGACTTCCTGGAGCAGCACATCGGCTGCCCCATCCGCATCGTCTCCACCGGCCCCAAGCGCCACGAGATCTGCATGCGCTGACAACATAATCGCAAAAGGCTCCGGAAGCAGAACTTCCGGAGCCTTTTTAATGCTATTTTCATGTAAAATCCGTTGACTTGGCTTCAAAAAACAGTATAATGACACTTGTCAGCGGGGCGTCTGCTTCGCTGGTTAAAAAATGACACACTATGTTGAGGTATTTCATGGCCAACGGGTGTAGTGTGTCCATATGAATGTTGAGCACTATGTCACTGCGGGCATAGTGTTTTTTCTTTTCCTGAAATCACACGGATCGCCTGCTGGCCTGGCGGGGTTGGCACCGCCTAGAGTCTCCCAACAGCGACACGCCGCAGCTGAACGGCGTGGGACGGCCACCGACTCGCCAACGATTCAGATTCAATTCATCCACCATACATGTGATTTCAGGAGGTATTTACCATGAAAATGACCTATGGAACCGGCTGGAGCGCCGTCAGCTGCCAGATCAGCGCCGACATCAATCTCCGGGTGGAAAATCGGCTGAAGCCCCACCTGGAGCCGGACACGATACGCTATGCGGTCTGCCGCTTTTTCACCAAGACCCCTTCCCTGTGCCGTACTTACGCATGGGAGAGTTACCGGCTGCGGCTGGCCCGGGGCAAAGGCCGCCGGCCCCGGCGCCACTGCT
>CABRZO010000193.1 GCA_902475455.1 uncultured Eubacteriales bacterium
GTAATCGTTGGAGATGGTGTTGGAGGCCAGGAAGGCATGGATGCCAAAGCGCTTGGCTCCCTTGGCCTTCAGCAGCCGGAAGCCCTCAAAGAGCTGCTCCCGGGTGAAGCCGTACTTGGCGTCGCCGGGGTTGTCCATGACCTGGAAGCCCTCCTTGCTCTCCCCCAGCTGGAACACCCCGCCGGGGTTGAAGCGGCAGGAGATGGTCTCAGGGATAGAACCGATGGTCTTCTCCAGAAAATCAATGTGGGTGAAGTCATCCAGGTTGATGGTGGCCCCCAGCTGGGCGGCCAGTTCAAACTCCTCGGCGGGGGTGTCGTTGGAGGAGAACATGATCTGGTCGCCGTGGAATCCGCAGCGGTCGCTCATCATCAGCTCCGTGAGAGAGGAGCAGTCCACCCCGCAGCCCTCCTCCTTCAGGATCTTCAGGATCCCCGGGGTGGGGGTGGCCTTGACGGCAAAATACTCCCGGAAACCGGCATTCCAGCCAAAGGCCTGGTTCACCGCCCGGGCGGTGGCGCGGATGCCCGCCTCGTCATAGAGATGAAAGGGCGTGGGATATTCCTTGCAGATCGCTTCCAGCTGATCCAAATTGACAAACGGTGTCTTGCTCATTTGTTTCTATAACTCCTTGACCGGGCAAAAAGCCCGTATTTTTTCCTGGGTTACATGATAGCCGATTCCCTTTCGTTTGACAAGGGCTTACAGGCCAGTCCGTGCACTTTTTAAAAATCACTGCAATTCCACCCAGGTCAAGCCGTCTCTTTTGGGCAAAATTGCAAACCGCAAAAAAGTGACTTGCATTTCGGGGCATGACCCGGCCTCCCCTGCCATGGATAAAGATAGCGGGGCGCCCCAGCTGGGGCGCCCCGTTTTTGCTGTATCATTACCCCTCCAGCAGCCGGAAGGTGAGCTGGACCGGGTTGTGATCGGACCAGGCGAACTGGGTGTCCACGGTGGAGTAGGACACCAACTCAATGTTATCGGAGATGATAAAGCCGTCGATGGTCAGGCACAGGCTCTCCTCCGGATCGTAGGGGATGTCGGCGTTCCGGGTGGTGGGGGCCAGCGCTTCCCGCTGCTGCTCCGTCAGCAGATCCAGGCAGAAGGACATGCCCTCGGGCAGATAGCTGCGGGGATAGGGATAGGCCCAGCTCTCGGCGTCGGTCTCATCCTCGGCGGCCAGCAGGTTGTGGTTGAAGTCGCCGCCGCAGATCACATAGTTGCCGGCGGCCACCTCCTGGGCCATATCCTCCTGAAGCATCCGCTTCTGGCCGTCCCGCACCGCCTCAGAGTTGCCGTAGGCGGACATGTGGACGGCGTACACCACCAGCTCCTTACCGTTTTCCACGGGAATCCGGCTGACGGAATAGCACCGGTCCAGATCCACCAGCTTGCTGAAGCCCTGGGAAATGGGCAGGCTGCGGCGCAGGGCGGAGGTGATGGGCAGCCGGGAATAGACCCCGATGGCCGCCAGGGATTTGCCGTGGGGCTGGGTGAATGGATAGAACAGGAAGGGAGAGTCGTAGTCAATGGCCAACTGGGAGCAATAGCCCTCAAAGACCTGGCTGAACAGTTTATCCTGGTCCACATGGTAGCTGCGGGTGGCATCCAGATCGATCTCCTCCAGCAGGATCAGATCCGCGTCCAGCCCCTCCACCGTCTCCGCCGCCCCCTGAATGGTGGCGATGACGCTCTCTTTGCTCTCCGCCCAGGAGGATTCGCCTCCATCCATAAAGAAGGTGTAGTCCGGAGTATAGGCCCCAAATCCCACATTGTAGGTGACGGCCCGGTACTCCTCCCCCACCCGGGCAGGCTCCAGCTCCTCCGTCAGATTGCGGACCTCCAGCACAGTGTTGTCCGGAATCCGGTGGTAGTCCAGAAATACATAGGCCACATAGGCCGCCACCACCAGCACCAGCGCCAGCAGCACGCAAAGGGCCACCCGCAAAATGCGGCGGGGCAGGGACAGGCTCCGCCAGGCAGGGCGGCGGGCGCGTTCTGACATAGGATATTCCTCCTGTTCCGGTATTTTACTGGTATTTTACAAATATTTTACCGGAACAGGGAGGAAAAAGCAAGGCAAAGAGGCAAAACCGAACTGAGACATAAAAAGAAGGACAGGGTTCATTCCCTGTCATTCATTTTTCAACCTAAAATGACACCAAGCCGGCTTCCATCCCCTTGATCTGTTGGGCCTGCTGTCTGGCCATGGGCAGGTATTTTTGGTAATACTCACTATCTGTGTCCCCGTACTTGTTGCCCACAAACACCCACTCGCAGTATTCATAGAACAGGAAATAGTCCAGAGTGTGCCGCCAATCGGAATAGGAGATCCCCTTTTCCCGCAGCAGATTCTCATAATAATAGTCGATGGCAAAGGCACGGTCCTCCCGGGTCAGGTAGAAAAAGGCGCCTTTGGTCTCCTCCCCGTGGGCGATCAGGCGGGCAAAGGAGGTGGGATACGGAAGGATGCCCCCATACTCCCAGTCAATCAATACCGCCCTTTGATCCGATGCGATGACGTTGAAGGGCAGCAGATCATCGTGGCACAGGGTTCTGGGTACGGATTGATACACCTTCAAAAACTCCTCATAGGCTTCTTCCAGCAGGGGATCCTTGAGATACCTGCCCCGATTTTCACGGTCCGGGAGACTTTTTTCAAAGGAATACCCCATGTGGGCAAAGGCATCACTGTCCCAGGTGTTCCGCTGCAGGGCCATCAAAGCGTCCAACGCCGACCTGAGTTTGGCCCGGTCGCACTGACGCAGATCTTCTCCTTCCACATATTCCATCAGGAGGTATGTCTTCCCCTCCGCAAGGATGGTCTGGTATATGGCCGGGACTCCGACGCCCCCCAAAGGGGCCAGGATGGACTGGTAGGTTTCCGCTTCACTGGCTTTGGCCTCCTTGAGGATATAGTTGGCCCCCTCGGTCTCAATCCTCCACACCTGATAGGGCGCATCGTCCTCCTCATGCCGAAGCTGTGTGATCACCGCTTTTTCCGTCAGGGGAACGGCGTCAATACGGGCCATCAGTTCTGCCGGTTCCATTGCAAATCCCTCCCTTTTCACTGTATAAAAGCGGACACCAATCCTGATCCCCAGGGTATCAGGATTGGTGTCCAGTGATGGTGCCGGAGACCGGGGTCGAACCGGCACGTGATTGCTCACACGGGATTTTAAGTCCCGGGCGTCTGCCAATTCCGCCACTCCGGCGTGGCTTCTATTTTACCATCCCAGGAAAAAAGCGTCAACCAAAAATAAGTGACATATTCTCCCTCAGCCCCGCATAGGATATTCGGTAGACTTTTTCTGGAGGTATTCCCATGGAACCAAAGATGTTGAATTTCCCCAACCCCTACAGCCGGGAGCTGCCCCAGGGGGATCTGGATGACCTGATCTTCGCTATCAGCGAAGAGCCCGTTGTCAGCGACCGCTGACCCTCTGTCGGCGCCGCCCTGCTACCATGTTACCGCCCCTTTGGGGCGTACTCTGGAAGGATTTCAGCCGGTGTACCCGGGTTTTCCACAGGAAAACCCGGGTCAAACTCTTTACAGGGGTGTCAGTTTTGGATATAATACTAGATTGAACAATTCTGTATAACCATAGAAAGGATTATGGATATGGCTATCCTTCAATTTGATGAATACAAGAGCAAGCTGCTGGCCCTGAAACCCACCCTCCAGGAGCTGGCCGAGGCCCTGGGCCTGGAGGCCGCCGAGCAGGAGCTGGATCTGCTCCAGGCGGAGAGCGCCGCCGACGGCTTCTGGAACGACATGGAGCACGCCCAGAAGGTGACCACCCGGATCAAAAACCTGCAGGATAAGATCGACGACCAGAAGAAGCGGGAGTCCGGCCTGGAGGATCTGCTCACCCTGTGCGAGATGGGCCAGGAGATGGAGGACGAGTCCCTGATCCCGGAGGTCCAGGAGGGCTACGACCAGCTGCTGCAGGATCTGGAGAAGGCCAGACTGGCCACCCTGTTCACCGGGGAATATGACCATCTGGACTGCATGCTCACCATCCACGCCGGCGCCGGCGGCACCGAGGCCCAGGACTGGGCCAGCATGCTCTTCCGGATGTACACCCGCTGGGCGGAGCGCCAGGGCTTCAAGTGGGAGACCCTGGACTACGAGGACGGCGACGAGGCCGGCATCAAGTCCGCCACCATCATGGTCACCGGCGAAAACGCCTATGGCTATCTCCGGGGCGAGAACGGCGTCCACCGGCTGGTGCGCATCTCCCCCTTCGACTCCAACGCCCGGCGTCAGACCTC
>CABRZO010000194.1 GCA_902475455.1 uncultured Eubacteriales bacterium
CCCAGCCGGAGACATAGTTTTGCTCCACCAGCTGGCGCAGCTTACGCTTGCTCATCACCGTGTGGTCGATGCCCAGCCGGGCGAACTCGATCTGACGGGGCTTGTGGTAGGGAATGGAGATGTTGTCTACCACCCAGTCGTAGAGGGGACGGTGGGACTCAAACTCCAGAGTGCACAGGGAGTGGGTGATCCCCTCCAGGGCGTCCTCAATGGGGTGGGCGAAGTCGTACATGGGGTAGATGCACCACTCATCCCCGGTGCGGTGATGGGCCATGTGCTTGATGCGGTAGATGGCAGGATCCCGCATGTTGAAGTTGCCGCTGGCCAGATCGATCTTGGCCCGGAGGGTCATGGCCCCGTCGGGGAACTCCCCGGCCCGCATCCGGGCAAAGAGATCCAGAGACTCCTCAATGGGCCGGTCCCGGTAGGGGCTGACGGCGGGGGTGTTGACGTCGCCCCGGTTGGCGCTCATCTCCTCGGGGGTGAGCTGGCACACATAGGCCAGGCCCTTCTTGATGAGCTCCACGGCGAACTGATACATCTGCTCAAAATAGTCGCTGGCATAGTGGAACTCCGCCCAGTCATAGCCCAGCCAGTGGATATCCTCCTGGATGGCGTCCACATACTCGGTGTCCTCTTTGGTGGGGTTGGTGTCATCCATTCGCAGGTTGCAGATACCGTTATATTTGGCGGCGGTGCCAAAATCCACAAAGATGGCCTTGGCATGACCGATGTGCAGATAGCCGTTAGGCTCCGGTGGGAAACGGGTGTGCACCTGCATCCCCTCGTACTGTCCTCCCTGGGCCAGATCCTCGTCAATAAAATCGTGAATAAAATTCTGGCTCATGACAGTGTCCTTTACTTCATCCGCCATGCTGTTCACTCCTGTCTCTCGGATATCATAGGTTTCTTTGCGTATAAAAACGCATATGCTACATTATACCGAAAACGGAAGAAAAATCAACGGTGCAACCGGGGAATTTCTTGTGTTTTCCCCCATCTTGAGTATAATGGGAGCAAGGAGGCGAAGCTATGCACGATATTTTGATTTTAGGAGCGGGTCCCGCCGGCCTGTCTGCCGCTGTGGCGGCCCGGCAGAAAAACCGCTCTGTTTTGGTGATCTCCAATCCCGCCGCCTCCAACCCTCTGTACCGGGCGGAACGGGTGGACAACTACCTGGGCATGCCCGGCTTGACGGGAGCCCAGATGCTCTCGGAATTTGAGGACCACGCCCGGAACATGGGGGTGGAGTTTGTCACCGGCCGGGCCATCAGCGCCATGGCCCTGGGAGATCAGGTTTTTCTGACCGTGGGCAGCGAAGTGTTCGAGGGCAAGCGGCTCATTCTGGCCACCGGTGTGGCCCGGGGGGCCAAATATCCTGGAGAACAGGAACTGCTGGGCCGAGGGGTCAGCTATTGCGCCACCTGCGACGGGATGCTGTACCGCAACCGCCCGGTGGTGGTGGTGGGCCGGAGTAAGGATGCCCCCATGGAGGCAAACTATCTCTCCTCCCTGGGCTGCCAGGTCACCTATGTGTCCCCCCAGACCCCGGCGGGGCTGGCGGAGGGAATTCCCTTTGTCCGGGCCGGTAAACTGGAGATTCTGGGAGAACAAACCGTCACCGGCGTGACGGCGGACGGCGGGAAAATCCCCTGTGACGGGGTGTTTATCCTGCGGGAGACGGTGGTGCCCACGGAGCTCTTTCCAGAGTTAGAGACCTGGGAAGGCGCCATCCGGGTGGACCGGCAGATGCGCACCAATCTGCCCGGGGTCTTTGCCGCCGGAGATTGTACCGGCAAGCCCCTCCAGATCGCCAAGGCGGTGGGGGAGGGCCTCATTGCCGCCGAGTGCGCGGCGGATGAACTTAATGAACTGGAAAGGAAGTAATTGATTATGGCAGTTGTGCATTTCAGCAAGGAAGGGTTTGAGAAGGCCAAGGCCCAGGGTGGTATCATGCTGGTGGATTTCTGGGCCACTTGGTGCGGCCCCTGCAAGATGATCGCCCCGGTCATCGAGCAGCTGGCGGTGCAGTATGAGGGCAAGGTCATCGTGGGCAAGGTGGACGTGGACCAGGAGCCGGATCTGGCCCGGGAGTACGGCGTCATGTCCATTCCCAACGTGGTCCTCTTCCAGGATGGCAAGGAAGTGGACCGGAAGGTGGGGGTCATGCCCGCCAGCGCCTACAGCCAGGCTCTGGAGTCCCTGCTGGGCTGAGTAACGGAACGGTTTCCTCTGTCAGGTCCCTCTTTTCGGAGGGGCTTGACAGAGGGAATATAATACAATATAGGAAGCAGGGATGTGCCGGAATAGATTCGGTTGTCCCTGTTGTCGCACTGTCATGCCCTGAAGGTCGGAGCATCAGCCAGTGCGCTTTTTTTATGCCCAAATTGACTGGAGGATGTATGATGAACAAGAGAACTGTCCTTGCGCTGCTACTGTCTGCTGTTTTGTGCCTGGGGCTGTTGGTGAGCTGCGGAACTTCCGGAGCAACCTCTGAAGCGGAGCCTGTGGGATTGACTGTTTCAGGAGAGAGTTTCAGCCTGGAGGATTTGGAGGGGCTGGTCTCCGGGCTGGAGGATGTGGGGGTGCTCCAGGGCTCCCAGCGGGTGGAGCTGGAGAAATTGCTGGACTGGGATGATTCCGTGATTCAGACTGTCACCCTGGACACCGGGATGCTAAACTATGATGTTCCCTCCAGTGTTACTGTGACCTGGACCATCACCGCCGATGCCGTAGCGCTGGCCCAGTACCTTGGGGAGGACTTTAATGGTGAGGCCGGGGAGACGGTAACTGTCACGGATCACACCAAGGTCTATGTGATTTCCGAAGCTCAGGTGGTGGAGTTCCAGTCCCGGCACCCGGAGGTGCCCATTTATGGCTCCGACAATGCGCCCTACGACCCGATGGCGGCAAAGACAGAGGGCCAGGAGCCGCAGGGTGAAGTTGCCCAGGAGCAGGAGATTGAGGAGGCGCCGGAAGAGATAGAACAACCGGAAACCGCCGCCGACGACACCAGCGGCCAGACCGCCGAAACCCAGAGTGGTGCAGATGGTACCAACGCCGATACAGGAACCCAGCCCACCGGCGACAATGGAGAGACCCAGCCCACCGAGCCCGTGCATCAGCATGTGTGGCATGATTTCATCGCCCAGCGCTGGGTGGAGAACATCGTCACCGTTCCCGACTACGAGACCCAAAAGACCCCGGTGGGCACCAATTTCATTTTCGCCTACGACGGGTTTACCACCTCGGATATCGAGGAGGCAAAGGCTCACGCTGTGGAGCTGATTTACGCCGGCGTGCCCGACAACTACCGCACGGAGACCATCTATGAGACCCAGACGGTGCAGGTGGGCTCCCACGAGGAGGATCAGGGCTGGTATGAGGACTATGTGGCCTTCCAGTACTGCGACTGCGGCGCCATCCGGTGAGGTCATTTTGGCCGGAGTCAGGCAAAAATCCGGGAAAACCTTGACATTTTTTGCGTCGTTGGCTATACTAAAGTAGTTATTTGCGAAGAAGGGAAGGAGTACCCAACCGCCGAACCCTCAGAGAGGGGCCGTTTGCTGTAAGGCCCTGGCCGGCGCTGGAGAAGGTCGTCCCGGAGCTCCGCCTTTGAGTCCCGATGGGGAGGTAGAGGGCGGCGGGTTACCCCTCCGTTATCGGGGATCGAGTGCGGAGCCCTGTGAAAGTGGGCTCTGAATTCAGGTGGTACCGCGGAAAGCCTTTCGCCCTGAGCCATGTTACATGGCTCAGGGCGTTTTTGCATTTCATGAAGGAGTTGAAACAAATGGCAAGAGAACTGCCCAAGGTCTATGACCCCAAGGAAGTGGAAAGCCGCATCTACGCCCAGTGGGAGCAGAACGGCTGCTTCCGGGGGAAGGCCGACCCGGATAAGAAACCTTTTACCATCGTCATGCCACCCCCCAACGTCACCGGCCAGCTGCATATGGGTCACGCCATGGACGCCACCATGCAGGACATCCTGACCCGGTTCAAGCGGATGCAGGGCTATGCCGCCCTGTGGGTCCCCGGCACCGACCACGCCGGCATCGCCACCCAGATCAAGGTGGAGGAGGAGCTGCGGGTCAAGGAGGGCCTGACCCGCTACGACCTGGGCCGGGAGAAATTCCTGGAGCGGGTCTGGGCCTGGAAGGAAAAGTTCGGCAACCGGATTGTGGAGCAGCAGAAGAAGCTGGGCGCCTCCTGCGACTGGGAGCGGGCCCGCTTCACCATGGACGAGGGCTGCTCCAAGGCGGT
>CABRZO010000195.1 GCA_902475455.1 uncultured Eubacteriales bacterium
GATCTGCTCCAGCTGGTGGGCAAGGACACTCTCTGTCAGCTCAAAAATCAGCAGTTCCCGGGGGAACCGGTATTCGTCCATGATCTCAACGCACTTGGAGGCAAAGTCCTCCGACTCAAAGGTGTCCCGGGAGAAGTTGCAGGAGATGAAAAAGTCCTCCACTCCCCGCTCCACCAGCTGCTGTAAAAAGGCACAGCACTCCCGGAGACAGTAATAATCCAGCTTGTAAATATGGCCATCTCGCTCCAGCATAGGGACAAAGGCGCCGGGCTTCAGCAGTCCTTTTTCCGGATGACGCCACCGGGACAAGGCCTCTCCGCCCACAATCTGACGACTCTCCACATCCACATAGAACTGAATGAACAGCTCTACCTCATGCCGCTCCAGGGCCTGATCGATTCTGGCCTGTACCTGCTGTTCCTGGTCCAGCTTTTTGAGCAGTTCTTGCGAGCAGATGGAAAAATCCTGCTGATTCCGCAGGGCCTCATAGGCCCCCTGGCTGGCTTGGAACAGGATTTCATTCAGGTCCCGGTCCTGCCGTTTCATGGAATAGATGCCGGCGGTTACGCCGACCTCCAACACAGTTCCATAGGTTTGAGAATAGGCGTGCAGCCGCTGAAACACCGGAGCAATCCAGTTCTGAATCTGCTCCATCGTCCCCGAAAACTTCAGTACCACAAACCCATGGTCCGACACCTGGGCTAAAATATCGTTATCCCCGGTATGCTCCTGTAAAACCACAGCGCAATAGCGCAGGAATTCATTCTGTTCCAGGCTGGTCCCCAGTCTGCGCAGCCCCTCCGCATCCACATAAAAGTAAACGGCGCTGTACAGGATCCGGTTTTGATCGTTCACCAACTGCCGGTAGTATTTCTGCAGATAATCGAAGTTGCCCAGGCCGGTGATGGAGTTGATCTCCAGATCCTGCTGCGATTGCTTCAGTTTCTTCCGATAATGCCGCACCACCCAGGCCAGAACACAACCCAGGGCCACCAGGGCAAAGGCCAAACAGCCGATGGCCCAGTAAAAGCCAGTATGCTGCTGAGGAGGCTTTGAAACCGACATCAGCATCCCGCTGATCTCCTGCTGGGACACTCCCTCCAAGAAAGCCTCCAGCTCCCCTTGCAGGGCATCCGGCGCCGCCTGGGTCAGGCTGAGATAATAGGATATCTCTTCCCCCTGGTATTCCGTCCGAAACAGTGTCAGCGTTTCTCCGTCACTTGGAAGTTCCTCCCCTTCCGTGTAACCTGAGAGGATGTCCACCTGTCGGTTTTGCCCCAGATGGGCCCGCTGATCCGCCCCCTGGGTCGGGTAATACCGGACCTCATAGCCGCTTTGCTGGGAAAACTGCTCCAGCAGCTGGGGGATAACCCCCTGATAGCTTTCCGTCTGACTGTCGTAATACTCCAGAGGGTATGCGTCGGGATTCCCCGCCACATAGATCACGACGTTATGTTCCACCCTTGTCCTCCTCTTGGTCCGTCACAGTCTTTTTCCTTCGCTGGAACAGGGACATATTCCTGTCCTGGCCTGCCCCCTGAACCGCCGCCGGGCTTCTGGTGACCTGTTGGGCCGGGGGCTCCGCCTCCTGCTTCTGCTCCTGATCATATTCCTTGGCCTCCAGAAGCTCCCCGGGGGAAGGTGCCATCGGGCCGTCCTCCGTCTCCGTCCGTCCCTCCTGCAGCCGCTTCACCTGTTCCTCCAGGGCGGCAATTTGCTCCTGATACCCCCGGGTCAATTCCTGGATCTGCTGATCCTTTTCCAGCAGTCTCGCGGAAAACTGCTCCTCCAGATCGGTGATGTACTGGAATACACCGGCCTTTTGATACCCCCAAAAGCAGGTTTTTAACTCCTTTAATTTCAAAATAACGCCCCCATGTCACTCAAAATGGATCTTCTTCCGCTGGATCTTTCCCCAGGCATGCTTTTTCCGCTTATAGCCGATCAGTGCCGTGGCCCGAACCCAGGCCATAATAAAGCGCAGGCAGGACACTTCCAGCACACACAGGCCGATGGCTTTGAGCACATCGGACAGCATCAGCTTCAAATCAATGGTGTGGATCCGGGCAAAGAATGCGGTCAGCGACAAGATAGCCGAGTACACCACATAAATGGCAAAAAACAGGATCATAAAGGGCACATTGATCAGGTCCACCGCAAAGGCCAACACCATAGTGGCAATGCCAAAAATCTCAATATAAGGGGAAAGCAGCTCATAGATTAGGAAATATAGGTAGGAAACCATTCCCACCAGGCCATACTTGGGATTGGCCAGCATTCGGCTGTGTCGGGTCAGAGTCTGAAACAGGCCGATGTGCCAGCGGCGTCGCTGCTTGCGCAAGTCCCCCAGGGTCTCCGGCGCCTGGGTCCAGCAGATGGCATCGGTGGCGTATCGGATTCGATATGGGATATTGTGCTCTCGGCAAAACACATGGAGTTTGACCACCAGTTCCATATCCTCCCCCATGGTGCTGGCATCATATCCCCCCGCATCAATCACCACACTCTTTTTGAACAGGCCAAAGGCCCCGGAGATGATGATACTGCCGTTGAATTTGTCGAACAGGATCCGGGCAGCCAGGAAGGAGCGGTCATACTCCAGCACCTGCATACAGGGCAGCACCCGGTTGGGCAGATGGTAGGAAATCACTCGTCCGTTTTGAATCTCCGCTCCGTTGCAGGGACGGACGGCACCTCCCACCGCCACCACATTGCCCTCTTCAATCACCGGGCGCACGATCTTCTCCAGGGAGTCATTCTGCAAAACCGAGTCCGCATCCATGCAGATAAAATAGGGATATTTGGAGGCGTTGATGCCCATATTCAGCGCATCGGCCTTTCCTCCGTTCTGTTTGCAAATGAGAGTGATGGGCACCTTGAACTCAGATGTCTCGAACACGGCGATCTCCGGCTGGCAGGGTATGCTTCGATGGATGGGCCGGTTGATCTGATGCATGTGAAAGGTGCGCTGCAAAATATCTGAGGTTCCATCAGAAGAACCGTCATCCACAATCACGATCTCATAGAGTTTGTATTCCAGACACAGCAGGGACCGGATGGTGGCCTCAATGGTCACCTCTTCATTGTAGGCCGGCACCACAATGGTCACAGGCACATAGTAGTCCTGGAGCAGCTCATTTTTCAGCTGATTGCGGCGCCGGAGCTGATAGAGCGTGGAGGAACCCACCGTAACGGACAGGAACAGGAAGCTGGCATAACCGATCATGTACAGCACAAAAAAGACGCCCACATACTCCAAAAACAGTTTGATTGCATCCATCATGGCCTTGTTATACACTCGCTTTCTGCATCCTGCGGGATTCCAGCCGATACATGATCATCTCCCGGGCATACCGGTCATTCCCGTTCATAATATCAATCAAATCGTCATAGGTCACCTGCAGTGTCTCCAGACTCACCGCAGCGGCATAGCGCACATACCAATTGGCACTGTGCAGGGCGTCCTTCAGCGCATCGATGACCCGCTCCCCGGGATAACCGGCCAGGGCGGAAACACTGACGGTGGCGTATTCCCATTTGAGGGGATCGCTGTCCTCCGCAAAGGCCAACAGCGGCTCCAGGGCCGGCTCATAGGGATAGCGCCCAAAGTACCGGATGGCCGCCAGCCGCAGCTCTTTTCCCTCCCGCTCATTCTGCATGATGGCAAACATCTCCCGGGTATAGGCGCCGGTTCGGAATCGGATGTAATTCAAGATGGCCAACTGGGTGTGCTCCGAAAAGGAGGAAAGCTGTTCCCACAGGCATTTGATCAACGCATCATGGTCTCCGGTAAAGGACAGCAGTCCCTCCGTAAGGATCTTTTCGTGAATAAAAACCTCCCCTGAGTCCTGCAGCTTCAGGGCGGTTAAAATGTGGTCCACATTGCCAAAGGCGTAAAGGGCTTGCAGCCCGTTGACCCGGCAGTATAGGTTGTCCTTGGCCACATAGTCCAGCAACACCTCTTGGATGGACTGCATGGGCAGATGCCGCTGCAGCATATAGCGGGAAAGCATATAGGAAAAATAGGCGGCCTGGGTGTTTTCCCGCTTTTCATAGACCAGCGCCAGATACAGCGCCACTGACTGAATCTGAGTGAGATAGGACTGCACATAGGAATCCAGGTCATCCTCCTCTACCAATGGCTTCAGCACCCGGTCAAAGACAACCAAATACTTCACCCGCCGGAGTTTATGTCGGAGG
>CABRZO010000196.1 GCA_902475455.1 uncultured Eubacteriales bacterium
AGTCTCAAAGCCGCCGCTGCGGCGAATCACGCCCTCCAGGCCCCCCACCGCCACGCACAAAATGAGCACCTGGACATTGCCCCGATCCGCGGAGGTGTCCACGATTCCCACCACCATATGGTGGAAGGTATCGTAAAAAATACCGTGGCCGTTGATGACCGCCAGCATGGCGGAGCCGGTGACCACCCCCGCCAGCAGCGACATAATGACATCGCCTGTCAGAAACGCCAATGCCACGGTAAAAATAGGAGGCACCAGCGATATCCATCCCAAGGCGTTTCCCAACTCCTCCGCGGCCTCAATTTGAGACAGCCATCCCATACGCAGCGCCATAAACGCAATCAGCGCAAGCACCAGCAGGCAGAGCAAAAGTGATGCAGTCTTTTTCTTTCCCATGTATCTGCCTCATTTCTAAGACTGCAAGGCCCCCGGACTGGGGGCCTTGATGGTTGATTTCGTACCAGTGCCGATCTGGCGGTTTCAGGCCCTTTCAGCCCTCTGGAATGGGGGACGGCGGAGCGACTTTCCGCCGTCCCGGTTGGAAAGGCGAGTCGGTTGGACTCACTATCAAAACGCCCTGAGCAGGGACGCCTTGACCTTTGGAGCGAGGTTTACTTCTCGTAAACAATCTTGCCGCCCACAATGGTCATCACGCAGGAGGTCTGCAGGATCTCCTCCGGATCGCACTCCACAATATTGTGGTCCAGCACGCAGATATCCGCGAACATGTTGGGGGCAAGGGTGCCATACAGGTGAGAGGCATTGGCGGCGCAGGCGGAACCATAGGTGTAGGCGCTGACCGCCTCCCAGGAGGCGATCTTCTCCTGGGGGATCCAGCCGCCCTCTGGCTTGCCGTCAAAGGCGGACTGGCGGGTAATGGCGTTGTAAAGGCCGTTGAAGGGGTTGATATCCACCACCGGGGAGTCGGTGCCGAAGGCCAGGGTGGCGCCGCTGTCCAGCATACGGCGGAAGGGCCACATCAGCTGGGCCCGGTCCAGCCCCAGATCCCGCTCGATGCCATTGGGGTCAATCAGGGCGTGGGGCGGCTGCACCGAGGGCAGCACATGGGCCTTGGCCAGCCGGGCAATATCCTCGTACTGGAAGTTTTCCAGATGCTCCAGAGTGTGCTGCAGATAGGGTTTATAGCCGTATTTTGCCTCCGCCTCCTGGCAGTAATCCAGCATCAGATGGATAGCCTGGTCGCCGATGGTATGCACCCGCATGGAAAAGTCATTCTCATGGGCCTCCAGCAGCAGTTTGCGCATCTCGTCCGGCGGCACCGTAGGCTTGCCCACATCGCCGGGGTAGGCTGCGTTGGCATAGGGCTCCTTCAGATAGGCGGTGTGGCAGGAGGATACGCCGTCAAAGAAGTGCTTCACGCCGTTGCAGTAGAGCATGGGGCCTTGATATTTTTCCCGCATCTCCACCGGTCGTTCCAGGCCGTGGACCATGGTGGGATACATATGGACCCGGACGGTAAGCTTCCCTTCCGCCTCCATGCGGCTGTATACATCGTCCCGAATGAAGTCCATACCGGGCACCGCCATCATGGACATATCACAGATAGAGGTGATGCCGTAGCTGTTGAGGATCTGCATGAAGTGCTCATAGAAGCCGTCGATCTCCTCCGCCGGGAAGTCATAAATCACCTGACAGAGAGAGGTGGCCGCCGCCTCGTGGAAGGTTCCCAACGGCTCCCCCTGCTCATCCCGGTCAATGAATCCGCCGGGAATATCCGGGGTATTTTTGTCAATTCCCAGCAGCTTCATACCGTAGCTGTTGACCCACATGGTGTGACAGTCGCCGGAGACCATTGCCACGGGGCGGTCCGGATAGACCGCATCCAGGGAATGCTTGGTGGGCAGCACCGGATTGTCCCACAGGGGGTGATACCAGCCGGCGCCGATCAGCCAGCGGTCCTTGGGCACCAGGTCCGTGACCTCCGCCAGACTCGCCACGCACTGCTCCTCGCTGGTGTCGGTCAAACTGACCTTCACCTTGGGATCGGCATACAGGCCCGACATAAAGGCGTGGAGATGGGCATCGTGCATACCGGGCATGATCAGCTGCTCACCGAAATCAATCATCTTGGTATCCGGCCCCAGAAAGCGCTCCAGCATGGTCATGGGACCCGCATGGAGAATTTTATCTCCTCCAATGGCCACAAAGCCCGCAAAGGTATCTTTCCCGGTTCCTCTGTAGATATGGGTGCTTTTCAGAATCAGATCAGCCTTTTTCATGGTGAAATCACTCCTTTGATCAAAAACCGCTGGGTCAGCCCACGCTGCTCAATTTTTTCAGTCGCTTGGATTCCCGAACCATCAGCAACACAGTGACCACAAAGGCCAGGCCGTCGGCCACGGGAAGAGCCGCCCAAACGCCGGTGATCCCCATCTTGAGGATGAACACCATAACCAGCATGACCAGGGAGGACAGGATCAGATAACGGCCAATACCGGTAAAGACGGCAGCAATCAGCTTGGTGACCGCCTCAAAGTAGCTGGACATGATGGAGATACAGGAGCCCAGCCAGGCACAGGCGATGGCGATCCGCACCGCAGGAACGGTGACCTCCACCAGGGCGGCGTCGCCGCCGCAGAACAGCACGCAGATCTGACGGGCCAACAGCTCAAAGGCAATGCACACAACACCTACCGAGAGTAGATTTGCCAAGACCGAGGAGGTCATCAGGGAGCGCAGCCGCTGGAACATTTTCTCGCCCAGGTTATAGGAGATGATGGGGGTGGTTCCGGTGGAGATAGAGGTGGTGAACATATTCAGGATGTAGACCACATAGCCGCTGATGATGGCATAGGCGGCAATATGCAGGTCAGTGCCCACCACGCCGATGATGTTGTTGATGATGATGGTGAACACAGAGGTGGAAGCCTGAACGCAGAAGTAAGGCAACGCAATCTTAATGGCCTCCAGATTGACCTTCCAATCCAGCCGGATGTCTTTCCGATGATAACGGAACGCAGTCTTCTTGCTGAAGAAGAAGTAAATGCCGAAGAAGGACCAGCCGCCGATGGAGAACGCATAATACCAGCCGGTGCCCACAATGCCGAAGTTGGCCACAAAGCAGTTGATGTACAGATAGACAACGCCCAGGATGGCGGTAATGGTCATAGCCGCAGTGGACAAGGAGGGGCGCTCATCCATTCGGAAGAAGAACACCACTGTCTGACCATATCCGCAGAAAGGATAGCCTACGCCAAACACGCGGATGAAGGGGACCATGTAGTGCATGTACTCATCGGGAGTGCCCAGCAGCCGAGCAATGGCCGGAGCAAATGCAATGAGGCACAGGCCCACCACAAACATGAACAGTGCAATGAAGAAGGTGCCGGTGGCAAACACTTTCCGGGCCCCCTCCTTATCCCCTGAACCCATCTTGATGGCGGCTACAGTGGAAAGGCCGATACCAAAGCCGGTACCAATGGCGATCTGAAGGTTTTCCAGCGGCATGACCAGGCCCACGCAGGCTAGGCCATCCACGCCCAGGCCATTGCCGATGATAATGCCCTCCAGAATGACCATAATGGCCTGAGCAAGCATACCAATCAACGTCAGGCCACCATACTTAATGACCAGTCGGGTGGTGGATTGTGTCGCAAACTCATGATCAGTCTTTGCAACAGCAGCAGCATTCTCAGACGACATAAACAATGCTCCTTTCTCGATTCTCATTTTCTCCTCTTTGGGCAGAATCTACAATTTGATTGCCCTCACAACCGCAGTATATACTACAAATCGCCCGGTTTAAAACTGTCTTTCGGGTTCAAAATGCACCAAACCCAGGTAGGTTTGCAGGTAAACCCAGATAAACCCTGGAAAATTGCCTGCTTTTTCTCCGTCACCAGATCTAATTTTCCCATTCTTACTTCCCTTCCATTTTTATAAAAAACGCCCCTTATATTGAAATAAATCCAATACAAGGGGCGTTTTTATCACAAAATCAGCCTAGACTGCAAGATTCAACAGGCCAGACAGAACAACAAGACAGGGTCCTAGCTAATCTCTTCCTTAAAAGGGCAGATTATCCGAAATAAACCTAATGTTGACCATGAAATGCAGTTGCTCATGCTTGTCACCAAGCAACTGCATATCAAAAAAAAGCGGTCAGACTATGTATCTGACCGCTTGTTTGTGTTGGCATTACCTATCTTCCCGGGCCGTCGCCAGCCAAGTAT
>CABRZO010000197.1 GCA_902475455.1 uncultured Eubacteriales bacterium
ATGACCAGATCTCCGGGCAGAATACCGGCTCCGATCATGCTTTCCCCCCGGATCCGCAGGGCAAAGCAGTCCTCTGCCGGGGCGTCAAAGTCGATATAGTCCTCCACCAATTCCTCCGCCAGGATGGGTTCGCCGGCGGCCACGTTGCCCAGCACCGGAATCCGGTGCTCCGGCCGGGAAATCGGCTGCTCCATGGGGTGTACCGCGGTGATGGCCCGGGTTTTGCCCGCTCCCCGGGTGATGACTCCGGCCTCCTCCAGACTCTTCAAATGGAAATGGACGGTGGAGGGACTTTTGAGCCCCACCGCGTCGGCAATCTCCCGCACCGAGGGGGGATAGCCGTTCTCCTGGGTGAAGGAGAGAATAAATTCATAGATGCGGGCCTGCTTGGGCGAAAGCTGGTTCATGCAGCACCCTCCTCCCTGTTTTTGTATTTTTTGTATCATATCATAGATTTTCCGAAAAAGCAAACGTTTGTTCTAATTTGTTTGTGCGTTTTTTGTGTTGACAGATTTTGGTGGAAACGTTAAAATAGTACGCGGCCAAATAATATGCCTACGAATTATTTGCCTGCGAACATTTTGACGAAAGAGAGGTGTCCCCGAACATGATTCCACAAGCGCCCGCAGAGGAATTCATGCTGTTTCACGACGTTCACCGGGCTCACCGCAGCGCCATTCTGGCGGCGTTGGGCCGGCTGGGGCTTCAGGACGTGAGCCAGCCCAAGGCACTGATCCTGCTGGCCTCCCTGCAGGACGGCTGCACCAACCAGCGGGAACTGGCGGATGCCCTTCACATCTCCCCGGCCACCATGGCCGCCAGCCTCAAGAGCATGGAGCGCCGGGGCTATGTGACCAAACAGTCTGACGACCGGGACGGCCGGTGTAAGCTGGTCCATATCACCCAGAAGGGGATTGACGCGGTCCAACGCTGCAACGAGGCCTTTGCCATGGTGGATGAACAGCTTTACGCCGGCTTTACTGCTCAGGAGATTGAGCAGGTCAAGGTCTTTCACCGGCGGATGCTCCAAAATCTCTACGCCATCGGCGCCGATCAATCTCCCCCCTGCTGTCCTCAACCCCTCAGGAAAGGAAGTAACAACCCATGATCAAACGCATTTTCTCCTACTGCGGGGAGTACAAACACTATGTGTTCCTCTCCCCCCTGTTTGTCACCCTGGAGACCGCCGGTGAGCTGGCCCTGCCGCTGCTGATCGCCAAGATCATCGACGACGGTATCATGGTGGGCAACCTCAGCGTGGTCTATCGTGTGGGCGTTTACATGCTCATACTGGCCCTTGCCGCGGTATTTTTGGGAGCCGGCGGCGCCAAGTTCGGCTCCTACGGCGCCATCGGCATCGGCGCCAACCTCCGCAAAGCGGAGTTTGAGAAAATCAGCCGGTTCTCCTTCGGAGACATTGACCACTTTTCCTCCGCCTCCCTCATCACCCGGCTCACCAACGACATCACCAACATCCAGAACTTCACCATGATGATGATCCGGATGTTCTTCCGCACCCTGACCCAGATCGTGGTCTCCCTGGTGGTGCTGTTCTCCATGGAGTGGCGGCTGGCCCTGATCCTGGTGGCGGCCATTCCCATCATCGGTGCCGCCATCGGCCTGCTGATGTTCAAGTGTCATCCCCTCTTTGAGCTGATGCAGAACAAGATTGACGCCATGAACGAAAAGGTCCAGGAAAACCTGGTGGGCATTCGGGTTGTCAAATCCTACGTCCGGGAGGACCACGAGCGGCAGAAATTCCAGAAAGCCAACGACGAGTTCACCCGGGCCGGCCTGAAGGCGGTGCTCACCATCATCCTCCAGCAGCCTATCATGATGATGGGCATTACCACCGTCACTGCCCTGGTGCTCTACTTCGGCGGCAACATGGTGCTGGCGGGCAACCTGGAGGTGGGCACCCTGTCCTCCATCGTCACCTACATCTTTAATATCCTGATCTCCATCATGATGCTGGCCATGGTGCTGCTCCAGTACGTCCGGGCCAGTGCCTGCGGCAAACGTATTTTCGAGGTCATCGACACCGAGCCCTCCATTCAGGACGGCGCCGACCCGGTGTCCGACCTGCCCCAGCCCCAGGGCAAGGTGGAATTCCGCAACGTCCGCTTCAAGTACACCGCCTCCGGCTCCGGGGACGACGTGCTCACCGACATCAATTTTACCGCCCAGCCCGGCCAGGTGCTGGCGGTGGTGGGCGGCACCGGCGTGGGCAAGTCCTCCCTGGTCAACCTGATCCCCCGGTTCTACGACGTCACCGACGGCCAGGTGCTGCTGGACGGAGTGGACGTCCGGGACTATCCCGTGGAGGAGCTGCGGCAGCGCATCGGCATGGTACTCCAGAACAATGTGCTGTTCTCCGGTACCATCCGGGAAAATCTGCTCTGGGGCGATCCCAACGCCACCGAGGAGCAGATTATCCAGGCCGCCAAGGACGCCCAGGCCTATGACTTTATCATGAGCTTCCCCTACGGCTTCGACACCCATCTGGAGCAGGGCGGCGTCAACGTCTCCGGCGGCCAGAAGCAGCGGCTGTGCATTGCCCGGGCCATGCTGCGGCATCCGGCGGTGCTGATTCTGGACGACTCCACCTCTGCGGTGGACTCCACCACCGAGGCCAAGATCCGGGAGTCCTTCCGGAAGAATCTGAAAGGCACCACCGTCATCCTCATCGCCCAGCGCATCTCCTCGGTGCAGAATGCCGACCAGATCCTGGTGCTGGACGACGGTACCATCGCCGGCCTGGGCACCCATGAGGAGCTCATGGCCAACAACCCCATTTATCAGGAGATCTACTGGTCTCAGCAGGAAGGAGTGGAGCAGTAATGGCAGAAGAAAAGGCAAAGATCGACACCGAGCCCAAGGGCGGCGGCCCCGGCCACATGCGGGGTGGCTACGGCAAGCCCAAGAACCTGAAAGCCACGGTACTGCGTACCTTCCGCTACCTCACCATCCGCCCCATCCGGCTGGTGGCGGCCCTGATCAGTATTGTGCTGTCCAGTCTGGCCGGCGTTGCGGGCACCTATGCCCTGCGTCCCATCATCAACGGCCTCACCGATGCGGTGAAGAGCGGTGAAAACGTATTCCCCGGCCTGGTGTCCGGCATCCTGCTGATGGTGCTGGTATACGCCGTCATGGCCGCCTGCGCCTATCTCCAGTCCAATTTTATGGCCCAGCTGGCCCAGAAGGGCTGCAACGCCATGCGAAAAGACCTGTTTGACAAACTCCAGGAGCTCCCCCTGAGCTACTTTGACCAGCATCCCCACGGCCAGCTCATGAGCCGGTTCACCAACGACGCCGACAACGTCCAGCTGGCCCTGGAGCAGAGCGTAGTCCAGCTGCTCTCCAGTGCCATCTCCTTCATCGGTACCGTGGTGATGATGCTGGTGCTGAGCCCCCTGCTGTTTCTCATCACCCTGGTGGTGCTGGCCATCATCCTGGTGCTGTTCCAGAAGCTGGGCGGCCTGAGCCGCAAGTTCTACCGGCAGCAGCAGGCGGCCCTGGGCGCCGTCAACGGGGCGGTGCAGGAGAACATCGAGGGTCTGAAAGTGGTCAAGGCCTTTACCCACGAGGAGGCCACCCGGGTCCAGTTCAACGAGCTGAACGAAAACTACCGCACCGCCGCCTCCAAGGCCACCACCTACTCCATGATGCTGATGCCCCTGTGCGCCCAGCTCACCAACGTGGGCTACGCTGTCACCGCCGTGGTGGGCGGTGTGCTGAGCATCCTCAGCGGCTTTGACGTGGGCGGCCTGGTGTCCTTCCTGACCTAAGCCAAGCAGATCTCCCAGCCCATCAACCAGATCTCCATGCAGATGACCACCATCCTGTCCGCCATGGCAGGCGCCGAGCGCATCTTCGAGGTCATGGACGCCCAGCCCGAGCCCGACCAGGGCAAGGTCACCCTGGTGGAGGCCCACTGGGAGGGCGAAACCCTCCGGGAGGGCAAGGAGCCCAAGGGCAACCAGGAGCACTGGGCCTGGAAGGTCCCCGACGCCAGTGCCGAGGGCGGCTTCCGGCTGGTGGATCTCCGGGGCGACGTGCGGTTCCACGATGTGTGCTTCGGCTATGTGCCGGAGAAGGAAGTGCTCCACCACATCAACGTCTACGCCAAGCCCGGCCAGAAGATCGCCTTCGTG
>CABRZO010000198.1 GCA_902475455.1 uncultured Eubacteriales bacterium
TCGCAATGGGTCAGAGCCAATCTGACAGTGGGTTCATCTCAGATCAGAATGTCTGGTTTTTCTCTTCTTGCGTGAAACATCGCACGGTTTTTTATTTTATTAATAACAGATATTTCTGTCTTTAAAAAACTTGACGATTAAAGAAAGTATGGATATTATAATAATATCTTCTTACCTTGTCTGCAAGAAAGGAGTCTTATCTATGGCGGAACCCTTAAACGGAAGACGTTCCGCCTCCTTGCTGGAGGAAAACCTGAAAAAAGCCCTGACCGAGTTTTTATTCCTTTACCTCCTCTCGGAAAAAGAGTGCTATATCGGTGAACTTCTGTCAGAAATCAACCGGCGGAGCGAAGGAATGATTCATATTGACTTTCCCTACGCCAGTATTTCGCGGGTTTATAAAGCCGGCTGTATTGTGGAGTGCGGCAAGCGCACCTCCCCGGACGGGCGGATGAGGCAATACTACCGTATCACGGAGACAGGGCTTGCCTATTTTAAGGATCTCCAACAAGTCTACGATCGGATGATATTAGGCGTTGCAAAAATATTCAAAAACGAGGGGATACACAATGAATAAGGCAATCGTCAGGTATCGGAGGCGGGTGATCCGCTCTATGCACTGTCCCAGAGATACCAGAAAGAAGTTGCTGCGAAAACTGGACGCTTTACTCACCTCCTTCCAGGAAGACGAACCCGACGCAGACGCGGCCCAGTTTGAACAGGCATTTGGCTCCCCTTCGGAGATGGCCAATTCCCTCTGCGAGGGGATCTCGGAAGAAGTCCGGCTGCGCTGGAAATATAGGCACCGGATATTGATCGCCGCCTGCGCTCTATTCTCCATTGGAGTGATTGTTATCCTATCTTATATGATTGCAATGCGCTTTGCCGAAGTTCCAATCTATGTAGTGAAAGAAACTTACATTTCCGACAGTGTTTCCTAACCATCACGTCAATATAAATTAATAGGAGGGCTCGTATTATGAAATCAAAATCCTTACTCACCGTCGCCACCTGTCTGATCCTTGTCATCGCCTCATGCTTCACCGCCGGGGCCTATGAATCCACCGACGCAGCGCCTGCCAATCAGCCTGAAGTGACTACCCAGATCATTGAAGATCCTGAATCCGGTGTCACCATCATTGATGAACTGATTGTTCAAGACAGTTTGACCCGCAGTTCCTCAAAAACCGTGACCCGTAAGCAGACCTATATCCGGAACGAAAACACCATTGCGGTCATTGCTCTCACAGCCACTTTTTCCTATAACGGAAGCTCGGTGAGCGTCACCTCCAAATATGTCTCTCAGAGCACCACCTACAACGGCTGGAAGTTCTCTCAGACTTCGCTGTCCTCCAGCGGCGGTACCGCCACGCTTTCCGGCAAACTTACAAAGCTTTTGAATCCCAACGTTCCCATCAGCATTACCATCACCTGCGATAAGAACGGGAATATTACTTGATGGCAATAATAAGACCATTGTGATCCATTCAATTAAAACCCGCCTGGGGATAGACATCCCAGGCGGGTTTTAGTTCAAACTTTTTTGACATTTTTCCAAACGAAAAGGGTCAAATCCTTTCGGATTTGACCCTTTTGGTACGGCAGAAGGGACTCGAACCCCCGACCTACTGGTTCGTAGCCAGTCACTCTATCCAACTGAGCTACTGCCGCATACTGTCCGTTCGCTGACAGCTCAATTATAATAGCACAGTTGAGGACAAAATGCAAGCACTTTTTTCATTTTCTCAGTTTTTTTCCAGGATTTTTTTCAGCGCCTCAGGAACGCTGGCACAGACCCGGGAATACTTCTCCCGCAGCGCCGGATTGGCCGTGGCCATGATGTAGGGGGAGGCCACAAAATCCAGCATGGCCTCATCATTCCAGTTATCCCCGAAGGCAATGGTCTTTTCCCGGGGAATGCCAAACAGCTCACAAGCGGCCCGGAGGCCGGTGCCCTTGTCGGAAACACTGAAATCAATCCAGGTGGCCCCGGAGACCGCAACCCGGGAGCAATGGCCCCAGGCCTGCCGGAAGGGGGCCTCATAGGCCTCGGTCCCCTTGGGACACCAGACGGCGATCTTCATAACCTGCTGGGGAAACTCCGCATAATCCCGGATATACCGCACCTTCAGCTTCTGGACATCCTCCAGCTGGTGGACAAAGGCCTGGCTCTTGGGAATGGCGTAGCTGTCCCCTTCCCCGTCCGCCAGGAACTCGCAGTCAGGCTGAGACTGGACATATCGGGCGATGTCCATGGCGGTGGAGCGCTCAAAGAAGTTGGCGTACACCAGCTTGTCCTGAAAGTAGATGCCGCCTCCGTTTTCGATGACAAAGGCCATCTTGTCGGCCACCGGGGTGAACAGTGAGCGCAGGCTGGGGTACTGCCGCCCACTGGCCGCCGCAAAGAGGTAGCCCTTGTCCCAGGCCTCCCGCACCCGCTCAAACATGATCTCCGGGACGACGGTGTCCTCCTCGGGGATCAGGGTCCCATCGATGTCGCTGGCGATCAGGGTATGAAAGGTCAAAACGGCGCATCCCCTTCCTCGTCCAGATAATCCGGGGTATCCCCGGCCGCAGCATCCGCCGCCTCGCTCATGGCCAGGGCGGCGGCATACTCGTCCGCCTGGACCTGGGCCGGGCTGGCCCCGCCGTCAGAGCCCTGTTGCAGCTTGGCCTGGTTCCACTCCTCCTTGGTGATAAGCACCTGGCGGGGCTTGGAACCCTCAAAGGGACCCACAATCTTCCGCTCCTCCATCTGGTCCACCAGCCGGGCAGCCCGGGAGTAGCCCAATTTCAACCGGCGCTGGAGCATGGAGACGGAGGCCATGCCGGTCTCCACCACCACCTCGATAGCCGCCGGCAGCAGCTCGTCGGCATCGTCCCCGGAGTTGTCGCCGGAGGAATTGCCGCTGCCGCCGCCCCCGTTGGAGCCGGAGGAGGAACCCTTGCCCCCTTTGCCGGTGTTCTCGGCGTTGGACTCCACCTCTTTCATGACGGAGTCATCATAGTTGGCAGTGCTGTTCTGCTTGATGAACTCCACCACTTTGGCCACCTCATCATCGCTGATCATACAGCCCTGGACCCGCATGGGCTTGCCAATGCCCAGGGGGGCATAGAGCATATCGCCTTTGCCCACCAGCTTTTCCGCGCCGGTGGTATCCAGAATGATCCGGGACTCCAGAGAGGAGGCCACGGCGAAGGCGATCCGGGAGGGAATATTGGCCTTCATCAGGCCGGTGATGACGTCGGAGGAAGGCCGCTGGGTGGCAATGATCAGGTGCATACCGGCGGCACGGCCCATCTGGGCCACCCGGCAGATGGACTCTTCCACCTCTTTGGCGGCCACCAGCATCAGGTCGGCCAGCTCGTCGATGACCACCACCACCTGGGGCAGCTTCTCCTCCCCCTGCTGGAGCATGTGGGCGTTGTAGGAGGCCAGATCCCGGACTCCCACCTCGGAGAACAGCCGGTAGCGCTTCATCATCTCGGTGACCGCCCACTGCAGGGCGCCCGCCGCCTTCTTGGGGTCGGTGACCACCGGGATCAGCAGGTGGGGAATGCCGTTATAGATACCCAGCTCCACCATTTTGGGGTCCACCATGATGAGGCGGACGTCCTCGGGGCTGGCCTTATAGAGCAGAGAGATGATCAGGGAGTTGGTACACACCGACTTACCGGAACCGGTGGTACCGGCGATCAGCATATGGGGCAGCTTGGCGATGTTGCCCACCACGTTTTTACCGGAGATGTCCTTGCCCACGGCAAAGGCCACCTTGGAGACGTGGGTACGGAACTCCCGGGAGTCGATGACCTCCCGAATGGGCACCGGCGTGACCAGCTGATTGGGCACCTCCACACCCACCACGCTGTTGCGGCCGGTGATGGGAGCGATGCGGACGCTGGGGGCGCCCAGGGACAGGGCTATGTCCCCCGCCAGATTGGTGAGCTTGTTGAGCTTGACGCCCCGCATCAGCTCCAGCTCATACCGGGTCACCGAGGGGCCCCGGGTCACATTGATGATCCGGGCGTCAATGCCAAAGGACTGAATGGTGTCATCCAGCAGCTCCCGGGTGGTCTGAAGCTCCTCCGCCCCCGCGGCGTTGGAGACGGTGCCGGACTTCTCCAGCAGATAGACCGGGGGATACT
>CABRZO010000199.1 GCA_902475455.1 uncultured Eubacteriales bacterium
CCGCTGGATCAACGCCAACAGCTCCTACCTAAATAACCGGGACTGGACCGAGTGCTTTTTGAAAGACTCCTGGGGCACCTACCTGGATCTGAAGCGCTGGGGGGTCAAGTTCCCGGTGCCCGAGGAGGAGATGGCGGGCTTCTTCCGCAACAGCATTGTGGGAGACGACCAGGCGGGCCACCACCAGGACGACCCCCACACCCACTACGGCATCGTCCCCCTGTCCCACCGCTGCGTCACCCCGGCCCTGCGGCGGTACGGGGACTCCATCGGGGTGCGGTTTCTGGACCGGACCATGGTCACCGACCTGGTGCTCCGGGACGGGGCGGCCCGGGGGGCGGTGGGCTTTGACCTGGAGACCGGCCAGCCGGTCCGGCTGGAGGCCGGGGCCGTCATCCTGGCGGCGGGCCGGAACTACTTCCGCTCTCCCGGCATGCACATCTCCGGACAGACCGGGGACGCCGACGCCATGGCCTACCGGGCCGGGGCGGTGCTCAGCGGCAAGGAGTTCCCGGACATGCACATGAATATCGCCAAGGATCCCATGTGGAAGGGCAACGGGGAAATGTACCCGGCCTACTTCCAGTTTGACGACGCCCTGGGCCGCCGCATCCCCAACAAGGGGTTCGACCTGTCCATCGTCAGCGCCGTCCACGCCGGTTTCGGGCCCATCTACTGGGATTTTGGCAAGTGCACCGAAAACGATTTGCGCTCCATCGACCAATACCTGAAAAAGCGCAATAACCCCAAGGAGATCCAGCGAGTGGGCATCGACCCCCGCCAGGGGGGCAAGTATCCCATGATCGGCGGCGCCGCCGCCGGAGGCTGCCAGGAGCAGACCGCCGGGCTCTGGCCGGTGGATCTCACCTGCGCCTCCAACATTCCCGGCCTGTACAGCGCCGGAGACTGCTGCGCCACCTGGATGTGGGGGGCCATCATCCAGGGCCCGCCTCCGGGACTGTCCCCGGCGGGGATCACCGGCAAGCGGGCGGGCCGGGCCGCGGCGGAGTACGCCAGGGGCGCCGGCCGTCCCGCCCTGACGGCGGCGGATTTTGCCCCGGCAGAGCAGCGGATGACCAGCTTCGCCCGGCGCAGGAGCGGCTTTGACCCCAGGTGGGTGACCCAGCTGCTGCAAAACTACGCCATGCCCTACTATGTGCTCCACATCAAGGAGGAGCAGCGGCTCCAGGCCACCCTGACCCTGATTCAGTATCTGGAGGAGCAGATGGTGCCCAAGATGCGGGCGGAGGACCCCCACATGCTGCGGCTGGCCCACGAAACCCAGAACATGGCCCTCAGTGCCGAAATGACCCTCCGGGCCTCCCTGTTCCGGCAGGAGAGCCGGGGCTGGCACTTCCGGGAGGATTACCCCCGGACCGACGATGCCAATTGGCTGGCCTGGAACCAGATTTTCCAGAGCCAGGACGGAGAAATGGAACTGCGAAAAGTAGAGGTACCTTCCAAATGGAGACCCAAGGGCCCCTCGGTGGGCTTTGATCCCTGGCTGGCCTGGGAGCACTCCGACCCCCAGGGACGGGAAGGAGGCTGGATCTGATGGCAATTCGACCCATTGACCAAGAGAAGTGCGTGGGCTGCAGCCTGTGTGTCAAGGCCTGTCCCATGGATGTGATCCGGCTGAAGGACAGGAAGGCACGAGTGTGCTACGTAGAGGAGTGCATGTGCTGCGCCGCCTGCGAGGACGTGTGCCCCACCGGAGCCATCTATGTGTCCCCGGAGAAGGACAACCCGCTGATGGTGTCCTGGCGATAGGAGGGGAAAAGCCATGGAGGCGGCGGAACAGAAAAAAAGCCCCTGGGCCACGGTGTTCAATATGGTCCACGGCTCCTTTGTGGACGGCTGGGGGGTGCGCACCACGGTGTTTTTGAAGGGGTGCCCCCTGCGGTGCCGGTGGTGCTGCAATCCGGAGAGCCAGGACCGGGGGGCGGAACTGCGGCTGATTGCCGACCACTGTTCCGGCTGCGGCAAGTGCCTGGAAGTCTGCCCTGCCGGGGCCCTGTCCCTGGAGGACGGGCTGGTGCGGGTGGACCGGAGCCGCTGCGACGGCTGCGGCCAATGTGTGCCGGTGTGCTGGCCCGGGGCCCTGGAGATCTGGGGAAAACGGCGGACTGCGGAAGATGTGTTCGCCGAATGCCTCCGGGACCAGGACTTTTACCGGGAGAGCGGCGGAGGCGTCACCCTCAGCGGGGGAGAGGCCACCCTGTGGCCCCAGTTCTGCCTGGAGATGATCCGCCTCTGCCACAGCCGGGACATTCCGGTGGCCATCGACACCTGCGGCCATGTGACCACCCCGGAGGGGGTGGAGGTGCTGCGCCGGGCAGACCTGATCCTCTTTGACGTGAAGGGGCTGGACCCGGAGCGCCACCGTCAGAACACCGGGGTGAGCAATGAAGTCATTACCCAAAACCTGGCCCTGCTGGAGGAGGCGGAAAAGCCGGTAATCATCCGCTACCCGGTGATTCCCCATCACAACCGGCAGGAGGCGGAGGCCATCGCCGATTTTTTGGCGGGGCTGAAGTGTGTGAAACGGGTGGATCTGATCCCCTACCACCAGTATGGCACCGGAAAGTATGAAGAGCTGGGGCGGCAGTACGCCCTGGCGGAGGAATCCATTCCCCAGCCGGAGCAGCAGCAACTATTGGAGCTGTTCCGGCGGCGGGGGCTCAACGTCCAACTGGGCGGGTGAGCCAGCAGAGCAAAACAATACACACCAGCGAGGAATTTGATTTATGCGTTATGAAGATGTCTATGAGATGAAGAAACATACCCGGGAGGAGTGCCTGGCGCTGATCGAGAGCGGCGATATCATCGCTGTCTCCGGGGTGGCTACGGAGCCCACGGACTTCCTGGGGCATTTTACCGAAATCGTCCCCCGGCTCCACGATGTCACCGTGGTCAAGAGCAAGGACAACGAGTATGAATATCTGCGGGACCCGGCCACCCGGGGCCATGTGGAGACCATCGGCCACTTTTACGCCAAGAACATGCGGGAGGGCCATGAGCTGGGCATCGCCTCCTACATCCCCTCGGATCTGCACAACTACATGGCGGAGCGGGTGGCCTACAAGCCCAACAACGTCTTTGTGGCCCAGGTGGCGGACATGCGTAACGGCGCCTTCCAGATCCCCTACTCCAAGATGTTTGAGGAGGAGGCCTTCGCCTGCGCCTCCAAGGTGATTCTGGAGGTCAACCCCAACTTCCGGTGGGTCCGGGGCGGCCTTGAAATCCCTCTGAGCCGGGTGACCTCCTTCTTCATCTCGGAAAAGCCCATCTTCACCATTCCCCGGTCGGTGCCCACAGAGATGGATCAGAAAATCGGCCGCTATGTGGCGGATCTGATCCACGACGGCGACTGCATCCAGCTGGGGGTCGGCGGCCTGCCCGACGCGGTAGGTGCCTATCTGAAGGAGAAAAACGATCTGGGCATCCACTCGGAGCTGTTTTCCTCCACCATGGCTGACCTCATCGAGGCGGGCAATGTCAACGGCAGCAAGAAAAACCTGAACCGGGGGGAGCATATCGCCACCTTCTGCATCGGGGACCAGCACCTATTTGACACGGTGGCGGAAAACAGAGCCTGCCGGCTGGTGCCCTGCTCCTACGGCAATGACCCCTTTGTCATCTCCCAGAATGACCATATGATCAGCGTCAATACCGCCATGGAGATCGACATCACCGGCCAGGTCTGCTCCGAGAGCATCGGCCCCAAGCAGTTTTCCGGCACCGGCGGGGCCGCCGACTACGCCTATGGTGCCCTGCACTCCCGGGGCGGCCGGGGCATCATCGCCTTCGCCTCCACCGCCAAGGGGGGCAAGATCTCCAAGATCAAATCCATCCTGACCCCCGGCGCCGCAGTGTCCATCTCCCGGAACCTGGTGGATACCGTCATCACCGAGTACGGCGTGGCGGAACTCCGGGGCCGCACCATCCGGGAGCGGGCCGACGCCCTGATTTCCATTGCCCACCCGGATTTCCGGGCCCAGCTGCGGAAAGAGGCCCGGGACTATGGTATTATTGTGTAATCCTCCATCCTGCATAAAAGGAACCGGGTCACATGATTTCATGTGACCCGGTTCCTGCGCTTGTCGAAAAAGGCCCGAGGCCTTTTTCGACAAAAG
>CABRZO010000200.1 GCA_902475455.1 uncultured Eubacteriales bacterium
GGGAGCCTCCAGGCTGCGCTGGGTGTGGTTGGACAGGTAGGAGGTGCACTCAAAGCTCAGAATGCTGCCGGTGTCCAAGGCCACGGTGACGCTGCACAGGTCGGGGTAACACAATACGTCATCCTGCCGCCAGGCGAAGTTGACGGTGAGACGGCCGTTGTTGTCATAACGGTAGGTCTCCTCCATATTTTCAAAGCCGTTGCGGGTCAAAAATTCGTAGGCGGCCATGGCCCCCTCGTCGGCGGTGAGCTTGAGGTTGTTGACGGCTCTGGAGTTGGTGATGGTCATCACTTTGCCCCCGGCCTTGGTGACCCAAACCGTCAGCTCGCCCCCGTCCACGGTGGCGGTGCAGGTGTAGCAGGGGATTTCGCCATCCACCTCACCGGACAGAGAGAAGATATTCTCCCGATATCCGGTGCACTGGGCGGCGGCAATGATGGCCTCCTGTTCGCTGATCTCCCCCTGCCCCTCCAGCACCTTGGGCTGACTGCTGGCCAGGTGGTCGGAGAAGGGGCCGTCGTAGGTCATGGTGGGCAGTTCCGGGAAGTTGGTCTCCACATTTTCAAAGCTGCTGCCCGCCATCACGTCGTCTCCCTCGGTGAGCTGGGACAGCCGTTCTTCCACCGCCTTTACATCCTGCAAATCCACGCTGCCGTCGTTGAGCTGGGTGGCCAGGTTGTTCAGCCGCTCCCGGAGCTGGGAGCACACCTGGGACATGGCCTCCAGATTGTCCATCTCCTCCTGGCTCAGGGAACCGTTGGCGGCGGCGGAGCGGGCCAGGGCGGAGGCGTAGTCTCCCACCTTGGCCAGGAAAGTGGCGGTCTGCTCCAGCTCAATGTTGGCGTAGGGCAGCTCGCTGAGGGCCTGCTGGGCGGTGGCGGCCTCCGCCTGGATCTCAGCGCTGAGCATGGACACCATGGCGGGGGTCACCACATAGATCTCCTTCTGCATGGTGGAGTCGATCCGGTCCACGCTGGCCACCACCTGGGAAAAGGCCCGCAGATAGCTGTTGGTGATGGTGCGCTGATAGGCCAGGGTGGTCTGGTACATGGAGATGCAGTACCCGATCAGAATCACAATGGCCGCCGCCACAAAGGAGACGACCCGGATCCAACCCCGTTTGGAAATAGAATGCATGGCGTTGAAACCCCTCTCACTACAAGTCTTTAATGAGAGGTTGCGTTTTCCTCGGAAAATTATGCTGAAAACCCCGCTGGCAAATTTATCGAAATTTGCCAGCGGGGTTTCTGGATTTTATAGCAGCATATGGGCCCAAGTTTCGCTGTCCAGCTTGATGGTAAGAAAGGGTGTTTTTTATCTCATCCTTTTTCGTGTTTTGCAAAATACATCTTCAGAACGGCAAGGCTTTCCTGACGCAAAACCCCCGCGGTGACCTGGGGCTGCCAGAAGGAATGCTCAAACACCATACGGGAGCAGTTGCAGCCCTCATTGCCCAGAATGTGTTCCAGATCGTCATTGCTGGCGCCGTACACCAGCCGTCCCAGCTTGACCCAGACCAGGGCGCCGCTGCACATGAAGCAGGGCTCACAGCTGGAATACATGGTGTAATCCCGGAGATCGGTGATTCCGGTCTCCGCGCAGAACCGGCGGATCAGTCCGGCTTCCCCGTGGAAGGTGGGATCGTGTTTCGTGTAGATCTGGTTCTCATTGCTGAAGACAATCTCTCCGTCTTTGACCAGCACCGCCCCAAAGGGTTCGTTTCCGTGCTCCACCGCCAGCTGGGAAAGGCGGATGGCCTCGGCCATAAAGCCCTCGTCCTCAGGTCTGGCGCTGTTTATATCCAAGTTCATGACAGTACCTCCATTGTTGTTCCGACAATCAGTCGGTTCAGTTGGTTACATTCGGGCCTAAGTATAGCACACGGCAGCAAAGGCAACAAGCCGTTGCCAAGCAAAGTGCTATTTTCCCCGTTGCCCTTGGGGCAGGGCAGCTTTTAAGGTGGGATAACCAAAATATGCCGTCCTCCGGAGAAAAGATTGACTTTACGCCGGAAATGCAGTATAGTTTACAACGTAGTTAGCGGCAACTAATTAATGCCGCGTTTTTCGACACTTGCGGTTAGCTTTATCTAACCTAAAACGGGAGCACGCGGGAAGGAAATTAAATTCATGATTGACAAAAAGCTATTTCGGTTGCTGGGACAGAACAGAAAATACATTGGCTATGTGGTTGCGCTGATGCTTGTGGGACTGCTGGCCAACCTGACGGTGACGGCCTGTATTTGCCGGGCCATCTGGCTTGCCGCCCAATTTGCCCAGGGTGGCAGCAGTGCGGTGGATTTTGTGGGACCGGCAGTCCTGGCTGTTCTGGGAATCGGGGTGCGCTACGGCACTTCCCGGTTGTCCGGGGATCTGAAAGATCTGCTGGGCAGAAGGGCGAAACAAGAACTCCGGGAAAAGCTTTATGACAAGATGGTGCGCCTGGGGGTTCGTTCCACCGACGGAATGAGCATGGCGGGTTTGACCCAGGTGGCGGTGGAAGGGGTGGAGCAAGCGGACCTCTATTTTTCCATGTATATTCCGCAGTTTTTCTATGCCATGTTGGCGCCGCTGATCCTGTTTTGCGCCACGGTGTGGATCGACTGGCCCGTGGCGGTGACGCTGCTTGTCTGCGTGCCGCTGATCCCGGTCTCCATTGTGGCGGTTTCCCGCTACGCCAAAGGGATCTTTGCAAAATACTGGGGGAAATACACTTCCATGGGAGATGCCTTTCTGGACAGTGTCCAGGGGTTGAAGGAGCTGAAACTCTTTCAGGCAGACCCGGCCCAGCACGTCCGTATGAACAAGACCAGCGAGGAATTCCGCAGGATTACCATGAAAGTGCTGGTGATGCAGTTGGCCAGCACCACCATTATGGATCTGGTGGCCTATGGGGGCGCCGGGGTGGGGATTGCTTTGGCGGTCTCCGGGGTGGTCAGCCGGGGGCTGTCACCCTTTGCGGCGCTGTCTCTGATTCTGGTGGCGGTGGAGTTTTTTCTGCCCCTGCGGGCCTTCGGTTCCGCCTTTCATGTGGCCATGAACGGAGTCAGCGCCGGCAACAAAATACTTTCTCTTCTGGAACAGCCGGACCCCGTATGGGGAGATCAACAAGCTACAGATCTGGAGCTGCGGCTGGAACATGCCTGCTTTTCCTATGATGGCAAACGGCAGGTGCTCCAGAATGTGAATATGGTTTTTCCCAAGCAGGGGATGACTGCCATTGTAGGCGCCTCCGGATGCGGAAAATCCACCATTGTGGGTTTGCTGATGGGGGCGCTGACCCCCAGTGCCGGCCGGGTGACCGTGGGCGGAATGGGGCTGGAAACGTTGTCCAGGGAATCCTACTACGCCCACTTGGCGGTGGTCAGCTATAATACCTACATTTTCAACGAGAGTGTCCGGCAGAATTTCCAGCTGGCCAGGGCGGATGTGACCGATGCGGAGATTTACAGAGCCCTGGAGGAGGTCAATCTGGCACGGTTTGTCCGGGAAAACGGTGGGCTGGACAAGGTCATCACCGAGGACGCCGCCAACCTGTCTGGGGGCCAAAAGCAGCGGCTGGCCCTGGCGGTCAATCTGGCTGCGGAGAAAGACATCTATATTTTTGATGAGGCCACCAGCAATATTGATGTGGAAAGCGAAGCCGTCATCATGGCCGGAATCCGAAAGCTGGCCCAGCGCAAGGCAGTGATTGTGATTTCCCACCGTCTGGAAAACGTGGTGCCGGCAGATCTGATTTACTATATGGAATCCGGCAGAGTGGTGGAACAGGGCACCCATGATGAGCTGATGGCCCGGGGAGACGGGTATGCAAGGCTGTACACCGCCCAGAAACGACTGGAGGAAGGTTATATGGAGGTGCAGGCATGAGGGAAAACAAGAGACTGCGCAGAAGCGGCGCAAAGATTATGGCGAGCCTCATTTTGCTCCTGGGAAGTCTGGCCTGGGTGATGGTGCTGGCCGTGATCAACGGTACGGCCGGATTTCTGTGCGCCATGGGGGTCACCCTCTCCGGCGCCGCCGGAATTGCCAAGGCTCTGGGGGAGCCAATCGGGCTTTCCTATGGGGGGATCATGGCGCTGGCCATCGGCTGCGGC
>CABRZO010000201.1 GCA_902475455.1 uncultured Eubacteriales bacterium
CACATCCACCGCCACTGTGGCGGTGCTGCCCCAGGTGGATGAGGTGGAGTTCGAGCTGAACCCCTCGGAATTGCGCATTGACACCTTCCGGTCCTCCGGAGCCGGGGGCCAGCACATCAACAAGACGGAGTCCGCCATCCGGGTCACCCATATCCCCACCGGCACGGTGGTGGAGTGCCAGGACGAGCGCAGCCAGTACAAAAATAAGGATCGGGCTTTGAGTATCCTGCGCGCCCGGCTCTGGGAGCGGGCCCAGCAGGAGCAGGCGGACCAGTTGGCCAGCCAGCGCCGCAGCCAGGTGGGCAGCGGCATGCGCAACGAGCGGATCCGCACCTATAACTTTCCCCAGGGCCGGGTCACCGACCACCGGATCGGACTGACCCTGTACCAGATCGACGCCGTTATGGACGGCGGACTGGATCCTCTCATCGACGCCCTGGCCCAGGCGGACCGGGCGGAACAGATGAACCGACAGAGAGAAGAATCCTGACGATGAATACGCTATGCTGGAAAATTAAAGATCCCCAGACCCAGCGCCGGGAGATTGACCAGGCCGCCGGCATCATACGCTCCGGGGGCCTGGTGGCCATTCCCACCGAGACCGTCTACGGCCTGGGGGCCGACGCCCTGAACCCGGATGCGGTGCGCCGGATCTATGAGGCCAAGGGCCGTCCCTCGGACAATCCCCTGATTATCCATGTGCCCTCGGCGGACTGGCTGGAGCGCTATTGCCTGGAGGTGCCGGACAGCGCCTATCGGCTGGCGGAGAAATTCTGGCCGGGCCCGCTGACCATGATTCTGAAGCGGAACCCCATGGTCCCCGACCGCACCACCGGGGGACTGGACACCGTGGGGGTGCGCTGCCCCAACCATCCGGTGACCCTGGCCCTCATTGAGGCGGCGGGGGTACCCATCGCCGCCCCCAGTGCCAATATTTCGGGTCGGCCCAGCTGCACCACCGCCCAGCATGTGCTGGAGGACGTGGGGGGCAGGATCGACTGTATTCTGGACGGCGGCCCCTGCGCTGTGGGAGTGGAGTCCACTATTCTGGATTTGACCGTCACCCCGCCTCGGCTGCTGCGGCCCGGCGGACTGCCCCTGGAGGCCCTGGAGGAAGTGCTGGGTCCGGTGGAGCTGGACGAGGCCGTTACCCGCCAGATGGGGGAGGGGGAGCGCCCTCGGGCTCCGGGGATGAAATACCGCCACTACGCCCCGGCGGCCCCAGTGACGGTGGTCACCGGAACTCCCGCCAAATCCGCCCAGTACATCCGCTCCAGGCTGGCGGAGGATTGCGGGGTCATCTGTTATGACGAATTTCTGCCCCTGTTTTCCGGGGTGACCGCCCGGCCTTTCGGGTCCATGCAGAACCGCCGGGAGCAGGCCCAGCGGGTCTTTGATGCTCTGCGCTCCTTCGATGCTACCCCGGTAAAGCAGATCTATGCCCAGTGCCCGGACACCTCCGGCCTGGGGCTGGCGGTGGCCAACCGGCTCAAAAAGGCGGCGGGCTTCCACACGGTGGATGCGGATGCGATGGACTTTACAGAGCGGGAACACTTTCTGCTCTTCGGCATCACCGGGGGCACCGGCGCTGGCAAGACCACAGCTTTGCAAGAGCTGGGTAAGCTGGGGGTCCACGTCATCGACTGCGACCAGGTCTACCACGAGCTGCTGCTGGGCAACGATCAGCTCCGGGAGGAATTGATCCGACGCTTTGGCCGTGAAATCTTCTCTGATGAGGGATTGGATCGGAAAAAGCTGGGAGAACTGGTCTTTCACGACCAGGACGCCATGGCGGATCTGAACCGAATTACCCACAAATATGTGGAGGCGGAGACCGACCGGCAGATCATGGACGCCCGGGCAGCCGGAATGCCTGGGGCGGCGGTGGACGCCATTCTACTGCTGGAAGGTGATCTGGGCAAGCGCTGCGACGTCACCGTGGGCATTCTGGCCCCGGTGGAGGATCGGGTGCGCCGGCTCATCGCCCGGGAGGGCATCACCGAGGAGTATGCCCGGTCCCGGATCGCCGCCCAGAAGAGCGACGACTTTTATCGGCAGAACTGCACCTTTATTTTGGAAAACGATGGCGCCCAGGAAAACTATGCCCGGGCGGCCCGAGACTTATTTCAGAAGATACTGAATGGAGGAATTCAACATGAGTGAAGAAAAAAAGGCCTGGGAGGCCCGGAAAGAACAGCTGTTCCTGGACAAAAAGAGCGGCTATGACCTGATTGACGAGGCCCAGGTGGCGGCCATGAACGACTACTGCGAGGGCTACAAAGCCTTCCTGGATGAGGCCAAGACCGAGCGGGAGGCGGTGGACGCCGCCATCGCCCTGGCGGAAAAGCAGGGTTTTGTGCCCTATGAGCGGGGCATGGCCCTGAAGCCCGGCGATAAAATCTATCGCTCCAACCGGGGCAAGTCCCTGCTGCTGGCGGTCATCGGCGAGGCATCTCTGGCCGAGGGTGTTCAGATCGGCGCCGCCCACATCGATTCCCCCCGGTTGGACCTGAAGCCCTATCCCCTCTATGAGGACGGCGACTTCGCCCTGATGAAGACCCATTATTACGGCGGCATCCGCAAGTATCAGTGGCTGTCCATTCCCCTGGAGCTCCACGGCGTGGTGATCCGGAAGGACGGCACCTCCGTCCAGGTCCGCATCGGCGGCGAGCCCGGGGATCCGGTGCTGGCCATTCCCGATCTGCTGCCCCACCTGGCCGCCCAGCAGTCCCAGAAGCCCCTGGGCACTGCGGTGGACCCGGAGGATCTGAACCTGTTCGTGGGCAGCCGTCCCTATCCCGACTCCGAGGGTGGCGACCGGGTCAAGCTGGCGGTGCTGGACCTGCTGAATCAGAAGTACGGCATCACTGAGGAGGACTTCCTTTCCGCCGAACTGTCCGCGGTCCCCGCCTACACCGCTGTTGACGTGGGCCTGGACCGGTCCATGATCGGCGCCTATGGCCAGGACGACCGGGTGTGCGCCTACGCCGCCCTGAAGGGCCTCTTCGACGCCGAGAAGCGCCACAAGACCGGCGTGTGCATCCTGGCCGACAAGGAGGAGATCGGCTCCGACGGCGTCAGCGGCATGCAGTCCCAGGCCTTTGATACCTTCATCGCCGACCTGTGCGAGAGCCAGGGGGTCTCCCTGCGGGAGTGCCTGGAGCATTCCTTCTGCCTGTCCGCCGACGTGACCGCTTGCTTCGATCCCAACTTCGCCGGCGTGTACGATAAGCGCAACTCCAGCCTCATCAACCGGGGGGTGGGCCTGTGCAAGTACACCGGTTCCCGGGGCAAGTCCGGGGCCTCCGACGCCTCCGCTGAGGTCATGGGCTATGCCCGCCGGATCTTTGACGCTGCCGGTGTGCTCTGGCATGTGGCGGAGCTGGGCAAGGTCGATGTGGGCGGCGGCGGCACCGTGGCCGTCTATATGGCCAACCGCAACATCGACACCGTGGACGCCGGCGTCTCCGTGCTGGGTATGCACGCTCCCTTTGAGGTTACCGGCAAGCTGGACTGCTATATGTCCTACCGCAGCATGAAGGCTGTCTTTGAGGACTAATCAAATAGGATCAAATTCTGCCCGGGGCAAACGGCAACGCTTGCCCCGGGCAGCGGAGTATATCGACAGAAAAGGTGGCGAATCGGATGAACAAGCTGGTACAATCTCTACTGCGGGCTATCTCCCAGCAGGATCCGGATCTAAAGCGGAACTACGGGGCGGTGCGCCGGCTGGAGCAGGTGTCCCACCCCTACTTCAAGCAGGTGACCACCAACCGGATGGACCGGATTCTGCACCTGGAGGGCCGGGACATTCTGGCCCGTACCTTCAGCCGGGATGGTAAAGTGGCCCCGGTGCTGCTGTTTTTCCACGGAGGCGGCTTTGTCACCGGGGATTTTGACAGTTACAGCAACGTCTGCGCCACCCTGGCCGCCCAGACCGGCTGCAAGGTGGTGTCGGTGAATTACCGGCTGGCTCCGGAGCACCCTTTTCCCGCCGCTTTAGAGGATGCGCTGGATGCCTATCTGTATCTGCTCTCCAAA
>CABRZO010000202.1 GCA_902475455.1 uncultured Eubacteriales bacterium
TCCTGCACCGCCTGAGGCGACAAATTCTCCCGGCGCTGGTCCGCAGCGGCCAAGGCCCGACGGGCCACATCGGCCCCCTCCAATTCCGCCAGATCCCCCAGCAGCAGTCGATCCCCCCGGGCGGCGGCAGCCTCCAGGGCGGGCGCCAGGGCGGAGGGCAGCGCCTGGGCCTGGGCCTCCCGGGTCTGCTCCGCCAATTCAGGAAACAGCTCCAGCAGCCGGTGGATCAAAAAGGAGGGCCGCTTCTCTCCCCCGTCCAGACCATGGGCGGCATAGGAGACATAAAGTCGGTCTGTGGGCATGGTGCAGCACTCATAGATCAGCAGCATTTCCCGGTCCATGCGGCCATCCTGATCCAGAGCGGTCTCCACTCCGAACTGGGACAGCAGGGCCCGGTCCTGGTCGGTGAGCAGGCAGCGCTCACTGCCCACCATGGGCAAATTCTCATCGTCGGCCCCCAGCAGAAAGAGCACCCTTCCGGTGGCGTGGCTGATGCGGGCCATATCGCTGCAGGTGACCCGGTCCAGGGACACCGGGATGGTGCCCACCTGGTACTGGCTGAGCACCAGCTGGAAGAGGTCCGCAAATTCCCCCAACTTCATGGGGTCCTCTCCCAGCAAGTCGGAACACTGTTCCAACGCTCCAATTAAAATCTGCCAGACCTGGCGGTACTCCTCCGCCTCCCGCAGCGCACCCGCCCGGGTCAGCTCCTCCGCCTGGCGGGTCAAGCAGGCGGGCAGATCGATCTCCTCCAAAAAGGCATAGACCGCCTGGGCCCATCCCTGTCCGGTGGTGGCCTGGGCATGACGCAGATGTTCCAGGGGCGCCACAATCTCTTTCCGTAAAGCATCTAGCCTTGTCAGGTTTTCCCGATCCTTGTCGCTCCACTCCTGGCCATAGCCCCGGGGATGCCAGCTCCAGTTTTTGTCACCGGTCCACCGGGTTCCCCGGATGTCCCACTGGAGCACATAGTTCTCCAGCAGGTCCCGATCCTCCAGAGAAACTCCGGTGAGTCCGGTCTTTAAATAGCGGAAAATGTCCTCGTATTCATAGCCTCCGGCCACGGTATCCAGGGCCCCGGTCAGCAGGGTCAACACCGGCTTCTGCAAAATATCATCCATCCGGCTCAGGAAAATAGGGATCCCGCAGCGGCCAAAGACACTCTCCATCCGCTCGCCCCATTCCTCCAGATTTCGGACGGCCACCGTAATATCACGAAAGCGATATCCCTTGTCACGCACTAAGCGCAGAATTTCCTCTGCAGCCTGTTCAATTTCCATGTAAGGATCATTTGCTTTACAACAAAACACCATTTCTTCCGTCTCATGGAAGTCCGTTGTTCCCCCGGAAAACAGGGCTTGCTCCAGATGGGACAGGGCCGGAGCCAGCCCTTCCGGCTGGGGCAAACAGGTATACTCCATACCAATCCCGTTGTCCCGGGCCAGGGCCACCAGGGCCAGGGCGGTGCGCCGGGTGGGGGCAAAAATGTCTTCCCCGTCGAGCTGCAGTGTATCGCAGCGCAGTCCCACGGTGACCGATGGGGCCTGGCGCAGCAGCACCTCCAAAACCAGCCTCTCCTGGGGGGTAAAGTCGGTGAAGCCGTCCAGATAGACAGCTCTGCCCCGGAAATAATCGGTCCCCCTCAGAGTATGAGCCAGCCGGGTCAGCCGGTCCCGGGGGTCTTCCGCCCGATCTGTCACCAGGGCGTCATAGGCGGCCAGGATCAGCCCCAGCTCCCGAAGCCGTTGTCCCTCCTCCTCCGCCGAAGCCCCGGCCTCCAACAGCAGCTCCGGAGAGATACAATAGCTCTTGCACTCGTCGGCGGTGGCCAGCAGGCTGGTGAGAAACCCTGCCTTTTCCCGGGCCTGGCGATAGATCTTCAACTCTCCCGCCAGCCGGGCGGCAGCCAGATGCATCAGCAGCAGCCGTCCGCCCTGATCCAGCACCGGACGGGCGCTCCCCCCCAGTTCCTGAAAGACCCGCTGGGCCAGCCGGGAAAAGGTGAGCACCTCAGACCGGGCGGAAACGGCGTCCCCGCCAAGTTGACATAATTTTCTCTCTATCCCATGGGAATACTGCTCCGGCACAATCACCAGGCTACGCTCCCCCGCCGCAGGCCAGGCGGCCCGGGAGAGGATGGCATCGGTGATGGCCCCCTGATTTCTTCCCAGCAACAACTGCAACATGGCATAGTCTCCTTTGTGTTTCAACACGCATATCTTAATGATAATGCCACTGTCATTATATCGCCGCCCACGGGGCGGGCGCAATCTTTTTTCCGCTGGTAAAATTCCCGCTTGACAACCGGCGAAAATGGCGCTATACTTCATCACAATAAACCGACGAGGAAGAGGAGTACTCCTCCAGACCACCGGACAAAGCGAGCCGCGAAGGGTGTGAGCGCGGCACCGGCAGGGGGACGAATGGCCTTCCGAGGGCGGCCCCAACGAGTTTTCTTGCAAAGCTCCAGTAGGCGCCGACGGGAACCCGCCCGTTATCCCAGGGACTGCGTAGCAAACAGCGCAGGGTGTAAAGTGGACGATCATCGTCAATTTGGGTGGTACCGCAGGAGTGGAAGCTCTTGTCCCATGTGGGACAGGGGCTTTTTTTGTTTGCCTTTGTCCGGCCCGCCTGATTCATAAGGAGGAACTCAACATGAAAAAACTGCTTGCTCTGCTGATGGCTCTGGCCATGATCCTGGCTTTGGCAGCCTGCGGAAGCACCGGCGGCAACAGCGCCGGCTCTTCCAGCGCTTCCGACGCCGACGCTTCCGGTGACGGCACCGTCTACAAGGTGGGCATCGTCAACTGGATGGACCACGCCTCCCTCAACCAGATCGTGGAGAATCTCCAGGCCGAGCTGGACGCCAAGGGAGAAGAGCTGGGCGTCACCTTTGAATATGCCGACTACTACGACAACGCCCAGGCCGACCAGACCGTGCTTGGCCAGATCGGCGCCAACATGATTGCCGACGATGTGGACATCGTGGTGGCTGTGGCCACTCCCAGCGCCTCTGTTATGATGAGCGCTCTGGAGGACACGGACATTCCGCTGGTGTTCTCCGCCGTCACCGACCCGGTGATCTCCGGCCTGGTGGACAGCATGGACGCCCCCGGCGGTAAGGTCACCGGCACCTCCGACGCTCTGAACACCGAATCCATCATGAATCTGATCTTTGCCGCCGACCCGGACTGCGACTATGTGGGTCTGCTCTATGACACCGCTCAGGACTCCTCCACCCAGGCCATTGCCGACGCCAAGGCCTATCTGGACGAGAAGGGCATCAAGTATGTGGAAAAGACCGGCTCCACCACCGGCGATGTGCAGCTTGCAGCTCAGGCCCTGATCGCCGAGGGTGTGGACGCGGTGTTCACCCCCACCGACAACACCATCATGGATGCGGAGCTGTCCATCTATGAGCTCTTCATTGACGCCGGCATCCCCCACTACTGCGGTGCCGACTCCTTTGCCCTGAACGGCGCTTTCCTGGGCTACGGCGTGGACTACGCCAATCTGGGCACCGCCTCCGCCGATATGGTGGTTGACATTCTGGTCAACGGCGCCGATCCCGCCACTACCCCCGTCCAGACCTTTGACAACGGCATCGCCACCGTGAACACCGAGACCTGTGAGGCCCTGGGGCTGGATCTGGATGCCATCAAGGAGGCCTTCGCCCCCTATGCCACCCAGGTTGTGGAGATCACCACCGCTGAGAGCTTTGAATAAGTTCCAACCCAGTTTTTGATTGTAACCTATGACCGGACGGCAGCAGCGCTGCCGTCCGGTCCCATCGCAAACCGATTTAGAGATATATGATTAAATGAGGAGGGATCGGCTTTGTTTATCACCTGGGCACTGGTGCAAAACGCCCTGGAACTGGGCCTGATCTATGGGCTGGTGGCACTGGCCCTGTTTTTGAGCTACTCCATGCTGGGGGTCTGCGACCTGTCCACCGACGGCTGCTTTACCCTGGGCTGCGCCGTGGGGGCTG
>CABRZO010000203.1 GCA_902475455.1 uncultured Eubacteriales bacterium
CCCAGCCAAGAGGGCGGCACCCTGCTGCCCGGGGTGGTCAGCCGCAAAAAGCAGTTTATTCCCCGGCTGATGGAGGCCTATCAGCAGCTCTGAGTTTTCCCTAAGAACTACCCCATCCAAAGGAGATACCCATGAACATCGCAAAAATCATGATTCCCAAATACAGCACCGCCTGCCTCCAGGAGGAGAGCACCGTGCGCCAGGGACTGGAGATCATGCGCCGCTACGGCTATACCGCCATTCCGGTACTCAACCACGAGGGCAAATATCTAGGCTGCGTCACCGAGGGCGACTTCCTGCGCCACGTGCTGGAGACCGGCACCACCGAGCTCAAGGAGCACGAAAAATACCGGGTGGGCACCATTTTCCGGCCCGACTTCTGCCCTGCCCTGGGGATCCAGGCCAGCGAAACCGACGTGATCGACTCGGTGCTACGGCAGAATTTCGTCCCCATCGTGGACGACCGGGGCTGTCTCTGCGGCATCGTCACCCGCCGCTCCGTCATCCTCTACTTGGCGGAAAAGAACGGCTGGAAGCCGGCGCTCCAGGAAGAGATGAAGTGACCGGTTTTGACACCTCCCCTGGACCATACATTAAAAGGCTGCTGCATCCTGATGCAGCAGCCTTTTTTGTTGTCCAATGTGCAGGAATAACCGGGCAGAGCCTGACGGCTCTGCCCGGTTGTCTGTTGTAACGTCTCAGCTTCCGCATCCAAGCGTGGTTCAGCCCTCGCTGGCCTGACGTCGCTTGGCATAGTATTCCTTAGAATATTCCTTCACATAGCGGTCGCACTTCCGGTCCTGCTCCGGGATAAAGGAGACAAAGGCGGTGGGACCGCACAGCCAGCCACCCCCGGCGGCCAGCATCTCCGTCTTGCGGATGGCCTCCTCCCGGAGCATCTCGTCGGTGGTGCCCTTCTGCCCCAGCACTCTCTGATCGTCTAGGGCCTGCCAGAACACCAGCCGGTCCCCGTAGCGCTGCTTCAGCCCTGCCAGATCATTGCAGCTCTGGCAGGAGTTCCAGCCGTCGATGCCCATCTCCAGCATATCCGGGATGTAGCTCTCCACCTTGCCGCAGGAGTGGTGGACCATGTTGATACCGTAACTCTTGACGGTGTCGTAGATCCGCTGGGTGTGAGGCTTGATGATCTCCTCCCAGACATGCTTGGGCAGGAAGGGCCCGGTCTGCATCCCCCAGTCGTCGTGGTAACAGATCAGATCCGGCTTCAGATATTTGGCGATATGGTGTACCAGGTCGATTTTGTGGTCCGCCAGGGCGCCGCAAAAGTCGTACATCTCCTCCGGCTCCTCCAGGTAGGCGCACAGGGCGTCCTCAAACCGCATGAGAGTGTGGGTGCGCTCGAAAATGCCCAGGGGCATCACATAGCAAATCAGCTTCTCCCGGCGGATGTCCGGGGTAATTAAGGCCGCCTCCCCTTCCCAGTCGTATTGATCCAGATCCGGGAACTTCACCTGCTCCCGCCATTGGGTCACATCCTCCAGCACCGGGGGCCGGTTGGGATCCACATGGGTGATAAAATTGGTCTCCGGCCCGCTGCGAATCCAATGGATGCCAAAGCAGTCGTCTCCATCCTCAAACAAGGGCCGATCGCCGATCACGTCGTTGCAGTTGTAAACGCAGTCAAAGACCGCCGGTACCCATTCCGGTTCCTGATGATGCATGGCAAGCAGCGCATTTTCCCGTTCTGTCATAAGATAACCTCCCGTCTTTGCTCTCCCCCAGCAGCTGAATAACATTTTAATTATGATACACGTTTTATCGCAGATACGCAAATTTTTCACACAAAAAGGGGCAGAGCCCGTTGGCTCTGCCCCTTTGTCCCTATTCGATTAGCCGAAGTAACGGTCCAGCAGGCCCTTCAGTGCCTTGCCGTGGCGGCCCGGCCCCGCAAAACCTGTTTTGCGGGGATCCCCTTTTTCATTGCACCAACCCGGGGGAAGTGAATTCCCCCGGGTTCAAGGTTTTGCCCCTGGGGGGCAAAACGCTTGGTGACGAGGCCCGCCACACAAAAAAGGGCAGAGCCCATTGGCTCTGCCCCTTTGTCCCTATTCGATTAGCCGAAGTAACGGTCCAGCAGGCCCTTCAGTGCCTTGCCGTGGCGGGCCTCGTCGCGAGCCATCTCGTGAACGGTGTCATGGATGGCATCCAGGCCCAGCTCCTTGGCCCGCTTGGCCAGGTCCACCTTGCCCTGGGTGGCGCCGAACTCGGCGGCCACACGGGCCTCCAGGTTGGCCTTGGTGGAGTCGCTCAGCACTTCGCCCAGCAGCTCGGCAAACTTGGCGGCGTGCTCGGCCTCCTCATAGGCGGCCTTCTCCCAGTACAGGCCGATCTCAGGATAGCCCTCACGATGGGCCACTCGGGCCATGGCCAGATACATGCCCACCTCAGAGCACTCGCCGGCGAAGTTCTCACGCAGGCCGGCGATCACGTCCTCGGGAGCGTCCTTGGCCACGCCCAGCACATGCTCGGCAGCGTAAACGGTATTGTCACCGGTATCCTCTTTCATAGCGGCGCCGCAGATGGGGCACTTCTCGATGGGCTCCTCGCTGACATAGCCGCAAACAGGACAGATATACTTCATAATGTGTTCCTCCTAAATTAGTACATTTTAAAATTCATCGGTTGTGAGTTCCGGTCGATAAGTAGTAATCGTTCTCACTAAGGAGAGTATAGCAGAGCTTGCCCCATTTGTAAAGAGGAAAATCAAAAAATTTTTCACGAAATTATCCCAAAAACAAACGCTTTAAAGCGCAAAATTTCTTTGGAAGGGATATTGACAAAACCCCAGCTTGCCGTTATCATTATTCACATATAAAAAACGCGATGATCGGAAGAGTAAGGCCGTAGTTCCGATTCAGAGAGGGCGCGGTTGCTGCAAGCGCCTATCGGATTACCCTGCCCGAACGTCACCCGGGAGCAGCCCCTTTGAACGGCGCAAGCCCACTAGGGGGGGACGGATTTGCCCCACGTTATCGGGGCCACGAGTGCGCGCCCTTTGCCCCGGCTGGGGTGCGAATTTAGGTGGTACCACGGAGTATTCTGCTTCGTCCTATTGACTGGACGGAGCATTTTTTGTATCTGCTGCCGTCTAAAACACATTTCCAAAGGAGGAAATCATCCCATGAGAATGACCGCATCCCAGGTTCTGATGGAATGCCTGCTGGAGCAGGGCGTTGACACCGTCTTCGGCTATCCAGGCGGCACCATCCTGAACATCTACGATGAGTTTGAGCTCCACGGCTATGGCCAGAAGATCAAGCACATCCTCACCTCCCACGAGCAGGGCGCCTCTCATGCCGCCGACGGCTATGCCCGGGCCACCGGCAAGGTGGGTGTCTGCTTCGCCACCTCCGGCCCCGGCGCCACCAACCTGGTCACCGGCATCGCCACCGCCTATCTGGACTCCTCCCCCGTGGTGTTCATCACCTGCAACGTGGGTGAGAGCCTCATCGGTAAGGACTCCTTCCAGGAGGTGGACATCACCGGCATCACCATGCCCATCACCAAGTGCAACTTCCTGGTGAAGGACGCCGACAAGCTGGCGGACGTGGTCCGGGAGGCCTTCGCCATCGCCCGCTCCGGCCGGCCCGGCCCGGTGCACATCGACATTCTGAAGAACGTCACCTCTACTTATACCGACTACGAGCCCCTGCCCCTGAAGGAGCACCCCGGATCCGGATCTGGCGGACCTGGACAAGCTGCTGGAGATGATTGAGGAGGCCCAGCGCCCCCTGATCCTGGTGGGTGGCGGCGTCATCCGCTCCCGGGGCGCAGTGCCCGAGTTCCGGAAGTTCTACAACACCCTGCACTGTCCGGTGGCCTCCACCATCATGGGCGGCGGCGCCTGCCCCGGCAACGACCCGCTGTTCACCGGCATGATCGGCATGCACGGCAACCACGCCTCCAACATCGCCTCCGCCAAGTGCGATCTGCTGATCGCCATCGGCTGCCG
>CABRZO010000204.1 GCA_902475455.1 uncultured Eubacteriales bacterium
GGCCTCCGCCAACAGCGGCATCGCCGTCACCCTGCCCATCAACGGGGGCAGCGGCCGGCTGGTGCGGCAGCTGGAGGCCCTGGGCCCCTCCCCGCAGGTCCCCACCCCCTCTGAGAGGAGTCATGTTACCATGTCCGAGTGCAACTATGTGATGATCCTGACCATTGTGAACCAGGGCTTCAGCGACGACGTGATGAGCGCCGCCCGAAGCGCCGGGGCCACCGGCGGCACCGTGTTCAACAGCCGCCGGCTGTCCAGCGAGGACACCATGAAGTTCTGGGGCATGAGCGTCCAGCAGGAGCGGGAGATCGTGGCCATCATCGCCGAGGCGGAGCACAAGGTGCCCATCATGCAGGCCATCTCCCAGGCCTGCGGCATCCACAGCCCCGCCCACGGCACCGTGCTCTCCCTGCCGGTGGACCAGGCCCTGGGGTTGGACTGAAAAGATCCTCCCTGCCCTGACAAAGCCTTTTTTACTCCCCCTGTCATGCTGAGGCCCCCGCCCCTGTCATGCTGAGGAACGAAGTGACGAAGCATCTTTTTCCCTCGGGGCATCACCGGAAACGGCGGCGGGGGCAAGCCCCCGCCCTACATATCTTTCCTGGTGGCCCGAGAGAACCGACGCCGGGCATTTGGCAAAGGGACCCCGGGGCTGTGGCTTTCGCAGAATTTCCTTCAAAAATGTTTCGGGAACTTGGTGAAGTCCTCCAAAGTCAAAAATTTTTGCGCAGATCTGATGCAAATCCCAGTATTCTTTGCTATAATGAACATGATTCTATCCCTAGGAAAGGCGTGATTTTTGTGGTCGCTTCCAGTGCCATTATCACCATTGACCGCTGTCCTCAGGACTCCGATTCTCTTCCGCTCATGCTGCGTCCCCTGCTCTTCTCCCCTGCCGCTGTTTGGTTGGTCCGGGCTTTACAGGGTGCCGGTGTGGAGCGGTTTTTGCTTCTCACCCATTCCGACCTGGCCCAGGAGGCCGCCGCCTGCTTCCCGGAGGGCACCCAGGTCTGTTCCCTGGACGCCCCGGAGCTGAAGGACACCGTCCGGACCTTCGCCGCCGGCTGCGCCGGGGAGGTCATCTCCATCACCCGGCCGGTGTGGCTGGGCTTCGCCGGAGCAGAGCTGCTCACCGGCCTCGGGCAGCTGCCCCAGCCCGAGGAGGCCTATTTCGGCCTCAGCCGCATCCCCGCCCAGGCTTTGGCGGGCTTTGAGACCCCGGCGGATCTGGAGCAGGGCGACACCTTCGCCCCGGCTCTGGACGACTCCCCCCTGGCCTTCCCCCTGGAGGAGGAGGCCCTGGCCTATGTCCAGGATCTGGCCCGGCTGGACTACAACGACCGGCTTCTGCGCCAGGGCGTCCGGATGCTGGACCCCGCCAGCGTGTATATCGATCCCACCGTCACTGTGGAGGCAGGCACCGTGCTGCTGCCCAACGTGATTCTGCGGGGGGACACCCACATCGGCCCCAATTGCGAGATCGGCCCCAACACCATGATCCGGGACTGCACCCTGGGGGCGGGCTGCGTGGCCAACTCCAGCCAGCTCAATGAGGCGGTGTTCGGCCAGAACGTCAACATCGGCCCCTTCGCCTATGTCCGCCCGGGCACCCGGGTGGCCGACGGCTGCAAGGTGGGGGATTTCGTGGAGGTCAAGAACGCCGTCATCGGCGAAGGCACCAAGCTGCCCCACCTGATCTATGTGGGGGACAGCGACGTGGGCAAGCACTGCAACTTCGGCTGCGGCTCCATCACCTGCAACTACGACGGCAACCACAAGTACCGCACCACCGTGGGAAATAACGTCTTTATCGGCTGCAACACCAACCTGGTGGCCCCGGTCACCGTGGAGGACGGCGCCTTTACCGCCGCCGGCAGCACCATCACCTCCACCGTCCCCGCCGACGCACTGGCGGTGGCTCGGGCCCGTCAGGTCCACAAAGAGGGCTGGGCCAAGCGCCACCGGGAGCAAAAATAATCCCAACCCCCAGCGGCCGCCGGGCCGCTTGCAATCAGAAGAAACGTGTATTGAGACCCCAGAAGAGATAAACACAAACAGAGAAAGAAGGATGAAATCTTATGATCTCTCATGGTAAAGACATCAAGATCTTCAGCGGCAATTCCAATCCTGAGCTGGCCAAGGCCATCTGCGCCAAGCTGCAGCTCCCCCTGGGCAGCTCCGAGGTAAAGACCTTCTCCGACGGCGAGAGCGCCATCTCCATCTATGAGACCGTCCGGGGCAGCGACGTGTTCGTGATTCAGTCCACCTGCATGCCCGTCAACGACAACCTGATGGACCTGTTCATCATGATCGACGCCCTGAAGCGGGCCTCCGCCGGCCGGGTCACCGCCGTCATCCCCTATTTCGGCTACGCCCGGCAGGACCGCAAGACCAAGCCCCGTGACCCCATCTCCGCCAAGCTGGTGGCCAACCTGATCACCCGGGCCGGCGCCGACCGGGTGCTGACCATGGACCTGCACGCCAACCAGATCCAGGGCTTCTTCGACATCCCCGTGGACAATCTGCTGGGGGCTCCCCTGTTTGTGGACTACTTTAACCAGAAGTACGCCGACGTCCATGAGGACACCATGGTGGTGTCCCCGGACGTGGGCAGCGTGGCCCGGGTCCGCTCCTTCGCCCAGAAGATGAACATGCCCATGGCCATCGTGGACAAGCGCCGCCAGAAGGCCAACTCCTCCGAGGTCATGAACATCATCGGCGACGTCCGGGACAAGCACGTCATCCTGCTGGACGACATGGTGGACACCGGCGGGTCCCTCTGCCACGCCGCTGAGGCCCTGGTGACCATCGGCGGCGCCCGGGACGTGGTGGCTGCCGCCTCCCACGGCGTCCTCTCCGGCCCCGCCGTGGAGCGCATCGAGAAGAGCTGCATCAAGGAGCTGTTCTTCCTGAACACCATCCCCGCCTCCGAGGCCGCCAAGCAGTGCTCCAAGATCAAGTTCGTCAACGTGGCCGACGTCTTTGCCGAGGCCATCAGCCGCATCTTCAACGAGACTTCCGTCTCTCCTCTGTTCCAGTAATTCCGTTTTCCCGGCCCAGGGCCGGAAAAACAGCACAAATCAATTCACCAAGGGGTACTGCCTGGGCGGTACCCCTTTCGGTGCTATTCCCAGGAGGTTTTTTCTCGCCATGATCATCAATCTCTTCGGCCGGGGTGGCAAGCAGACCTCCTCCCTGGACTGGATCCTGGTCTGCCTGGGCAACCCCGGGGACCAGTATGAGAACACCCGCCACAACGTGGGCTTCATGACCGCCGACGCCCTGGGGGAGCGGCTGAATAAACCCATCCAGCGGCTGAAATTCAAGGCCCTGACCAACGTGGTGGAGTACGGAGGCTGCCGGGTGCTGCTGATGAAGCCCACCACCTATATGAACCTGTCGGGAGAGGCGGTCCGGGAGGCCTGCCAGTTCTACAAAATCCCCCCGGAGCGGGTGCTGGTGGTCAGCGACGACGTGTCCCTGCCGGTGGGCAAGCTGCGGCTGCGGCGCAGCGGCACCGCCGGGGGCCACAACGGCCTGCGCAACATCATCGCTCAGCTCCACTCGGACCAGTTCCCCCGGCTGAAAATCGGGGTGGGCCAGAAGCCCCACCCGGACTACGACATGGCGGACTGGGTGCTGGGCAAGTTCTCCAAGGAGGACCAAAAGACCATCGACGCCGCCGTGGAGCGGGCCCTGGACGCCATCGAGTGCGTGTTCTCCCAGGGCATGGACAAGGCTATGAGCCAATATAATGGTTGAAAGGCCTCCGCCCGAGCTTGTCGGAAAAGGCCAAAGGCCTTTTCCGACAAAGGGATTGCATGCAGGACAGGGCTCGATTGCTTACGCAAAAGTCACCCTGTCCTGCATGAGAAGAGTCATTTCCGAGGCACATGTCCTCGGAAATGACGGAATCGAATTTTGTTCCGTCCTCTGCGGAGGACGGAATTCTGTGAAACCGCCGAAACCTATG
>CABRZO010000205.1 GCA_902475455.1 uncultured Eubacteriales bacterium
GGTGGAGGTAGCGAGTTCGAGCCTCGTCTTCCGCTCCAAAAGAAGGACATCCAATCGGATGTCCTTCTTTTTTGATCCCCGCCCCTGGTCAATCAAACCGCCGGAGTAAATCCAATGGACCTATCCCCGGAATTCAGCCCCCGGACACGACGCAAAAGCGCCGGAAATGCCGGAATTCTTTTTCGCCGGATTGGGCACTTTCGCGGTTGCTTTTTCCCCTGGGGGGAAATATAATAACAGGGCACGGGAATCTGCCCGAAATCATCAGAAAGGAGTTGGACCTGAATGGAAGGCGACGGTCGAAGTTGCAGACCTGATCCCGGCATCGGCCAGGACGCTCCGGTTCCCTTGCGGGTCCGGCGCCAGAACTGAATCCATCCGGCTTTGTCCCTGGGACTGCCGGGACCTTGTCTGCCTCTAACCGTTTTTTCTGCTGTAATATGTAAGAGAACGGAGGCAATTTCATATGGATCAAGAAGATTTCGTGGAAACCTATGGTTTCTCCGTCGATGACCTGAACCGGCTGCTGGACGAAAAACAGTACCGGCAGCTGCGGGAAAAGATCAACGACATGAACGAGGCGGACATCGCCGAATACCTGGAGGAGCTGCCCGAGGAGCGGCGGCTGCTGGTGTTCCGGATGCTCCAGAAGGATGTGGCATCCGATGTGTTCGCCTTTCTCCCGGTGGATATCCAGGAGATCATCATCAACTCCATCACCGACACGGAGCTGGGCAACATCGTAGAGGACCTCTACGTGGACGACGCCGTGGACATGCTGGAGGAGCTGCCCGCCACCGTGGTGCGGCGGGTGCTGAAAAACGCCAAGCCGGAGACCCGGAGCCTCATCAACCAGTTTTTGAAGTATCCGGAAAACTCCGCCGGCAGCATTATGACCGCCGAGTACCTCTCCCTGAAGCAGGAGATGGAGGTACACGACGCCTTTGACTATATCCGGGCCCACGGCCAGGATTCCGAGACCATTTACGTCCTCTTTGTCACCGATAACCAGCGGCACCTGGAGGGCGTGGTCACCATCAAGGACTTGCTGATGCACCCCTATGAGGCCAAGATCGGCGACATCATGGAGGACAACGTCATCAAGTGCACCACCACCGACGACCAGGAGGATGTGGCGGACCTCTTCAACCGCTATGACCTGCTGTCTGTGCCCGTGGTGGACCAGGAGAACCGACTGGTGGGCATCGTCACCGTGGACGACGCGGTGGACGTCATGGAGGACGAAGCCACCGAGGACATCGAGAAGATGGCCGCCATCATCCCCACCGAGCGGCCCTACTTCAAAACCGGCGTCTTTGAGACCTGGAAGAGCCGTATCCCCTGGCTGATGCTGCTGATGGTCAGCGCCACCTTCACCGGCATCATCATCAACAGTTTTGAAAACGCCCTGGCCGCCTGCGTGGCCCTCACCGGATTCATTCCCATGCTGATGGACACCTCCGGCAACTGCGGCAGCCAGTCCAGCGTCACCGTCATCCGGGCCATGAGCCTGGGAGATGTGGAATTCAAGGACATTCTGAAGGTGATTTGGAAGGAAATCCGGGTGGCGGTGGTCTGCGGTGTCTCCCTGGCCATCGTCAACTTCGGCAAGATCTGGCTTGTGGACCACCTGCTGCTGGGCAACGCCAGCATCACCCTGATGGTGGATGCGGTGGTTTGCATCACCTTGGCGGTCACCGTGGTGTGCGCCAAGCTGGTGGGCTGCACTCTGCCCATGCTGGCGGATAAGCTGGGCTTCGACCCGGCGGTCATGGCCTCCCCCTTCATCACCACCATCGTGGATGCGGTGGCCCTGCTGATCTACTTCTTCTTTGCTCAGCTGCTGCTGGGCATCGGCTGAATAAGCGTAAAAATCCCTGTCCGGACCGGACAGGGATTTTTTATATCTTAATATTTGATGGGGATCTCCTTCATCTTGGTGACATAGTCGGCGTTGACATACTGTTCTTTTCCCTTGGCGTCGGTGAGGGTGAGCCAGCCCTGGGCATAGTGGGTCAGCTTACCGTTCAGGGTGTCATTGATGGTACTCACCTGCACCCCTTTGCCCATGAGTTTCAAAATGATCTCTTCCATAATCGGTTTCGCTCCTTTGTTCCGGCGGCGCCGGGCCGCCCGGTGAAATCCCGCCCAGCGCCGGGTCCGCATGGCCAGATAAATAACCAGCAACAGCGGGATATAAATACACAGCAGGTAGGTGGAGTTCACGGTGTCTCCTCCTCCCAGAATAGTTCGTCCAGGGTTTTGTCCAAAACTCTGCAAATGGCCAGGCACAGCTTGATGGTTGGATTGTAGTCCCCCTTCTCAATGGCGTTGATGGTCTGCCGGGACACCCCCACCAGATCCGCCAGAGCCTGCTGACTCAAATCCTTGGCGGCCCGGGCGGATTTTAATTTTAAATTCTTCATACCTCGTCTTCCATCTCTTCCCGTCTCACCCGGGCAGTGTGGAGCAGCTGGGCCACCAGGATGACCACAAACAGCCCGCAGCACAGGGCGTTGAGCCAGTTGGCCGTCAACATACCGTCCTGAATCAGCTCCCCATGGAGGGCCTGGCTGGCTCCACAGGCCCCGTTGGCCAGGATAATGATGCCCCATAGAGGGTACCATCCCCGGGGTTTCTCATTGAGGCTGAGATAGGCGTCCTGACAAATGGCCACCACTCCGAACACCGCCACACCCAGAAAGAGGCCGATCATCACCCCGGTAAAGGGCACCGTCCAGCGCAGCCCCATCAGGTCCCCGAAGGCATAGAGCAGCTCATAGATCAGCACCGTAAAGAACCCGGCCCGAAAGGCCTTGCCCCGGGCCAGCTGCTGCCGCTCGTCGTACTTGGCCCGGCCAAAGCCCGCGCCCCCCTGCTTCCGGAACAGCACCACCATCAGTACCACCAGCAGCACCGCCACTACGATACCAGTAACAATCCCCGCAATTTTCGCAATGCTCATAGCAAACCAGACCTCCTTTGCTCTGTCTGAGGCCAGTATACTTCCGCTGTGTCATTTTGTCAAGTATATATTACATTTTAATTTCTATATCCGACTTTATGCCATTACTCCCAGGTCTTCCAGACATCCGGGCAATAGCCCACGGTGGCCTGTCTGCCGTTGCGGACAATGGGGGTACGGATGGCCTTGGGGTTGTCCAGCAGGTGCTCCAGCTTCTGACCGTCATAGGCGTAATAGCTCAGAGTTTTGGCATCCGGGTGCTTGGGGTCGATGAGGTTGTCCACACCTCCCACCGCCCGGGCCACGTTCTCCAACTCCCGGGGGCCCATGCCGAACCGGGGCAGGTCGATGAACTGGAACTTGACCCGGCGCTCCTGGAAATAGCGCTGGGCCTTCTTGGTGTCAAAGCATTTGTTCTTGCCGTAGATCTGAATGTTCATAAAAGCTCCTTGCACAATCTGCAAACAGGGCGGCCGGGGCCGCCCTGTTTGATTCTTTATTTCCCGGCGTGGATGGCGGCGTACTTGGCCTGCACTTCCTTCATCTTGCCGCAACTCATCTTGCCCTCGGGGCAGCGGCCGGTGGCCACGCAGCTGGGACCGCTCTTGGCAAACAGATTGGGGGCCACGGCGTAGACCAACCTGTACATCTCCTCCGCCAGGGCCCGGATCTCCCACTGGGCCCGGTTGCAGCAGCGGATGGAGAAGAAATTGTTGAGGCTCCGGGCGTTCATGGTGACCACCATCTTGGTCTCGCAGGCGTTGGGCAGCACGAACCGGGCGTCCTCATTGGCCATCTTCTCCGCCTTGCTGTGGGCCTCCTTCTCGCTCAAACCCTGGGCCAGCAGCTCCGCCTCGTGCTTCCGGGTCAGCGCCTCGGCAATGGAGAGGTAGTGGGCCCCCTCCTCCTCCATGGCCTTCAGGAACCGGGCCTTGGACTCCGGGTCCGACTCCACCTCCGGGGGGATGACGAACTGGAAATCCTCCAGCCGCACATAGCGCTGGCT
>CABRZO010000206.1 GCA_902475455.1 uncultured Eubacteriales bacterium
GGCGGGTGGGGTCCATGGTGGTCTCCCACAGCTCGTGGGGGTCCATCTCACCCAGACCCTTGAACCGGCTGATGTCCACCTTCACGTTGGGGTTGCCCCCCCGCATCTCGGCGGAGATCCGGTCCCGTTCCTCGTCGGAGAAGGCCACCCGGGTTGTCTTGCCCCGCACCAGCTTGTAGAGGGGGGGCACGGCGGCGTAGACATAGCCCCCCTCGATCAGGGGCCGCATGAACCGGAAGAAGAAGGTCAGCAGCAGGGTGCGGATGTGCGCGCCGTCCACATCGGCATCCGCCATAATGACCACTTTGTGATAGCGCAGCTTGGATACGTCAAATTCCTCGCCCAGGCCGGCGCCCAGGGCGGTGATCACCGGGGCCAGCTTGTCGTTGCCATAGATCTTGTCCGCCCGGGCCTTCTCCACGTTGAGCATCTTGCCCCAGAGGGGGAGAATGGCCTGGAACCGGCTGTCCCGTCCGCCCTTGGCGGAGCCGCCGGCGGAGTCGCCCTCCACGATATACAGCTCGGTGAGGGAGGGATCGGTTTCGTTGCAGTCGGAGAGCTTGTCAGGCATGGTGGAGCCCTCCAGCGCGTTCTTGCGGCGGACTTCCTCCCGGGCCCGGCGGGCGGCCTCCCGGGCCTTGGAGGCCATCAGGGCCTTTTCCAGAATGGCCCGGCCCACGGCGGGATTTTCGTCCAGGAACTCAGAGAGTTTTTCGGTGACGATGGAGTTGACCAGGGTGCGGATCTCGCTGTTGCCCAGCTTGGCCTTGGTCTGGCCCTCGAACTGGGCCTCGGTGAGTTTGACGGAGATGACGCAGGTCAGGCCCTCCCGGCAGTCGTCGCCGGACACCTTTTCGTCCTCCTTCAGCAGCTTTGCCTTGCGGCCGTAGCTGTTGAGGACGTTGGTGATGGCCCGCTTGAAGCCCTCCTCGTGCATGCCGCCCTCGGGGGTGTGAATGTTGTTGGCGAAGGAAACGATGATTTCGCTGTAACCGTCGGTGTACTGCAATGCCACCTCGGCCATGGCGTCGTCCTTCTCCCCGGCCATATAGATAACCTGGTCATGGACCGGGGTTTTGTTCTCGTTGATGAAGGTGACAAACTCCCGGATGCCGCCCTCGTAGCACATCTCGTCCCGCTGCTCCTGGCCGGGCCGCAGATCGGTCATGGTGATTTTGAGGCCGGCGTTCAGGAAGGCCTGCTCCCGCATGCGGCGGTGGAGGGTCTCGTAGTCGTAAACCAGCTCCTCGAACATCTCCGGGTCGGGCTGGAAGGTGACTTCGGTACCGGTGTGGTCGGTGTCCCCGATGATGGTCATGGACTGGGTCACCTTGCCCCGGGAGAACTTCATCTCATAGATTTTGCCCTCCTTGTGGACCCGGACTTCCAGCCACTCGGAGCAGGCGTTGACCACGCTGGCGCCCACGCCGTGGAGGCCGCCGGACACCTTGTAGCCGCCGCCGCCGAACTTGCCGCCGGCGTGGAGGATGGTATAAACCACCTCCAGGGCGGGCTTGCCGGTCTGGGCCTGGATGTCCACGGGGATACCACGGCCGTTATCGGTGACGGTGATGGAGTTGCCGGGGTTGATGGTGACGGTGATCTCGGTGCAGTAGCCGGCCAGAGCCTCGTCGATGGCGTTGTCCACGATCTCATACACCAGATGGTGGAGACCGGAGGCGCTGGTGGAGCCGATATACATGCCCGGGCGCTTGCGGACGGCCTCCAGGCCCTCCAGCACCTGAATATCTTTTGCGGAATATTCTTCCGTTACAACGGTGTCCATATCCGCTTCTTCCAAAACAGTCTTTTCTTCTTCAGCCATAACTTCTGCCTTTCTGCCCACAAAGGCGTCCTCCGCACTGTGGGCAGGTGCGGTGCCTGTGTCCGTATTCTATCGAAAATGGGTTATTTCCATCGTTTGATCAGCGTGCTTACATTCAGGGGACTGATATACACCGTCTCTTTGGTAAGCACATAGCTTTTGGGCAGGTCGTAATTTACATACTGCACCCGCTTTTGCTGCTCTGCCCTGGTTAAAAAATCTCGGGTGGCCTTACCTACCGTGGAGGTATCCATATCAAAAATACCGATAATATCGCCGGTACGCACCACTGTGTCGCCGCCAATGTGCAGGAGCATCAGTTCACCACCTTGCCGTTTTCAATATGAAAGGTTTTGCCCCGGGTGCCACGCAAGATGGTGCCCGCATCACAGCAGGTAATAAACAACTGCATACCCTTCATGTGGTTGAGAATATAATCTTGCCGCCCTTCGTCCAGCTCGCTCATTACATCGTCCAGTAGGGCAATAGGGGCTTCATTTGTTTTTTGTTGCAGAATTTCCGCTTCCGCCAGTTTTAGGGAGAGCACACAACTGCGCTGCTGCCCCTGACTGCCGTACTTTCGGGCAGAGATACCGTTTAAGGTAATATCCAGATCATCCCTGTGGGGTCCTACGGTGGTGGCTCGGTGGTAAATATCCTCGCTGCGGGCGCTTTCCAGCAAAGAGAGCAACCGCCGTTCCAGTTCTTCTACGGCCAAATCACCGTAATCAAAAGCGCCTTGCAGTTGGGCACCGATTTGCTCCCGCCCGCCGGACAGACCGGTGTGAATACGGGAAAGCGGTTCTTCCAGCGCAGCCACATAGGCACGGCGCTGATAAATGATTTTTGCCCCAGCACGAGCCAGATTGCCGTCCCAAATAAACAGGGTGTCGGCGCTCATTTTACCTGCCGCAATATCTCGCAGCAGCATATTCCGCTGGGCCAAACTGCGGTTGTAGTCGCTGAGCAATTTTTTATATCCTGTACGGATTTGGCACAGAGCAAGATCTAAAAACTTGCGCCGTTCTGCCGGGCCGTCTTTAATCATGGTCAAATGGGTGGGGCTGAACACCACCGCCTTGATCTCTTCCCCCAGCGCGGCGGCTGAGGCCTTGGCAATGCCGTTTAAGGTGGCGTTGCGGCGTTTTTTAATCTGTAACATGGCCGTTTGGGGTCGATTACCGCTGACAAAATGAATTTGCAGCTGTGCCTGTTCTTTGCCAAACTGTACCAGCTCGCTGTCCCGGGCACCTCGAAAACTTTTAGCGCCGGTAAACAGGTACACCGCTTCAATCAAATTGGTCTTACCCTGGGCATTTTCGCCGTAGATCACATTTACATCGTCAAAATCCAACACCAGGTGTTCCAGATTGCGGTAGGCGTCAATACCCATGCGTTCTATCTTCATTGCTGTATGGTATAATCGGTGCCGTGGATGGCCACCACATCGCCGGGCTTGATTTTTTTGCCTCTTGCGGTACAGGTCTCCCCATTTACTTTCACCAGTCCGTCCTGGATCATTTGCTTGGCCTGGCCGCCGGTTTCTGCCTCGCCTTTAAATTTCAGCAGCGCGTCCAGCCGGATAAAGGGGGTGCTGATGGTCACCGTCTCTTGCCGGTGGGGTTTGATATTTACATTAAGCTTCATTTTTTAGCCTCATAGGCAGCACCAAGAACAGGAAGCTGTCATCGGTCATCGGCAGCACCTTCACCGGGCTAACCGGGCCGGACAACTCAATGCGTACCTGATCGGTGTCTGCGGCGTTCAGTGCGTCCAGCACATATTTGGAGTTAAAACCGATTTCCACCCGATCGCCGCTTACATTGGCGTGGGTGTAGTTTACTACCCGGCCCAGGCCGGACACAGTAGATACCCGCATTTCGTCTGCATCAAACAGGCAGCGAATGGGGTTCTTTTGGTTATTTTCAATCACCGGAATGGTACTGGTAATGCAGTGAATGGCGTCCTCGGTGTTAATAAGTACCGTGGTGTTACTGCTTTTAGGCACTGCGGCGTTATAATCTAAGAATTCGCCTTCCAGCAACCGGCTGATAATGCTGTACTGCCCCACTTCAAATACAATATGACGCTTGCCTACGGAGACGG
>CABRZO010000207.1 GCA_902475455.1 uncultured Eubacteriales bacterium
CCCCCAGCCACTCGGGCCGCTTGCCGTAGTTGGCACACAGGAAGGCAAAGATCCAGCCGCACCGGCCCTGCATCCACACGCTTTTGTCGGTGGAGTAGATCTTGCCCGTCCGGTCAATACAAGTGTACACGCCCCCGTGCTCCTTGTCCATGCCGTACTTCAGCCAGAAATCCACGCTGCTCTTCAGTTCGTCCTTGATCCACTGGTGGGTCGCCTGAAATTTTGCCATATCCATATCTGATTCATCCTTTCCAAATATATAAAGGTAGGAAGGCTTCTCTGGGGCCATTTTACCATCCCTGAAAATATTTTTCAATGACCCAAGGCAAGGAATCTGTCATTCTTTGAAAATTTTCTTCAATCATGAAAATTTTTTGCATTCTCCTCTTGCATCCCGGCTCCAATTTGCGTATGATGGTATTGAAAGCAACTGCGCCCGGCACAAGCGCAGCGGAACCCAAAATCATTTTTTGTGTTGAAAGAGGAGGATTATTATGAATCGCTATGGAATCGAGATCGCCGTCAAGAACGCGCCCAAGCTGGACCCGGAATTCATGCCCATCCTGAAATTCAACCGCTCCTTCCTGAACACTGCCAAGAAGCCTGTCTCCATCGCCGTGGAGCGCGCCGACGGACAGATGGCCACCTGCCACACCTACGTCCACGGCACCCCCGAGATGGCCGAGGCCGACCACTACTACGTCAACCGGCTGGTGAAAACCATCCTGTGGATGAAGGGCGGCTTCCGGATCTATGTGGCCGGAGACCAGGGCACCTATGATTACCTGAAGCAGGCCTACGCCACCGGCGGCGACCAGGACTTCGACTTCGACTACATGGCCAACATCTTCGAGCACCCCTTTGAGGTGGTGTTGGTGGACCAGGTCCCCGAGGCCAAGGACTGCCCCAAGAAGATGGGCGGCCATCTGGAGGGCTGCCGCATCGGCTTCGACGCCGGCGGCTCCGACCGGAAGGTTTCCGCTGTGGTGGACGGCGAGAGCGTCTACTCCGAAGAGGTGGTCTGGTTCCCCAAGGTGACCGCCGACCCGGATTACCACTATAACGGAATTGTGGCCGCCCTGAAGTCCGCCGCCGAGCACATGCCCCGGGTGGACGCGGTGGGCGTCTCCTCCGCCGGCATCTATATCAACAACCGCACCATGAACGCCTCCCTGTTCCTGAAGGTACCCAAGGACCTCTACGACGCCAAGGTGAAGGACATCTATATCCGGGCCATCACCGACACCTTCGGGGACATCCCCTTCGAGGTGGTCAACGACGGCGACGTGTCCGCCCTGGCGGGCATGATGAGCCTGGGCGAGGCCAACGTGCTGGGTATCGCCATGGGCACCAGCGAGGCCGTGGGCTATGTGGACCCCGAGGGCCGCATCACCGGCTGGCTCAATGAGCTGGCCTTCGTGCCGGTGGACTGCCAGCCCGACGCCATGGAGGATGAGTGGAGCCATGACATCGGCTGCGGCGTGAAATATTTCTCCCAGGACTCCGTCATCAAGCTGGCCCCCCGGGCGGGCATTGAGCTGGACGAGAGCCTGTCCCCCGCCGAGAAGCTGAAGGTGGTCCAGGGCCGGATGGCCGAGGATGACCCCGCCGCTGCGGACATCTATTCCTCCATCGGCACCTATCTGGGCCACACTCTGGCCTACTACTATGACCTGTATCAGTGCAAGCATGTGCTGCTGCTGGGCCGGGTCATGAGCGGCAAGGGCGGCGACATTATTCTGGCCGAGGCCAAGCGGGTGCTGGCCGACGAGTATCCGGAGCTGGACGGCAAGATCCTGCCCTCCCTGCCCGACGAGAAGTTCCGCCGGGTGGGTCAGTCCGCCGCTGCCGCCAGCCTGCCTGAGATCAAGTGAGCGGGGAGGCGACACAAGATGCGCATTACCAACGCCAAGGTATTCTGGAAGGGTTCCTTTGTCCAGGGCGGTGTGGAGTTTGACGACAAAATCATCACCGCCGGCGCCCATGTGGAGGGCCCCTCGGACCTGGACGCCCAGGGCTGCTATGTAATCCCGGGCCTCATCGACATCCACACCCACGCCGCCGTAGGCGAGGACGCCAGCGACGGCATTCCCGAGGGCATGCCCGTCATGTCCCGGTACTACGCCGCCGGAGGCGTCACCTCCTGGTGCCCCACCACCATGACCCTGAAGGAGCCGGTGCTCACCCAGGCCATGCATGTGATCCGGGACTTCGTGCCCCAGCGGCCGGAAAACGGCGCCAAGGTGGCCGGCGTCAACCTGGAGGGTCCCTTCCTCTGCTATGCCAAGCGGGGGGCCCAGGCCGCCGAAAACCTCCACGCCCCGGACGCAGATATGTTCAAGCGGCTCAACGAGGCCAGCGGCGGTCTGGTCCGGCTGGTCACCGTGGCTCCCGAGGAGCCCGGCGCCCTGGAATTTATCCGGGAAGTGTCCAAGCTGGCCACCGTGTCCATCGGCCACACCACCGCCGACTACGACACCGCCATGGCCGCCTATGAGGCCGGCGCCACCCATGCCACCCACCTGTTCAACGGCATGCCCTCCCTGCTCCACCGGGAGCCCGGGGTCATCGCCGCCGCCAGCGACGCCGGAGCCACCGTGGAACTCATCACCGACGGCCTGCACATCCACCCCTCCGTCATCCGGCTCACCCACCGGCTCTTTGGGGAGAAGCTGGTGCTGATCTCCGACTCCCTGCGCTGTGCCGGTATGCCCGACGGGGACTACACCCTGGGAGGCCAGCCCATCACCATGAAAAACGGCAAGGCCACCCTCACCGGCACCGACACCCTGGCCGGCTCCTCCATCCATCTGATGGATGGCCTGCGCCGGGCGGTCTCCTTCGGTGTGCCTCTGGAGGCCGCCGTCACCGCCGCCACCCTGGCTCCCGCCAAGGCCATCGGCCTGGACCACGAAATCGGCTCCATTGAGCCCGGCAAGTGGGCGGACCTGGTGGTGCTGGACCGGGATCTCAATCTGAAGGCCGTCTATATCAACGGCCGGAAAGCGGTCTGAGCTTTTCCCCGTGAAAACGTCTCTTTTGTGTGGTAAATGCGACACCGGCACGGTGCCAGCTGAAAGAAAGAAGGATTTTATATGAGAATCATTTCCGCCAGAGATTATGACCATATGAGTCGCCAGGCGGCCAACATCATTTCCGCCCAGGTCATCCTGAAGCCCAACTGCGTGCTGGGCCTGGCCACCGGCTCCAGCCCCATCGGCACCTATCAGCAGCTCATCGAGTGGTACAACAAGGGCGACATCGACTTCAGCCAGGTGCGCTCTGTCAACCTGGACGAGTATGTGGGCCTGGACTACTCCAGCGACCAGAGCTACATCTACTTTATGCGTCACAACTTCTTTGACCATATCAATATTGATCTGGCCAACACCAACGTGCCCTGCGGCGTGAATCCCAACGCTGAGGAGGAGTGCGCCCGCTATGATGGCATCATCAAGAGCCTGGGCGGCATCGACCTGCAGCTGCTGGGTCTGGGCCCCAACGGTCACATCGGCTTCAACGAGCCCGACGACCACTTTACCAAGGGCACCCATAAGGTGGCCCTGACCGACGCCACCATCCAGGCCAACAAGCGCTTCTTTGAGAAGGAAGAGGATGTGCCCCGCTACGCCTACACCATGGGCATCTGCGACATCATGCATGCCGAGCGGGTGGTGATGGTGGTCTCCGGCGAGAGCAAGGCCGGTATCGTGAAGGAGGCTTTCTTCGGCCCCGTCACTCCCCATGTCCCCGCCTCCATCCTCCAGCTCCACAAGGATTTCACTCTGGTGGCCGACGAGGCTGCCCTGTCCAAGATCTGAGATACCTCATATTGTTTTCCCCAGGGCCGGCACGACTAACGCGCCGGCCCTCAGCGTGTCGACAAAGTCGACACGCTTCTCAA
>CABRZO010000208.1 GCA_902475455.1 uncultured Eubacteriales bacterium
GCCGTTTCTGTCCAGCCCTCCGAAACCCCCGAACCAAAACAACCGATTCCGGCCAAAGTCCAAAGGGATCAGATGGCCCCGGCGGCTACTCACCGGCCCGCTGCGGACAAACCGGCCCCGAACCCCCGGCGCCCCAAAACATCCAGCCGCCCCGCTTCCGGCCCAAACCGGAAAGCCAAAGCCCAGCCGGCGGCTGCTCTGGAGGAGGTCTACGCCTCCCTGTCCCAGGGGGACAAGCTGGCCTATCAGATGCGCAGCCTGTCCCGGCGCATGGCCCAGAACCAGCCTTTGGAAAAGTCCGGTCAAGCCCGGATCCTGGCCCTGCTGGCCCAGCGGGGAGCGCTGACCCAGCGGCAGCTGCTGGCCCTGGCGGGGATTCGCTCCAGCTCCCTCAGCGAGCTGCTGGGGAAGCTGACCGCCGCCGGACTGGTGCAGCGGGAGGTCTGCCCCACCGACCACCGGACTACGGTGGTGTCTCTCACAGATCCGGGGAAACAGAAGGCCGCCCGGAACCAGGCCGCCGACAGCCCCGACCCCTTCCAGGCCCTGAGCCCCCAGGAACGGGAACAGCTGCTCTTCCTGCTGGAAAAACTCAACCAAAACCAGTCCTAAATCATCTGCCATCAAAACTGCTTTGCCCCCGGCACAAACAAGGTGCCGAGGGCGAAGTTTTTTGCACATCCGGGCAAAAACAGAGCAACCCCCGGCTGGTGATCGCCAGCCGGGGGTTGTCTGAGAAAAAAGGAAAGAACAGGGATTAAGAAAGAGGTATTGTAAGTGAATGAGCTTACAGATGAGGGTACTTCCACCTGGGATTCACATCTGACACGGACGGAAAAATGTGAGAGAGCCGCCCTGAGTTGGATGGAAGGTACCACTGTTTTCCCTGACCAGCGGTCTGCCAAACCTTCTCTGTCAAACGCGCCTCCTTCGCTGGAAGCAAGCTTATTGTACCCAAATTACCCCGGGGGTTGCTAGTGTTTTTTGCACAAGCGGAAGGCCAATTTTCGTTTTTTAAAACAAGACTTTTGAAAAATCAATACTCTCCCAGCCAGCGGCCGCTGGTCTCGGGGACGGCTTGGCCCTGCTTCAGGCTATCAGGGACATTGAGCACCCGCTGGTTGCGGCTGCCCCGAAAGTTGAGCTCCAGGCTGCGCTCTGAGAGGAGGAAGGGCCCGTCGATGAGCACATCCAACTGTTCCAGCAGCTCCCGCTGCTCCGGGGTGCCCGCCAGCAGGGCCTCCAGGGTGTAGCCGGTGTAGGAGGCCACCTCGTAGCCTTCTGAGCGCAGCAGCCGGGCCAATCGGGCGAAGCCGGCGGCCTGGGCAAAGGGCTCCCCGCCAGAGAAGGTGACCCCCCGGCACAGGGGATTCTGCCGGACGATCTCCACCAGATCCTCCTCGGTCATGGGGGTGCCCCCCTCAAAGGGCCAGGTCTCCGGGTTATGGCAGCCCGGGCAGTGATGGGGGCAGCCCTGGGCAAAGAAGGTGGTGCGGATGCCGGGGCCGTCCACAATGCTGTCCCCGGCGATCCCCGCCAGATTAAGCATGGCCCCCCAGACCGTGCTTCACCCGGTCCCGCTCCTCGGCCCGCTTGGCGTCGTTCCACTTGTCCATGGTGCCCACCAGATAGCCGGTGATCCGGCGGATGCGCTCAAAGCCCACGCCCTGGCCCAGCTTCTCCTGGGCGCTCTTCTCTTTGACTGTCATAATAAGTGCCTCCTTTGCTTCAGCGGATGCCCTGGAAGGCGGGCATCTCGGGATATTGCTTCTTGAGTTGGTCGATCTTCTCCGGGGGGATCATCTCCCCTTCCCGGCGGCCGCACCGGGGGCAGACGTCACCGATGACCCCCACATAGCCGCAGACCGGGTCCCGGTCCACCGGGTGGTTGATGCTGCCATAGCCTACCCCGGCGTCGTGCATCCAGCGGACCACCGCCTCGAAGGCCTCCACATTCTTAGCGGTGTCCCCGTCCAGCTCCACATAGCTGATGTGGCCGGCGTTGCACAGGGCGTGATAGGGGCCCTCCAGCCGGATTTTGTCGTAGGCGGAGATGGGGAACCACACCGGGATGTGGAAGCTGTTGGTGTAATACTCCCGGTCGGTGACCCCGGGGATCTTGCCGTAGCGCTGCTGGTCCATCCGCAGGAACCGGCCGGAGAGGCCCTCGGCGGGGGTAGCCAGCAGGGTGAAATTCATCTTCATTTCCTGGCTCTTGTCATCGCAGAACTGGCGCATGTGGCCCACAATCTCCAGGCCCTTGCGCTGCATCTCCTCACTCTGGCCGTGGTGGGCGCCATAGAGGGCGGTCAGCGTCTCCGCCAGGCCGATAAAGCCAATGGACAGGGTGCCGTGCTTCAGCACCTCCCGGAGATCGTCCCGGCTGGTGAGCTTGTCCGAATCCAGCCAGATTCCCTGGCCCATCAGGAAGGGGAAGTTGTGGACATGCTTGCTGGCCTGGATCTCAAACCGGTCCAGCAGCTGCTGGGCCACCAGGGCCAGCATGGCGTCCAGCTTCTGATAGAACACCGCCTCGTCCCCCTGGCTCTCGATGGCCATCCGGGGCAGGTTGATGGAGGTGAAGGACAGGTTGCCCCGGGAGTAGGCGATCTGCCGGGTGGGGTCGTAGACGTTGCCCATGACCCGGGTCCGGCAGCCCATGGTGGCCACCTCGGTCTCGGGATGGCCGGGCTTGTAGTATTGCAGGTTATAGGGGGCGTCCAGGAATACGAAGTTGGGGAACAGCCGCCGGGCGCTCACCTTGCAGCTGAGCCGAAACAGGTCGTAGTTGGGGTCTCCGGGGTTGTAGTTGACCCCTTCCTTCACCTTGAAGATGTGGATGGGGAAAATGCAGGTCTCCCCGTGGCCCAGTCCCGCATCCAGGGCCAGCAGCACATTGCGCATGGCCATCCGGCCCTCGGGGGAGGTATCGGTGCCGTAGTTGATGGAGGAGAAGGGGGTCTGGGCCCCGGCCCGGGAGTGCATGGTGTTCAGGTTGTGGACAAAGCCCTCCATGGCCTGGAAGGTGTCCCGGTCGGTGTTCTTCCAGGCCCGGTCCCGCACCCGCTTCACAATGTGCTCCGCCTGGGTGCGGGGCAGGGCGAACCGCTCCTCCAGCCCCTGGGCGAGGCCTTCGTCAAAGGCCGGAACATTCTCCAGTCGGGCGTGCTCCCCGGTGGCCTGCTCCGCATCCGAGATGAGGCTGTCCACCGGCTTCTCTGCGTCCTCCAGGTCCAGAATGTCCTCCACCGCCTGGATCAGCAGCCGCCGGAACACCTTGCGGTAGGTCTTGGCCACCCCTTCCGCCATGCCGTAGTCGAAGTTGGGAATGGATTGGCCCCCGTGCTGGTCGTTCTGGTTGGCCTGGATGGCGATGGCGGCCAGGGCGGCGTAACTCTGGATGCTCTGGGGCTCCCGCAGATAGCCGTGGCCGGTGGAAAAGCCCCCGTGGAACAGCTTCAATATGTCGATCTGGCAGCAGGTGGTGGTCAGGGAGTAGAAGTCAAAGTCGTGGATGTGGATATCCCCCTCCCGGTAGGCCTTGGCGTGCTCCGGCCGCAGCAGATACATCTCATTATAGGCCTTGGCCCCGGCGGAACCGATCTGGAGCATGCTGCCCATGGCGGTGTTGCCGTCGATGTTGGCGTTGTCCCGCTTCATATTGCTGGCCCGGGCGTCCACCTGGGTGATCTCGTCGATGGTGCGCATCAGGGCGGTGTTGGCCTCCCGGGCCCGGGTGCGGTTGGCCCGGTATAAAATATAGGCCTTGGCGGCGGCGTTGAAGCCGTGGTTCATCAGCTGCTGTTCCACCAGGTCCTGGATCAGCTCGATGTTGGGGGAGCCGTCGG
>CABRZO010000209.1 GCA_902475455.1 uncultured Eubacteriales bacterium
CCCCCCTACACTGTGGAGAAGACCATCCGTCCCCTCTACACCCCGGAGCGCCCCCACACCGACGCCCCCCAGATCCCCGAACCCTATGACACCTTTGCTGACACCTTCAGCTACGGCATTTGAACGGAGGTCGGACAACCATGAGCAAGTACATCAAGCGTGAATACACCGATGACGAGCTGATCCGCCGGGTCACCGACATCGAGGAGATCAAGAAGGTCGCCAACAAACGGGTCTACTACATGATCAACGAGTGGCGGGACCAGGAACTGAAGGACCTGTGGGTAGCCGAGCCCCAGCACCAGGCCACCGCCTCCTTTGGCAAGAACACCGGCTACTATGTGGGCATGGAGGCCATCCGGGGCTACTATGTCACCAAGCACGCCGCCGACCTGGGGGACGGCGTGGGCACCATGAACGCCCACCCCATCTCCACCGGTCTGGTGGAACTGGCCGGCGACGGCCAGACCGCCAAGGGCCTGTGGTACTCCATCGGCCAGGATACCTACCCCAACGGGGACGGCACCGCCAAGGCCCTGTGGAACACCGGCAAGGTGGCCATTGACTTCGTCAAGGAGGGGGATGCCTGGAAGATCTGGCACATTGTGGAGGCCAACGACGTGGCCACTGAGGCGGGCACCACCTACGGCGACGAGCCGGTCTATCTGGACTATGCCACCGACCCTGTGGCGGTGGAGTTCGGCACCCCCACCATCCCCATGATCACCCACGACGCCACCTTCAACTGGTGGGACAACTATCCCGCTCCCCCCACCCCCTATGACACCTGGAGCGACGAGATCAGCTATGGCCCCGAGGGCTATCCCGAGAAGACGGAATACCACTTCGGCGCCGGCGAAGGAGGGAACTACTGATGAGAGAACTGACTTTGCATGAGCGCATCCGCAACGCGGACGCCAGCCAGCAGGTGGAAAACGTCAAGGCCAAGCACGCCTATCTCCACGGCCGGGCCGACGCCACCGGCGAATGGAGCGTCATCTGGTCCCGCAGCGACGACTGCTCCTGGGCCCACGCCTTCGGCCGGATGCGGGGCTTCGACCAGGTCTACCACGGCAGCGTGGGCGACTACGACAAGATGTGCATGGAGAACTGGCTGGACCTCTATGAGGTCTACCCGGAGGTCACCGGCAAGGATCCCCGGCCCCTGATGGAGTGCTCCGTCCATACCCTGGTCACCGACGTCATCGAGGTGGCCGCCGATGGCAAGAGCGCCCGGGGCTGCTTCATCACCCCCGGCGTCATCCACTCCCGTCTCACCGCCGACAAGGGCGAGGACGGCAAGGTGCATCGCTCCCCCAAATACTGCCATGTGCTCTGGGAGCGCTACGGCTCCGACTTCGTCTGTGAGGACGGGGAGTGGAAATACCTCCACGAGCATGTCTGCCCGGATATCGTGGGCGACATGGACCACACCAACTGGGCCGCCGACGAGTTCCAGCGGATCACCGATCCCAACGCCGGCGAAATGATGCCCCCCACCCTGGGCTGCCCTCCTGTGGCCGATCCCGGTCCCATGCACATGCCCTATTCCGTGCTCAGCGCCCCCCAGAACACGGTACCCTGGCCCGAGCCCTATGAGACGCTGGACAACGACAACACCTACACCCCCTTCCTGACGAAAAAGTGAGCGGGTTCCCTCCCTTTTAACCGCCACTTTTTCCAGCAGCATACAGCCCGGCGGCGTTTTCAAAACGCCGCCGGGCTCTCCCTTTTTTGTAAACAATGCCCCCGCCAGCTTTTGATTCAGCCGGCGGGGGCATTGCCACCTTTTATTTCAGATATTCCGCCACAGCCTGAGCACAGCTGCGGCCTTCCAGCATGGATTTCACCACCAGGGACTGGCCGCTGCGGCAATCTCCGCAGGCAAACACCCCCGGCACATTGGTGGAAAACCGCCGGGCATCTGCCTCCAGATTGCCCCGCGCGTCCAGTTCCGCCCCAAAGGCGTCGGCCAGCGCCGGCTCGGTGCCAATAAAGCCGGTGGCATTGATGAGCATTTGGCAAGGGATGGTCCGCTCTGTGCCCGCCACAGGCTCCATGGTGAACCGGCGGGAGCCCTTTTGCCGCACCGGCTGCATCTCAACCAGCGTGACCGCCTCCAGCTGGCCTTTCCCGTCAGTCTTGGCGGACCGAATGGTGGTCTGATAGAGATGCGGGTCCTTGCCCAGCACCATCCGGGCCTCCTCCTGACTGGTATTGAGCGGTATGTCCTGATGCTCCGCCGGGGTGAAGCTGATCTGAATGGGGGCCACTGGGTCCTTGGGCATTAGCTCCACCTGGACCAGAGAGGCGCAGCCCTGACGCAGCGCGGCACCGATGCAGTCATTGCCGGTATCGCCGCCGCCCAACACAACTACATGCTTGTCCTGAGCGGAGATAGCGGCCTCCCGGGCGCTGCCGGTGGCTTTCACTGCATCGTAGCAGGCGGTCAGATAGTCCACGGCGTTGTAAATACCGGAAATCTGCTCTGCTCCCTCCAAAGCCAGGGGCCGGGGGACTCCGGCGCCAGCACACAGCACCACCGCGTCGAACTCCTTCCGGAGCTGCTGGGCCGACACATCTTTCCCCACTTCTGTGCCAGTGACAAACCGGACGCCTTTCCGCTCCAGCCGCTCCACGGTGCCGGCCACCACGTCCTTGTCCAGCTTCATGCCGGGAATCCCGTACTGCAGCAGGCCCCCCAGCTGGGGACGGCGCTCATAGACGGTGACAGCCATTCCCCGGTCCGCCAGTTCCGAGGCCACCGTGAGGCCCGAAGGGCCGGAGCCGATGACCGCCACCGACCTGGCGTCCTGTGCCGGAGCGGTTCTAGGCGCCTCATGGGTGCGGTGATACGCCTCCACCGCATAGCGCTCCAACCGGCCGATGGCCACCGCCTCTCCCCGGAGGGAACGGGTGCACTCGCTCTGGCACTGTTTGTACTGGGGGCACACCCGGGAACAGATCTCCGGCAGGGTGGAATAGGTGCGTATGATCTCATAGGCACCCTCCACATCCCCTTCCCGGAGCCGGGCGATGAAACCGGGCACGTCCATGCCGATGGGGCACTTCTTCTGACACCAATGGGTGGGGCAGTTCAGACAGCGCTCCGCCTCACACCGGGCCTGCTCCGGAGTATAGGTCTGTTCAATCTCCCCAAAAGAACCCAGACGATCTTCCACCGCAGCGGTTTTAGCTGGCGTGCGGGTCATATCCAAATTGGGGTACTCCACCGGAGTATAGATAAACACATTATAGTTTGCCATCACACATAACCTCCTCTATCAACCCTGGGCGTCCACATACCCGGCCGCCTCGCCGCCGGCCACATAGGTGGAGGCCACCGCCCAGGTCAGCTCGCCCATGGGGGCCAGGTCGTCCCGGCGGTGCATGGCGGAGGTGGCGTCGCCGGTGCCGTACAGACCGGGAATGATGGTGCCGTCCTCCCGGGTGACCTGACACTTGGGCGTGACCCGGAGGCCGCCCATAGCAGCTTCCGAGAAACACTGGCCGTAGATAGCGTAGAAAGGTCCTTTTTCAATGGGGCTCAGGAATTCGGCGGGCTTGCCAAACTGCTCATCCACCCCCTGGCGGCAGTACTCATTATAGCGATTCATGGTGTCCATAAATGTGTCCACCGGCACCTGAATCTTCTCCGCCAGCTCCTCCAGGGTGTCCGCCTTCCGCACCGGGGCACCGGTGACCGAGTCGGCAGGGAAGGTCTGCTCGTCATCCAGATCATACTGGACATACTCAAATTTCCAGGCGTCGTGGGGGG
>CABRZO010000210.1 GCA_902475455.1 uncultured Eubacteriales bacterium
TATCGCCGCCTATGACGCAGTGACCCGGGAAGAGGTACTCCAGCTGGCCCGGGACACCTTTGACTTCGACCATGTGTCCTTCTCCGCCGTGGGCCGGGTTTCCGCCCCGGAGGAGTACAGCCGGATGCTCCGGAGCTGAAGCGGCTCAATTCATCCCACTCTGACAGAAGGGGGCGCAGATGCCATGAAACTGCCCCGGTCCAACCAGAAGGCCACCCTCTTTGCCCTGGGGGCGGCGGCCCTGTACGCCATCAATATCCCCCTGTCCAAGCTGTTGCTGGAGCAGGTGGAGGCCACCATGCTGGCGGCGCTGCTCTACCTGGGGGCGGGGCTGGGCATGTTGATCACCGGTCTGATTCAGCGGCGGGTGGCCAGAGAAAAACCCCAGGCAGCCCCCCTTACCCGAAAGGAGCTGCCCTACACCGTGGCCATGGTGCTGCTGGACATCCTGGCCCCCATCCTGCTGATGCTGGGCATCAGCCGCACCAGCCCCGCCAACGTGTCATTGCTGAACAATTTTGAGATTGTGGCCACCTCCCTGATTGCCCTGGTGGTTTTCAAGGAGGTTATCTCCAAACGGCTGTGGCTGGCCATCGGTCTGGTCACTCTGGCCAGCGCCATCCTGAGCCTGGAGCCCGGGGGCGAGCTGGGCTTTGACGGGGGCGCCCTGCTGGTGCTGGGGGCCTGCCTGTGCTGGGGCTTTGAGAACAACTGCACCCGGAAGATCAGCAACAAGAGCTCCCAGGAGATCGTCATCATCAAGGGCTGCTTCTCCGGCCTGGGCAGTTTCCTCATCGCCCTGGTGCTGGGGGAGCGACTGCCGGCCCTCCCCTTTGCCGGGGCCGCCCTGCTGCTGGGGTTTGTTGCCTACGGCCTCAGCATCAACTGTTACATCCTGGCCCAGAAGGATCTGGGGGCCGCCAAGACCAGCGCTTATTACTCCATCGCCCCCTTTTTGGGGGTGGCCTTCAGCCTGGTGCTGCTGGGGGAACGCCCCGCCCTCCGATTCTATCTGGCCCTGGCCATCATGGCCCTCAGCGCAGTGCTGATGGCCCGGGACTCGGTGAAACTGCAGCACTCCCATGAGCATCAGCACACCCACACCCATACCCACAGCCACGGGGACCTGGTCCACACCCATCCCCACAGCCACACTCACAGCCACCTTCACGTCCATCGGGGCGACGCGGAGGACCATTCCCACCCCCATGAGGATCTGCCGGACCACCGGCACAGCCACAGTCCGGAACAATCCCTTTAAAAGCGCGCAAAAAAGGACCATCACCCAGGAAAAACGGTGATGGTCCTTTTCCAATTCACAGACCCGTTATCGGTTTTTTCTCAGCTCCGGGGCTTGGCGGCATAGTAGATGCCCACGGCGGAGCAGGCGGGCTGATCCTTCATACCCTCGCTCCAGGCGGTGGCCACCATATCCAGCTTGGTGCCGTCGGTGCCCAGCAGCTTGGCCTCGATGTACAGCCGCCGGTCCAGGGGAATGGGCCGCAGCAGGGACAGCTGCATGGTCACCGTAGGAGTCATCTGCCGGTGGGCGATGTACAGCCCCATGATGCCCATGGTCTGATCCAGAGCCACGGAAAAGGCGCCGTTTCCCATGTTGCCGGTCCGGTCCGCCATCCAGGGGGTGGGGTCCACATAGATCACAAAGCTGCGGTGCTCAAAGTCCACCGACTCCAGGTACATAGGCACCCGCTCCGCCACAAGCCCCTTCAAATCCTCCCGAAAATAGCGCAGCCACTCCTCCAGCTCCGCGCGCATCCCCTCAGGGCTGTAATAATCCGGTTTCATACAGGCAGTTCCTCCCAAACAGTCGTTTTGCCCAGTATAGCACAAATCCCCGGTTGGGAAAACCCTTTACCCCCACCGGCAGGGAATATGACCCAAAAATCGGCAAAGCGCTCCTGTACTGCCACCCATTTCCTTCGAATTCGACGGATGTTTTACAGCGCGTTCATATTTCTCGTGCTACAATATCCTTGTCAAATCCTGAAAATCTGATACAATAGTATACTAGCCTTTTATAGGCATCCCTGCAAATAATAGCTGTATTTTTTAGATAAGGTGGAAGCTTATGAGCCTTCGCATTGGTATTGACATCGGGTCCACCACCGTCAAAGTGGTGGTCCTGGACGAACAGAACAAACTTCTCTTCCGCTCCTATGAGCGGCACTTCTCCAAGGTCCGGGAAAAGGCCTGTGAGATTCTGACCTCCATCGCCCCCCGATTCTCCGGCCAGGACATTAAGCTGGTCATCACCGGCTCCGCCGGTCTGGGCGTGGCCAAGGCCAGCGGCATTGACTTCGTGCAGGAGGTGTACGCCACCGCCGCCGCCGTCAATGAGTACATCCCGGACACCGACGCCGTCATCGAGCTGGGGGGCGAGGACGCCAAGATCATCTTCTTCGGCGGCGCTTTGGAGGAGCGGATGAACGGCTCCTGCGCCGGCGGCACCGGCGCCTTCATCGACCAGATGGCCACCCTGATGAACGTCACCGCCGACGAGCTGGACCAGCTGGCCCTGAAGCACGAGAAAATTTACCCCATCGCCTCCCGCTGCGGCGTGTTTGCCAAGAGCGACATTCAGCCCATCCTGAACCAGGGTGGCCGGAAAGAGGACGTGGCCGCCTCCATCTTCCAGGCGGTGGTGGATCAGACCATCGCCGGCCTGACCCAGGGCCGGGAGCTCAAGGGCAAACTGGTGTTCCTGGGTGGTCCCCTGCACTTCCTGCAGGGACTCCGGCAGCGGTTTGTGGAGACCCTGAACCTGGACGAGGAGCACGCCATCTTCCCGGAGGACGGCGACTGCTTCGCCGCCATCGGCGCCGCCCTCTGCGCGGGAGATTACGAGAGTCTTCCCTTTGACAAGGCTCTGAAGCTGCTGGAGGAGAGCCGGGAGGCCACCACCAGCATCAACACCGCCCCCCAGCTCTTCAAGGACGAGGCGGAGTACGAGGCCTTCCGGGCCCGCCACAACGCCTCCCACCCCCCGGTGGTGGACATCAAGACCTACACCGGTGACGCCTACCTGGGCATTGACGCCGGCAGCACCACCACCAAGCTGGCCCTGATCGCCCCGGACGGCGGGCTGCTGTACACCTATTACCACTCCAACCAGGGCAACCCGGTATCGGTGGTTCTGGAACAGCTGGGCAAAATTTATGACCTCTGCGGCGACCGGATCACCATCAAGGGCAGCGCCGTCACCGGCTACGGCGAGGATCTGGTCCTCAACGCCTTCCGCTGCGATCTGGGATTGGTGGAGACGGTGGCCCACCTGAACGCCGCCCGGCACTTCAACCCCGACGTGGATTTCATCATCGACATCGGCGGCCAGGATATGAAGTGCTTCAAGATCCGCAACGGCGCCGTGGACTCCATCATGCTCAACGAGGCCTGCTCCTCGGGCTGCGGCTCCTTCATCGAGACCTTCGCCCGGGCCCTGGGCTATGACATCGCCGACTTCGCCAAGATCGGCCTTTATACCGAAAAGCCGGTGAACCTGGGCTCCCGGTGCACCGTGTTCATGAACTCCTCGGTGAAGCAGGCCCAGAAGGACGGCGCCAGCGTGGAGGACATCTCCGCCGGCCTGGCCATCTCCATCGTGAAAAACGCCATCTACAAGGTGCTGCGGATGTCCTCCGCCGACGACCTGGGGCAGCACATCGTGGTCCAGGGCGGCACCTTCCACAACGACGCGGTGCTCCGGGCCTTTGAGCAGGAGCTGGGACGGGACGTG
>CABRZO010000211.1 GCA_902475455.1 uncultured Eubacteriales bacterium
GAAGAATCTGCACCATGATGATAGCATAAAAGAGAGCTTCCATTTGCGGAAGCTCTCTTTCCTTTTTTGCAGAATATCACATAATCTTCTATCACGCAAGTCAGATCATGTGGAAAGCACAGATTATCCCGCTTCTCAACAAAGTTAACGCCGAGTCTTTGCCAAAAAACGTATGAACTCACTCTGCAGATTTGACTTCCGGCAGCCCCGCCACGCTGGTGAGTAGGGACAGGATCCCCGCCAGGGCGGCGGCGGAACCCACCATCATCCAGTTCACATCCCCCAGAACGGCGCTAGTGCCAATCACACCTACAGCGGTCTGGGCCACTGTTTTCAGGGCCCGGATCCCAGCGGCTTTCAGCCAAGGCAAAAAATTCATTTTCATGTACCATCCTCCTTCTGCATTGCCTCCAGATCCGCAATCCGGTGGTTGATGACCTTGATCTTTTCCTCCACCACCGGCATCCGCTTAGCAAAATTGTTGTGTTCCCGGACCTCCCGGGTCAGTTCCTCCAGCTTGGTGTCAGTGACCGCCTGGGATCGACTGTTGCTGATTAAAACTCCCACCAGGGTAATGGCCCCGGTAAGCAGCGCCACGATAATCTCCGTCACGCCTTCGGGCCCTCCTCTTTGCTCTGCATTTGCATTCTGAGTCTGCTACTGATATCCATGGTGTCCTCCTCTGTTCATTTCACTGCTCGATGGCGTCCACGGTAACATCCAGCACACGCCGGATTCCATCACTCCAGCTGTACTGGGTATAGCTGGGGTCTCCAAAGTACATAGTGCAGGTGACCTCCTGGCCGTCAGCGTCCCGGTAACGCACCGTGGAAAATGGATGATCCGGATCGTTTACAGCGTCCTGGATCAAAGACACCTGCTGTTCCGTCAACGGGGGCCATCTGATGGAAAGTTTGCGCTTAATTGCTACAATAGTGCCCACCAGGTTTCCCGAGGCGGTGCGCCCCGTATTGGATGACCAGACCTTATTATGGGTAATGGTCACCCCTTGCAGGGCCGGAGTGGGCAAAGCCACCCCGTTCACATAAAGCTCTGTAATGCTGGTTGCCATCGGCATCCCCCTCCTTAGATATACAGCGGACTGGTACCGTAGGCCCTGGTGGACTGGTTGATATAGTCCACGGCGGTCTGACCTACCACTCTGCCGTCCAGTACCACCTGGACAATCAGCGGCCGCCCACCGCCGTTGCTGGTGCCACCAGCCATGGAGGCCGCCAGACGCCGGGCCACCAGGTCAATCCATTCCGTGTGGTTTTCCAAGGGGATGATGGCCTCTTTCCCAGCCTCTCCCACCACGGTATTGCCCAACAAAGTTGCGGCGTTCACGATGCCGCCCCTGGCGGCAAACCGGATAGTAGGCCATCCGCTTAGCCCCAGGGCCTTGTAAACGGCCTTCTTGATGCCGCTGACGTTGGTACTGTAAGTGATGGTCAATCCCAAGGTCTTGCCCGACCATCCTGCTTTGAACTGGTTCCAGAGATCCTGAGCAGAATTGAGCAGGGTGTTGACAATGCTAACCGCTCTCGTGCCCCAACCAGAGGCGAATCGGTTCCACAGGGTTCCCGCAGAGGACAGCAAGCTGTTGACAATGCTAACACCACGGGTACCCCAACCGGCGGCGAACTGACTCCATAAGGTCCCAGCAGAGTTAGCCAGAGCGTTGAAAATACTGATCCCACGGCTCCCCCAGCCGGTGGCAAACTGTTGCCAGAGGGAGGTAGCACTGTTCTTCAGCTGGTTCCAAATCTCAACCACCCTTTGCTGAGCATTACCCCAGCCGGCAGAAAAGCCTTGCCAGAGGGATGCAGCGCTATTCTTCAGCTGGTTCCAGATCTCAACCACCCGCTGCCGGGCAGTGCCCCAGCCGGTGGAAAAGCCCTGCCAAAGGACAGCAGCGCCATTTTTCAGTTGGTTCCAGATCTCCACCGTTTTGCTCTTGGCCGCGCCCCAGCCCTTCTGGAATGTCTCCCAGAGGGACTTGGCTTTATTGGCCAGAACATTCTGGATGCTTACGGTACGGTCATTGCCCCACTCCTTGTCAAAATCCTGCCACAGGTCATCGGCGGACTGATCCATGGCCACATTGACCACCGCATTGGTGGCGGCAGACGTGGGCAGCAACGGCTGGATCAAGCCTAAGCTCTGCCCAAGCCATCCCCCGGCAATGCCCAACAGCGATTTGGCCTCCCCTGCCTGCCGATCAAAGGAAAACCAATCCAGCAGCATATCGCCCAGAGTGCGGTCACCGTTTATAACCTCGGTAATGTCCTTCAGATAGCCATCCAGGATGCCCAGCACCGTGGACAAGCCTTCCAAGGCCCTGGTAAAGGTGTTGCCCACCTGTTTGCCAATGGGGCCGAAAATATTTCTGTAACACCAGTCCCACCAGGGCTGGATAACAATCAGCGCATCCGCCAGGGTCTCAAAGGCCGTGGCCATGGTGGTAATCAGGGCCGGAGCTCCCTCCTCCAGGGTCCACTTGGCCAGCGGGGCCAGCACATTTTCCAGCCCCCACTGGAGGCCGCCATTGATGACCTCCACCAGTTTTTCCCCGGCTGTGCGCAGCTTGTCCCAGGCGGTCTGAATGGGCTCCAGATTGAGCCCCGCCAGCCAGTCATGGAATTTCTGCATGATGCCGGAGAACTTGGAGGTATTCTCCGCCGCCTCATCCAGGAGAGAAGAGCTGCCGCCGCCCACCCCTACACCGGCACCGGAGCCGCCGCCGGAACCGGTGCCACCGGAGCCGGAGGAGGTGTCGCTGAGTTTGGTGATCTGGTCAAAACCCAGCACCTGCCGCTTGAGCTCCTTGGCCGCCGAGGCAGCCCCAGAGGCGGAGGATCCCAACCCATCCAGGCTGCTGGAATAGTCCTGCACATCCTCGATCACCGCCCCGGACACCGTTTTCTGCTTGGTGCCGAACACAGCGGAAAACACGCTGGACACAGCGTTGCCGAACTTGACCAGGGCACTGAGGGCAGTATTGAGCCCCCGGACAAAGGGGGTCAGCAGGGCGATCAGGCCGCTGCCAATGATGGCCTGCAGGCTCTGAAAGTTGAGCTGAAGCACCCGGATCTGGTTGGCCCAGCCGTCGGAGGTGCGGGTGAAATCCCCGGCAGCATTGGAGAGCTGATCCTGCACAAAGGCATAGCGCAGACTCACCTTCTCCAGCTCCGACATAGCCGAGGTGGTCTTGCCGTAACCGTTGGCCAGGGCATAGGCATCCAGGGCGCTCTGGGTCATCACGATGCCCAGATCCTTCAGCGTCTCGGTTTCACCGGAGAACACGGATTTCAGCTTGGTATAGGCCTCGTCCTGGCTGATGTTGTAGAACGACGCCACGTCGCCGGCCAGGCCGGTGAGCGTGGTGGCCATGTCATAGGCCGCCTCTTTGGAAAACCCGAAGGACGTGGCCATGGAGCCGTAGGTGCCCACAAATCGCTTGGCCATGGTCTCCGACAGACCATAGGCCTCCGCCGCCGACTGGGCGAACTGGTCCACCCGGCCGGACAAAGAGCCAAACACCACATCCACCACGTTCTGGACCTCCGCCAGATCGCTGGCGGCCTCGATGGAGGCCTTGCCGAATTGGATCAGCTGCTGGACGCCGAACACCGTCAGCAGCATGGCCCCGGCGCTCTTCATCATGGTGGAAAACCGACTCACCCGGGTGGTGGCCGTGGAGAGCCCGGCAGAGCTGGCCCCCACCTGCTGGAAGGA
>CABRZO010000212.1 GCA_902475455.1 uncultured Eubacteriales bacterium
CCCGGCCCAGGTCGCCGCCTCGGGTCATCTCCGCAAATCGATCCGGCTTCAGGGTGTCCAGACTGATGTTGACCCGACATACTCCAGCCTCCTTGAGGGCCCGGGCATCCCGTTCCAGCAACAGGCCGTTGGTGGTGAGATCCAGCTCCTCCACCCCGGGGATCCGAGATAGTTTCCGGCACAGCTCCGGCAGGCCGGGCCGCACCAGGGGCTCCCCCCCGGTGATGCGCACTTTGCGCACCCCCAGCTCCGCCGCCGCCCTCACGATCTCCTCAATCTCCTCAAAGCGCAGAATGTCCCCATGTGCCCGCTTGTCCACTCCCTGCTCCGGCATGCAATAACGGCAGCGCAGGTTGCACAGGTCGGTCACCGACACCCGCAGATAGGTGATGCTGCGGGCATAATTGTCCTCCATTCCCTCACCGGCTTTCGTCTCTGCTAAAAATCTTAAAAAACCCTTTAATTTCAATATCTGTAAAGTGTTTTCATTTCACAGAATTAGTAACGCCCGAAGGTACAATTGGGCCAGTGACAGTTCCCGCAGCTCTGGCAAAAGCCCCCGTTTCCCAGCCGGATCAGATCCTCCCGGGTGAGCTTTTCTTGGGTCATCAGCTGGGGCAGCAGCACATCGAAGGTGGTGGTGGCCACCTTGGCAGCGGCGCCGGGGACACCGATCAGGGCCACCTCCCCCAGGTAAGCCACCATCAGCATATTGCCGGGCTGGGAGGGTACCCCGTGGGAGACCACCTGAGCCCCGCAATTCCGGATGGCGGTGGGGGTCAGATCGTCCGGGTCCACCGACATTCCCCCGGTCATCACAATGATCTGGGCCCCCTGGGCCAGATAGTCCTGAATGGCTCCCTCCAGCATGGACAGGTCGTCATCACAGAACGTACATCCCAGCACCTGGGCCCCGAAGGGGGCCACCTTGCGGCGGATCACCGGCTGGAACAGATCCTGAATGCGGCCGGTGTAAATCTCGCTGCCGGTGATGATGATGCCTACCCGCTTGGGCTCATAGGGCAGCAGCTCCAGCAGCGGTCGGTCACTCTCTCGACATAGTTCCTCCGCCCGCAGGATCTGCGCTTCCTGGGTCACCAGGGGGACAATGCGCATACTGGCCAGCTTGTCCCCGGGTACAACGGGATAATGGTCCGGCAGGGTGGAGATGGTGATGTCTCCAATGGAGTTGATGGCCCTCAGCAGCGGCACATTGACCCGCAGCAGACCGGGTTTCTGGGCGGTAAGCACCATTTTTCCCTCAGACGGGCCTGTAAAGCTTCCTCCCTCCACAGCTGACAGAGCCGCCAACCGCAGCGCGGCGTCCTCCTCGTGGATCTCTCCGGCGTTTTCCTCCCAGATAAACACATGGCGTTTGCCCAAATCTAGCAGGGTGGCCACGTCTTCGGGGCGTATCACATGGCCCCGGCGGAACACCGGCCCCTTGAAATCCTTCCGGATTCCGGTCACATCATGGCACAGGGTCAGACCCACCGCCTCTTCCACAGCGACTTTTTTCATCTTCCCTCACCTCACATACCAATATAGCAAACTTGAATGGGGCTCCCGGCCTTCAGCGGCCCACTCCCTGCCGGAATCTCTCCCAGAGCATTGGCCCCGGCCAGGGTGTGCAGCGCCCCGTTGCTCTGGCTGGGGGCGGGCACAAATACCAACTGGCCCTGCTCCGCCGTCAGTCGTCCTCGCAGCAGCCGAGTCTGAGGGCTGGGCTTCGGATAGTCCTCTACCAGCCGGGCGGCCACTTCCGGCAATTGCCCCTCCGGGTATCCAGCCAGTTTCCGCAGCACCGGCAGCACCACGGCATAAAAACAGGTCATGGCCGAGGCGGGATTGCCGGAAAGGCAGCAGGCAAGCTTTTCCCCTTGCCATCCAAAGCAGCATTTTCCGCCGGGTTTTAAATGCAGATTTCGGACTGCTATGACGCCCCCGGCCCGTTCCAGGGCCGCCGGGGTCAGATCGTAGTCTCCCACCGACACGCCCCCGGTGGAGATCACCAGGTCGGTCTCCTCCCAGGCCCGGGAAAGGATCCGGGCAATGGCATCACAGTCATCCCCCGGGGCCCCGTAGTAACGGGGCTCCGCCCCGGCCAGACGCAGCGCTGCCTCAAAGGCGGGCCGGTTGCTGTTGGGGATCCGCCCCATCCTGCCCGGGGTGCCGGTCTCCTGTAATTCGCTGCCGGTGGTGATCAGTCCCACCCGGGGCCGCCGGTAAACCTCCACTCCCCGGACGCCCTGGGCCCAGAGCGCCCCGGCCAGCCCCGGGTCCAGCCGTTGACCCGGCGAGGCCAGCAGATCTCCGGTGCGCAAATCCTCTCCCCGGCGGATGATATTCTCCCCGGACTTATAGCGGCGCAGCAGGGTGACGGTATCCGGTGAAAACCGGGTCTCCTCAAATTTGGTCACCGCGTCGGCCCCCGGGGGGATGGGGGCTCCGGTGAGCACCTTGACGGCGGTGCCGGGCACCACCTTTTGGGTGGGCACCGCCCCGGCGGGGATCTCTTCCAACACCTGAAGGGTGACAGGTAGTTTTCCTTTCGTGTCCCCGCATTGGAAGGCATAGCCGTCATAAGGAGAGCGGTCAAAGGGGGGCATGTCCCAGCTTGCCCGCTGGGGCCGGGCCAGCAGCCGCCCTGTAGCCTGATCCAGGGGCAAGGTCTCCTCCCCCACCGGCCCGATGTATTCCAGCAACTGGTCCCGGGCCTGTCTCCACTCCATAGGCTGTTCCATGGCAGTTCCTCCTGATTAACAAAAAAAGCTCTGCCAAAAGGCAGAGCGACAAAGACCCACGGGGTATGGGCCTGAAAGCGTTCTCCTTTTCAAATAAGGGAAGGCGAGGTCGTTTCCGCCCCTCACCCCGGGGGCCAGCCTGAAACCGGCCCCGGCTGCTGCCCCATGGCCCGATGGACGGTAGGCGGCAGCAGCTCGGAGAAATATGAAGTTCCATGCATTTTATCTGGTCTCAGTTTACCAAATCCCGGTTTTTGCGTCAAGACTCAGAACAGGGATGCAAAGGCCCGGAGCATAGCGTGATAGAGCCGTTTATGCCGGGAAAACTCCCTGGCGTCCTCCAGACTGATCTCCTGACTCATGGCCTGGGTGGCCAGGAAATCCTGGCGCACATCCCGCACCGCCGAACTGTCCGACATCCAGACGCCGCACTCAAAGTGCAAATAGAGGCTGCGGTAGTCCAGATTGACGGTGCCCACGGTGGCAAACCGGTCGTCCACCACAAAATTTTTGGCGTGGATAAAGCCGGGGGTGTACTCAAAGATCCGGACCCCCGCCTCCAGCAGGATCTGATAGTGGGCTCGGGTGAGCTCAAAGACGATCTTTTTATCCGGGATATGGGGGGTGATAATGCGGACATCCACCCCGGACTGGGCCGCCACGCAGAGGGCGGAGGTCATATCGTCATCCACCACCAGGTAAGGGGTGGTGATATAGACGTATTTAGCCGCCTTGCTGATCAGATTGTGGTAGACCACAGCCCCCACCGGCCGGTCGTCCAGGGGGGAATCGTCATAGGGCTGAACCACTCCGTCGCTGCACACTGCCGTCCGGGGCAGCGTGGGACGGAACCTGTCAAAGTCCTCCACAATGTCCCTGCTGTAATCCCAGGCGGAGAGGAACATCACGGTGAAATTCCACACCGCTTCCCCCCGGAGCATGACGCCGGTGTCCTTCCAGTGGCCGAACCGC
>CABRZO010000213.1 GCA_902475455.1 uncultured Eubacteriales bacterium
GGTGGCACTTCCGCCTCCGCCACCACCGTCTACACCCGGGTGGAAGTGGAGGCCCTGGACCAGAACTGGACTCTGGGCAGCAGTCTGATGTTCACCGGTGACGGGGTCACGGTGGATCTCTCCGCCCAGCAGGCGGGCTATGGCCAATTCACTTCCTGCACCCCCATGGAATACCAGCAGTTTGAGACCATTTACCACGACAACTTTGTCCCGGACGGCACCGAGAATTATATGTACTCCAAGGAAGAGCTGGCCAAAATGGTGAAAGAGGCAGAAGAGGAGCTGGCCTCCTTGCAGCTGGATCTGAGAGCCGCCCAGCTCACCTATCAGCAAAACCAGCTGGTGGGCAAAACCGGCGAAGTGGTGGCCAACATCAGCGGCACCGTCACCGAAGTGAAGGATCCCGCTACCCTGGCCGCCGGGGATACGCTGATCACCGTAAAGGGCACGGAAAATTACACTGTCACCTGCTATATCAGCGAGCTGAATCTGAACAAGGTGGCCGTGGGCGACAGCCTGAGTATCTACGCCTATGAATCCGGCAACAGCGTCACCGCCACCGTCAGCGAGATCGGCACTACCCCGGTCACCGGCTCCTACGGCTACGGCAGTGAAAACCCCAACAACTCCTACTATCCCATCACCGCCACCGTGGACGATGCAGCAGTGGAACTGACCATCGGCGAGTGGTGCGAGGCCACCCTGATGTCCAGCGGCGACACCACCGGCGGCAATACCATTTACCTCTCCAAGATGTACGTCCGCAGCGACGACTCCGGCAGCTATGTGATGCTTGCCGATGAAAACAACCGGCTGAAGAAACAGTATGTCCGCACCGGTAAGACCATCTGGGGCTCCTCCGTGGAGATCCGGAGTGGCATTACCCTGGAAGATCGCATTGCCTTCCCCTACGGCAAGACGGTCCGGGAGGGTGCCCGGGTCAACGATATGGACTACCCGCAGTTCTGAGAAAGGGAGGGCGAATTACCATGTTAGAAAACATCCGCCTTTCCCTGAAAGGCATCTGGTCCCACAAAATGCGGTCCTTTTTGACCATGCTGGGCATCATCATTGGCATTGCCGCCATCATCGCCATTGTGTCCACCATCAAGGGCACCAACGAGCAGATCAAGAACAATCTGATCGGCTCCGGCACCAACACCGTCACCATCCAGCTCTATCAGGACGGCTGGCCCGCGGATTTCAGCTACTCCGCCCCGCCCTCCGGCATCCCCACCTTTGACGACACCGTCAAGGAGCAGATTCTGGCTATCGATGGGGCGGCCCAGGTGAGTTTCCTGCACAAGCGGGACTACTGCGACAGCCTCTACTATCTGAACAACAGCCTCACCAGCTGCTCCGTCTATGGCATCGACAGCACCTACCTCTCCACCGCCGGACTGCAGGTGACCCAGGGCCGGGGCTTCTCCCAGGAGGATCTGACCCAGAGCAAAAAAGTCTGCCTCATTGACGAGACCGCCTATTCCGCCGGTTTTGACGGAGACAGCCCCATTGGCAAAGTGGTGGATATCATGGGCGAACCCTTCACCGTGGTGGGAGTCGTCAGCCAGAAGAGCAAATTTGAGCCGGTTATCAACTCCATCGAGGATTATTACACCTACGCCAACACCTCCAGCGGCGCGGTGTATATCCCGGATCAAATGTGGCCCGTGATCTTCCAGTACGACGAGCCCCAGGTGGTCATCGTCCGGGCGGAAAACACCGACGCCATGACCAATGTAGGCAAGCAGACCGCTGAGCTGCTCAATAGCTACCTGCATGTGGATAGCAGCTCCACCCTCCAATACCAGAGCAAGAATCTGGCCGACGAGGCCAGCCAGCTCCAGCAGCTGTCCTCCTCCACCAACGCCATGTTGATCGGCATCGCCTCCATCTCCCTTCTGGTGGGCGGTATCGGCGTTATGAATATCATGCTGGTGTCGGTGACGGAGCGCACCCGGGAGATCGGCCTGAAAAAGGCCCTGGGGGCCCGCCGGCGCACCATTCTGGGCCAGTTCCTTACCGAGGCCGCCATGCTCAGCAGCATCGGCGGTATCATGGGCATCATCGCCGGTATCATTCTGGCAAAGGTGATCTCCATGCTGGCCATGGTGCCGGTTGCCATCAGCACCCCGTCTATCATTGTGGCTGTATTGTTCTCTATGGTGGTAGGCATCATCTTCGGCCTGGTCCCCTCGGTGAAGGCCGCAAACCTCAATCCCATCGATGCGCTGCGCTACGAATAAGCGAAATTTTTCCAGTGTTTTTTTCAGGCGCAAACCCGCAATACCTTGGGATTACTAAGAAAACCACTTTTCGTTAAGTCAATTTTAGCCAAAGAGGAGGCCGTAAAACACGGCCTCCTCTGTTCTTTCCTACGAAACGGGAAAAATATCAGGGTGCATTTGTGCTGAGCCATTGAATTTTTTGCGTTTCTGGTTTAAAATGGCCCCGTATCAATTGAAGTTTCTCAGCATTTCCTTTTGAAACGCCCGGAACCGTGCCGGATGGGCGGATTCTCCGTCCCAAGCCAGTCGGCCACTCCAGGGCCCAGCATCACACGTGCCATAATCTGATGCGATCGCCTGATTTTCTCATCAGATTTGCGTATGAGGAGGTTTTTATCATGGCTGAAGAAAAGAAGAAAATTCGTCGCATCGGGATCCTGACCAGCGGCGGCGACGCCCCCGGCATGAATGCCGTCATTCGGGCGGTGACCAGAACCAGCATTGCCCACGGCATTGAGGTGTTGGGCATTCTCCACGGTTACGCCGGACTCATCGCCAACGACTTCAAGGTGCTGACCGCCCGGGATGTGGACGGTCTGCTGATGAAGGGCGGCACCATCCTCTATACCGCCCGCTGCGAGGAGATGTATGACCCCGAATACCGTCAGCGCGCCGCCGACAACTGCCGCTTCCTGGGCATTGACGGCCTGGTTTGCTGCGGCGGTGACGGCACCTTCCGGGGCGCTCAGGAGCTGTCTCGGCTGGGCGTTCCCTGCGTGTGCGTCTCCGGCACCATCGATAACGATATTTCCTGCACCGATTACACCATCGGTTTTGACACCGCCTGCAACACCGCCATCAACGCCATCGACAAGCTGCGGGACACCATGCAGTCCCATGCTCGCTGCTCCGTGGTGGAGGTCATGGGCCGTCATCACGGACATCTGGCCCTGTCGGTGGGCGCCAGCGTTGGCGCCGCCGCCATTCTGGTGCCGGAGGAGTCCAGCAACTTTGAGCAGGACGTCATTGAGAAAATCCGCATGGGCCGCATCAACGGCCGCAATCACCACATCATCATTGTGGCAGAGGGCTATCATATGTCCTGCCAGCAGGTGGCCGACAAGATCGTGGAGGCCACCGGCGTCGACACCCGGATCACCATTCTGGGCCATGTCCAGCGGGGCGGTTCTCCCTCCTCTCAGGACCGGGTGATGGCCATCAAGATGGGCTGCGCCGCCGTGGAGGCCCTGATGGCCGGCAAGACTCAGCGGATCATCGTGCTGCGGGACAACAAAATCATTGACATCGACATTGAGGAAGGCCTCCAGTGCCAGAAGAGTCTGGACATGAACCTGCTGGAGCACTGCCGGGAGATGTCCATCTAAGATTTGCGCGCCCCCATACGAAAGGAGAATTATAACAATGACCAAGAAGACCAGTGAAGAGATCCTGGAAGATGTAAAGAAAGCCACCGAC
>CABRZO010000214.1 GCA_902475455.1 uncultured Eubacteriales bacterium
AACCTGTACTTAACCATGCAGCTGATGGAGCTGGACATCCCCATGGTGCTGGCCCTGAACATGATGGACGAGCTCACCGGCAACGGGGGCACCATCCTGGTCAACCAGCTGGAGGAGGCTTTGGGCATCCCGGTGGTGCCCATCTCGGCGGCCAAGAACCAGGGCATCGACGAGCTCATCGAGCACGCCATCCATGTGGCCCGGTTCCACGAGGTGCCCGGCCGCATCGACCTCTGCGACAACACCGGCTCCCCGGGGGAGGCGGCGGTGTCTCCACGCGGTGCGCCACCTGATCGAGGATCACGCCAAGGCCGCCCGGCTGCCGGTGCGGTTCGCCGCCGCCAAGCTGGTGGAGGGGGATCCCCCCATGGAGCAGGCCCTGGCCCTGGACGACAACGAGAAGGGGCTCATGGAGCACGCCATTCTGGAGCTGGAGCGGGACTCGGGGCTGGACCGGGAGGCCGCCCTGGCGGACACCGTGTTCCGGTTCATCCAGCGGCTGTGCGAGCGGACGGTGGTAAAGCCCCACGAGTCCAAGGAACACGCCCGCAGCGTGGCCATCGACAAAATCCTCACGGGAAAGTGGACCGCCATCCCCATGTTCATCCTGATCATGGCGGCGGTGTTCTATCTCACCTTCGGCCTCATCGGCGCCCTGCTGTCCCAGGCCCTGGAGGCGGGCATCGGTGCCCTCACCGGTCTGTGCGACTGGGCCCTGGGAACCTACGGCATTAACCCGGTGGTCCACAGCCTGGTCATCGACGGCATCTTCGCCGGGGTGGGCAGCGTGCTGAGCTTTCTGCCCACCATCGTGGTGCTGTTCTTCTTCCTGTCTATCCTGGAGGACTCGGGCTACATGGCCCGGGTGGCCTTCGTCATGGACAAGCTGCTGCGGCGCATCGGGCTGTCAGGCCGGTCCTTCGTGCCCATGCTCATCGGCTTCGGCTGCAGCGTCCCGGCCATCATGGCCAGCCGCACCCTGTCCTCGGAGCGGGACCGGCGGATGACCATCCTGCTGACCCCCTTCATGAGCTGCTCGGCCAAGCTGCCCATCTACGCCGTGTTCACCATGGCCTTCTTCCCCCAGAATCGGGCCTTGGTGATGATCTCCCTCTACCTGCTGGGCATGGTGGTGGGCATCCTCTTCGCCCTGGTGCTCAAGCACACCGGCTTCAAGGGCCAGCCCGTCCCCTTCGTCATGGAGCTGCCCAACTACCGGCTGCCCTCTCCCCGGAGCGTGGGCCAGCTGATCTGGGAGAAGGCCAAGGACTTCTTAGTAAAAGCCTTCACTATCATCTTTGTGGCCAGTATCATCATCTGGTTTTTGCAGACCTTTGACACCCGGTTCAATGTGGTCACCGATACCGGGGACAGCCTGTTAAGTCTCATCGGCAGCCTGATTGCCCCCATCTTCGCCCCCCTGGGCTTCAGCGACTGGCGGCTCAGCACCGCCCTGATCACCGGCTTCACCGCCAAGGAGAGCGTGGTCAGCACCCTCACCGTCCTCACCGGCGGCGCCGGGGTGGCCTCCCTCTTCGCCACCCCCTACGCCGCCTACACCTTCCTGGTGTTCACCCTGCTCTACACCCCCTGCGTGGCCGCCATCGCCGCCGTCAAGCGGGAGATGGGAAAGAAGTGGGCGCCGGTGGTGGTGGTGTTCCAGTGCGGCGTGGCCTGGCTGGTGGCCTTCCTGTTCCACCTGGTGGGGCTGGCCCTGGGACTGGTGTAAGGAGGGGCCGGATCTATGAACATGAATCTGCCCAGCGTGATCATCCTGGTGCTGGTGCTGATCTGCTTTGCTCTGGCGGTATGGTATCTCATCCGCCACCGGGGCGGCTGCTCCGGCTGCTCCGGGAACTGCGCCCAGTGCCGCAACCACTGTTACAACAGAAAATAATCCCGGACCGGGCCGCCGTTTTTCACCCAAACGGCGGCCCGGTTTTTTCGTTGATCCGCCGGCCACCGCGTCATGCCGAGAAGGGCAGAGCCCAAGCGTCTTTCCCCAGTCCTTCAAAGGCAGCAAACGGCGGGGGCAAGCCCCCGCCCTACAAGGGCAAAATGCAGACTTGCCTGACCTGTTGCTAGGCGGCCCTTTCCTTTCCGAAATTCATTGACGAAAACCGGGGAAAACGATATAATGGATTTATCTATTGGATTTCACAGGAATGAGTATCAGAAGGAGGCTTTCCCCATGTCTGTCAAATACATTTTTGTCACCGGCGGCGTGGTCTCCGGCCTGGGCAAGGGCATTACCGCCGCTTCTCTGGGCCGCCTGCTCAAGGAGCGGGGTTTCAAGGTCACCAACCAGAAGCTGGACCCCTACCTGAACGTGGACCCCGGCACCATGAGCCCCTATCAGCACGGCGAGGTCTTCGTCACCGACGACGGCGCCGAGACCGACCTGGACCTGGGCCACTATGAGCGTTTCACCGACGAGTCCCTGACCGTCAACTCCTCCGTCACCTCCGGCAAGGTCTACTGGAACGTGCTGAACCGGGAGCGCCAGGGCGAGTATCTGGGGGGCACCATCCAGGTCATCCCCCACATCACCAACGAGATCAAAGAGCGCATCTACCGGATGGGCAAGACCAGCAATGTGGATATCTGCATCACCGAGGTGGGCGGCACCGTGGGCGACATCGAGTCCCAGCCCTTCCTGGAGGCCATCCGTCAGGTGGGCCGGGAGCTGCCCCGGGAGGACGTCATGTACGTCCACGTCTCCCTGGTGGTCAGCATCCCCGGCTCCGGGGAGCTGAAGAGCAAGCCCACCCAGCACTCCTGCAAGGAGCTGCTGAGCATCGGCATTCAGCCCGACGTCATCGTCTGCCGGGCCGACCAGCCCCTCACCGACGACATCCGCCGCAAGATCTCCATGTTCTGCAACATCCCCCCGGAGAACGCCATCCCCAACCTGACCGCCCCCATCCTCTATGAAGTACCCCTGATGCTGGAGGAGGAGGGTCTGGCCGACGCGGTGGTGAAGCGGCTGGGCCTCAACTGCCCCAAGCCCGACCTCACCGAGTGGGCCAACATGGTCCAGCGGGCCAAGGCCGCCAAGGACACCGTGGAGATCGCCCTGGTGGGCAAGTATGTGGCCCTCCACGACGCCTATCTGTCGGTGGTGGAGGCCCTGACCCACGGCGGCATTGAGAACGACGTGAAGGTGAAGATCCGCTGGGTGGACTCCGAGCTGGTGGACGACAGCAATGTGGACGAGCAGTTGAAGGGCGTGGACGGTGTCATCGTCCCCGGCGGCTTCGGCGACCGGGGCATTGAGGGCATGATCTCCTCCATCTACTGGGCCCGGACCAACAAGGTGCCCCTGTTCGGCATCTGCCTGGGTATGCAGATGGCGGTGGTGGAGTACGCCCGCCATGTGCTGGGCCTCAGCGACGCCCACTCCGGCGAGTTTGTCACCGAGTGCCCCAACCCGGTCATCGACCTGATGCCCGAGCAGAAGGACATCACCGACAAGGGCGGCACCATGCGGCTGGGTGCCTATCCCTGCAAGCTGATGGGCACCGACACCAAGACCTACGCGGCCTATCAGGACGAGGTCATCTATGAGCGCCACCGCCACCGCTATGAGTTCAACAACCTCTACCGGGAGCGGCTGCAGGGCGCCGGCCTGGTGCTGGCGGGCCTGAGCCCCAACGAGCGGCTGGTGGAGATCG
>CABRZO010000215.1 GCA_902475455.1 uncultured Eubacteriales bacterium
GTCTGTTTCTCGTCTCCCATCAACTTCTGCTCAACGGCCCAGCCCAGGTTGCGGAAGGCCTGCTCAACCGGCACGTTTTCCGGCTCCTGCTCAAAATACACGCTCAACAGGGAAAGAAGCGGAATTTTCAGCACCTGCTCCAGGGCCATCACCGTTTTGAACTTCGGGACGTGCTCTCCCCGTTCGATCCGGGCAATCTGCCCCACGCTCAGCCCGGCTTGCTCCGCAAGCTGGGCCCGGGACAGGTCCATCTCCCGGCGGCGTTCCCGAATTCTCTTTCCCAGCTTGTTCAGAATCTCGTCCATATGCTCCATGTTGTGCCTCCCGATGTTATATCAAATGTTTGATCTCTTGTAATTTGCTCTCTGCCCGACAGATGTCCAGCACACTCTTCCGCTGCCTGGGCAGATGCACCCCGCTTTTCAGCTCCAGCATCACCTGCTGATACTCCTCCAGTTCATCCGGGAGCAGCGCAAACAGCCCCTGAAGTTCCTCCGCTTCCAGCCCAAGCTTCTGGCTCAGCCAGTCCATCCAGGTGTAGAGATAGCTGGCCTTCACCACCTGCTGGAGCTGCTTGGCATCCCTGGAACAGGATGGGTGAAGCCCCATCAGGATCTGAAAGACCCGGTCACACTCCAGATCCAGCCAGATCCGCTCCCGCAGTTGTGCAGGCCTCTGGGCGCCCTTGTGCTCTGCCGCCTGGGCCGCAGTGTGCCCCTTACCGGTCAACTTCATAGCGCTGCCCTCCTGTCTGTCCCGGAGCGGTCATGGCCCCCGTTCCCTCCAGGGTACGTGCGATGAGCCGGATGGTCTCCCCCAATTCCGGGCTGACCTCCGCCCCGCTGTTTAGACGCATCAGCTCTGCCTGCACAGCAGCCAGCTGATCCTTCAGCGCCTTGTAAACCCGAGGGCTGCCCACTACGGTGATCTCCTGCTCCATCAATCGGTGGATGATGTAGTCCTGCTTGGTCAGGCCGGAAAGGGCCACCTTGGTGTTCAGCAGCTTTCCCTCCTCCGGCGAGACCCGGAAGCTAACAATCACCGAGCGGAGCCGGCCCTGCTGATCCAGATTCTTTTTTGACATATCCCTCACTCCCCTCTCGCATCCTGCAGATCGGCCATCATGTTCTTCTGCACTGAGGGGAAAATGTGGGCGTAGCGGTAAGTGATATCAATGCTCCGGTGGCCCACCCGCTTGGCAATATCCACGGCGCTGTAACCCAGCTGGATAAGTAGCGAGACATGGGAGTGGCGCAGATCATGGATCCGGATGCACTTTACCCCGGCCGCCGCGCTGCCCCGGCGCATTTCGTGGCCCAGAAAATACTTGGTCACCGGGAACACCCGCCCGGAAGCATCCGGCTGCCAGGAGAAGGCAAAGTAGTCCTGCAGCTCCTCGCAGAGGAAGTCGGGCATGGCCACCTTGCGCACACTCTCCCGGGTCTTGGGGGTGGTGATGCAGTCCTTCCCGCCCATGCGGTGATAGGTCTTGCTGATGTTCAGCTCCTGACGCTGGAAATCGAAATCCTTCCGGGTCAGCGCCAGCAGCTCCCCCTCCCGGATTCCGCACCAGTACAGCACCTCAAAGCAGTAGTAGCTCAGGGGCTTGTCCATGACTGCCTCAGCGAACCGGAGGTACTCCTCCCGGCTCCAGACCTGCATCTCCTCCCCTTCCTTTGCGCCGATGCTCCCCGCCTGCCGGGCCGGGTTTTCCGGCAGATGGTAGAAGCGGATGGCGTGGTTCAGGATGGCGCTGAGCTGGCTGTGAATGGAGCGCAGGAAGGTCTGGGAAAAGGCCTTTCCATCATAGGCGGTCTTGCCCATCAGCTCATTCTGCCAGTGGATCACGTCAATGGCCTGGATATCGCACAGCCGTATATCGCCGAAAAAAGGCAGCAGATGCTTTTCAATCATATTTTTCTTGGTCTCCCACGTGCTCTCCTTCAGCCGGCAGCCCTTGTCCCGCTGATAGAGCAGATAGAAGTCCCGAAAGCACATGGTCAGCGGCGTCTCTTCCCTTCTGACCGGCTCCTTGAGCCGAAGATCCCGCTCCTCACAGCGCAGGACAACGGCCCGGCGCTGTGCCGCCTGTTTCGAGGGCAAAACGTACTTCAGCCTGATTTTGTTGTTTCCCATCTTGACATTCCTTTCCTTCAGATTGAAAAACAAAACACCGTGCAGGGCTTAGCCTACACGGTGTTTGTCAAAATGGGTATGACAACAAAAGGCGGTTCATTGCTCACTTGTCAAAGGGGGTAAAAAAGGGTATAATATCCCTTACGACAGTGCGGAGCAATCCGCTGTGTAGGTGCTGGGACACCTGCGCAGGCTGCTGTGAGCGCCAACTCGCAGCAGCTGCTGTTGTTTTATTTTTGATAGAACAAGTGTACCATATTTGAATTAGGATAGCAATACCCTCAAGGGAATTTTGTGCACTTTTTTTGATGATATATTGTAAAAATCTCAGTTTCCAGAGTTCAGAACTCACATTTTTCTCAGTAACTGAGATAGAATCGCAGTAACTCACTTTGAGGAACTGAGATTGCCTTTTTAAGGGTCAAACAGCCTTGTGCTGCTCCCCAGTTTTTTGGGCCTCTCACAATCAGATTGTCACTTTAGCTTTGTTGCATTTTGCGACAAAGCGCATGCAAGGCCGGTGTAATTATAGTAATGGCACTGAATCCTTATACCTGTGCTTCAATCAATTTGATCATTTTCGCATTCAATTATATCATTTTTCAGAAAATGATATAATTGAATATCAAAGCCCTGCTGCCGAATACGATAAAAAAAGAGGAATGGATCTGTTCTCCATTCCTCTTCATTCATTGTCCGGCAGGTAAGCCACAATATCGTCCAGCGTACAATCCAAAATCTTACACAGTGCATCCAGAGTGTTGGTGGAAACGGATTCATTTGCTTTTAGACGCCGGATGGTAGAGCTGCTGATCCCACCTTTGCATTGCAGTGTATATGTGGTCGCTCCACGCCGTTCCATCGTTTCCCATAACGGGGCGTATGAGATCATCCCGGTTCCTCCCTCCGTTTCACGCTTTACATATCTCCATTATTGCCTATAATGAAGGTGTAGCGTTATAGGCAATATTGCCTACATAGAGAGAGTCCAAACTTTGCCCCAAATGGAGGAACCGTAATGAAAGCAAAGGTATGTTGTGTGACTGGGCATCGGGATATTCCAGCAGAGCGTATGACCTATGTAGAACAGCAGCTCCGGCGGGAAGTGCTGGCAGCTATTGAGGCAGGATATACCCGGTTCATTTCCGGCTTTGCAGAGGGAACAGATCTCATGTTTGCGGCTATTGTGGCCGAACAGAAGAAACTCCAACCTGAGCTATTCTTGGAAGCAGCCATTCCCTATGCAGGCCGCCTGAAAACCAGGAACAAGCAATTTCATGCGCTGCTGCAGGCCTGCGATGGAATCAAGGTCATGTGCCGGGAATACACCCCATCCTGCTTTATGCAGAGAAACGCTATATGGTCCGGGAGTCCCAGCGGGTCATTGCCGTATATGATGGGCGGGATCGTGGCGGCACGCTGTTCACCCTGCGCTATGCTCATACGCTGGGCAGGGAGATTCGGGCGATACGGATATAAATGTAGTTGGAAC
>CABRZO010000216.1 GCA_902475455.1 uncultured Eubacteriales bacterium
CCGGCCGCAGCCGCAACGACCAGGTGGCGGTGGACTTCCGCCTCTATGTCAAGGAGGAGATCCCCAAGATCATCAACCTGCTGCTGGATCTGGAGGATGTGCTCATCGCCAAGGCCCAGGGCAATCTGGACGCAGTAATGCCGGGCTACACCCATCTGCAGCGGGCCCAGCCCACCACCTTCGCCCACTACATGATGGCCTACGCCAACATGATCCGCCGGGACATCACCCGGTTTGAGGACTGCCTGGAGCGGATGGATGAGTGCCCCCTGGGCGCCGGCGCCCTGGCCACCTCCTCCTATCCCGTGAACCGGGAGCGCACCGCCCAGCTGCTGGGCTTCAAGAAGCCCACCGAGAACAGCCTGGACTCGGTGTCCGACCGGGATTACGCCATTGAATTTTTGAGCGCCTGCTCCCTGTGCATGATGCACCTGAGCCGGTTCTCCGAGGAGATCATCCTGTGGTGCTCCTGGGAGTTCAAGTTTGTGGATCTGGACGACGCCTACTCCACCGGCTCCTCCATCATGCCCCAGAAGAAGAACCCCGACGTGGCCGAGCTGGTCCGGGGCAAGACCGGCCGTATCTACGGCGACCTGATCGCCCTGCTCACCGTCATGAAGGGGCTGCCCCTGGCCTACAACAAGGACATGCAGGAGGACAAGGAGCCGGTCTTTGACGCCATTGACACCATTGAGATGTGCATCCCGGTCTTCGGGGCCATGCTGAACACCCTGACGGTGCGGCCCAAGAACATGGCCAAGGCCGCCGCCGGCGGTTTCATCAACGCCACCGACTGCGCCGACTACCTGACCAAGAAGGGCATGCCCTTCCGGGAGGCCTACATGATCGTGGGCCGGCTGGTCAACATGTGCATCCAGTCCGGCGAAACCCTGGACACCCTGACCCTTCGGGACTTCCGGGCCATCTCCAACCTCTTCGACGGGGACATTTATGACGCACTGGACCTGAAGCACTGCGTCTCCGAGCGGAAGGTCTTCGGCGGTCCCAGCCACGACGACGTGGTCCGGCAGATCGATTACATCAAGGACTTCGTGGCCCAGCGCCGGGAGGGCTGAATCCCCATGCGCGTTACCTACCGCCAGGGGGAGGCCCTGGTGCTGGCGGAGGCGGACCGCTTCACCGCCAAGGGCAGCACCCTGACCGTCCTGCTCCGGGACGGCGAAACCCTCAACATCCCCTTCCCCAGTCCGGAGATCCTGGAGGATTTTTTCCACACCGTCATCCTCCCCGCCGGGGACAAGCCCGTTCAGCTGGAATTCAGCGATTTTGACCCCCGGCTGGGAGAACTGCTGGACGACTGGGACGCTATGTATGAATGAGCGCCCATTCCAATGAGAAACAGAGAGGTTTAGTGACTTAACATGAAACCCAACATCTATATTGACGGCCAGGAGGGTACCACCGGCCTTCAGATCTATGAGCGGCTGGGGGGGCGCCAGGACATCCACCTGCTGCGCATTGACCCGGACAAACGCAAGGACGTGTCTGAGCGCAAGAAACTGCTGAACCAGGCGGACCTGGTCTTTCTCTGCCTGCCCGACGCGGCGGCGGTGGAAGCCGTGGGCCTCATCGACAACCCGGCGGTGAAGGTGATTGACGCCTCCACCGCCCACCGCACCAACCCGGACTGGGCCTACGGCTTTTCCGAGCTCTCCGCCGCCCATTGGCAGCACATCCAGAGCTCTCACCGGGTGGCCAATCCGGGCTGCCACGCCACCGGCTTTATCTCCTCGGTCTATCCTCTGGTCCAGGCCGGGATCATCGCCCCGGACCAGTTCTTGACCTGCTTCTCCCTGACCGGCTACTCCGGCGGCGGCAAGAAGATGATCGCCCAGTACGAGGGGGAGAAAACCGATGACCTCTACTCCCCCCGGATTTATGGTCTGAATCTGACCCACAAGCACCTGCCGGAGATGATGGCGGTGTGCGGCCTGAAAACCGCCCCGGCCTTCAGCCCCATTGTGGACGACTACTACAAGGGCATGGCCACCACCGTGGCCCTGGCCGCCTCCGCTCAAAAGGTCCACGCAGCTCTGAGCGCCCACTATGCTGGCTCCAAGCTGGTGCAGGTGGCCCCTCTGGGCTGGAGCCAGGCCATGATCGCCGCCAACACCCTGGCGGGAAAGGACACGCTTACCCTCATTGTAAACGGCAACGAGGACCGGTGCATCGTCACCGCCCTCTTCGACAACCTGGGCAAGGGGGCCTCCGGCGCCGCCGTCCAGAATATGAATCTGATGCTGGGCTTCGACGAGACCGCCGGCCTCAGCCTGTAAAAGAAGGAGCATTGCTATGAAGGAAATCAAAGGCGGCGTCACCGCCCCCCTGGGCTTCAGCGCCAACGGACTCCACGCCGGCGTCAAGGCCGGCAGCGACCCGGCCAAAAACGACCTGGCCCTGATCCTCTCCGAGAAGGAGTGCACCGCCGCCGCCACCTATACCCTGAACCGGGTCAAGGCGGCCCCCCTCTACGTCACCATGGGCCACCTGGAGGACGGCACCGCCCGGGCCATCATCGCCAACTCCGGCAACGCCAACGCCTGCGCCCCTTACAGCCATGAATACGCCGAACGCACCTGCGCCTCCATGGCCAAGGTGATGGGCCTGAACAAGGACGACTTTGTGGTGGCTTCCACCGGCGTCATCGGCCAGACCATCAATGTGGAGGCCATCGAGGCCGCCATGCCCGACCTGGCCGCCGGCCTCACCGCCGACGCCGCCGGCTCCGATGCCGCCGCCACCGCCATTATGACCACCGACACCAAGAAGAAGGAAATTGCCATCCAGGTGGAGATTGGGGGCAAGACCGTCACCCTGGGCGCCATCGCCAAGGGCTCCGGCATGATTCACCCCAACATGGGCACCATGCTCTGCTTTGTCACCACCGACTGCGCCATCACCCACGAGATGCTGGAGGAGGCCCTTCGCAGCGTGGTGAAGCGCACCTTCAACCGGGTCACCGTGGACGGGGACACCTCCACCAACGACATGTGCGTGGTGCTGGCCAACGCCATGGCGGACAACCCCCTCATCGAGTGGAAGGACGCGGGCTACGCCGCCTTTGAGGCCGCCCTGACCCAACTGTGCACCAGCCTGGCCCGGCAGATCGCCGCCGACGGCGAGGGGGCCAGCCGGCTCATCTCCTGCACCGTCTCCGGGGCCCGCAGCGAAGAGATCGCCGAGCGGCTGGCCAAGGCCGTGGTGGGCTCCGCCCTGGTGAAGGCCGCCATGTTCGGCGCCGACGCCAACTGGGGAAGAGTGCTCTGCGCCATGGGCTACTCCAAGGCCCCCTTCCGGCCCGAGCACGTCAACTGCAGCTTCCGCTCCGTGGCCGGTGAGATCCCGGTGTGCCAGAGTGGCGAGGCCCTGGACTTTGACGAGGACGTGGCCAAGCAGGTGCTCACCCAGCCGGAAGTGGAGATTCTGGTCTCCCTCAACGAGGGGGACGGGGACGCCACCTGCTGGGGCTGCGATCTGACCTACGATTACGTGCGCATCAACGGCGACTACCGCACCTGATTTTCCCGTGCCGGGCCGTTTTCCCCTGAAAACGGCC
>CABRZO010000217.1 GCA_902475455.1 uncultured Eubacteriales bacterium
CCGGGGTAAAAGTAGGGCAGACCAACTACACCGCCACCCTTACGGTGCCGGCAAGCGTGGTGCCCTCTATCAGCTCGGTGACCGCCGCCGAGGCCACCAGTGGGCTGGCGGCCAAGTTTGGAGCGTATGTGCAAGGCAAGTCCACCCTCAGGGTGACTACCTCCGCCGCTGGCAGCTATGGCAGTGCCATCAGGAGCTGTACCGTCAGCGTTGACGGCAAAATATACTCTGGCACTGATATCACCACCAGTGCAATCACCGGATCAGGTACATTGTCCATTACAGCCTCTGTAACCGACTCCCGAGGGCGCGCAGCCAGCAAGTCCATCACGATCAGTGTGCAGCCCTATGCCAATCCGGCCATCACGGCTCTCCGCGTCTGGCGGTGTACCGCCGACGGGGCAGCAGATGACAGCGGGGACTATGTGGGGATTACCTACGCCTACACGATCGCCAGCGTCAACAGCAAAAACGATACCTCGGCTAAGATTGAGTATAAGCGGAACACGGCTTCCTCCTGGTCCAGTCTGCTGACCAACAGCGCCTATGCCGTCAGCACCACTGTATACCCGGCACAGGAAATGCTTTCAGACTATCAGTGGGACATCCGCCTGACCGTATCAGACTACTTTGGCAGTACCACTATGACGGTAACCCTTCCATCGGCCGAGGTGATTCTGGATTTATTAGAATCCGGTAATGGCCTTGGAATTGGGAAGACAGCAGAGCAAGCGGACTTGCTAGATGTCAAATGGCATACAAGGATATGGGGTGGGCTGGAGGTTCAAGGAAATTCAGCTATTAACGGGTTATTGCAGGTCGGTCAAAATCTTCAGCTCCGGACCGACGGAGAGGGCGGAAATATCCGGATCGGATCGCCGGACCAGTATAACCGCCATTGGGAGATGGATTCCTACAACGGAAATTTCCGGCTGTACACCATGACAAACGATGACACGGACTATAAACAGATTTCTGTGGACACCAGCGGAAATTTCTATGCCGACGGCGATCTCTATTCCCGTGGAGCTATCATAGCGGACCATGTGGTAGCCCAGGGCACCAGCGGAATCTGGGGTTATTGCAAATATCGCAGCGGAATGGCGGAGTGCTGGGGTTTGATCTCCTGCCCCCGGATGGCCACCTATGTCTGCTATAAGCAGGAAGCCCTCCCCTTCAACCTGGGCATTACCGCCATCACCACCGGCCTGGCAGATTACAATTTCGACGGGCAAGCAACCTGGGACCTCAACACCAGAGGGGCGGCGGTGGGCAACAGCGCCGTACTGGCCTCTGTATTCTCCCCCGGCAAGGGGATTTCCGAAGGGAACGTATTCCACGTTTATGTGCATGTAAAGGGGTGGCAAGTATGAGAATTTTAGATGAACAGGGCAACGAGATCACCCTGGACCAATGCGACCTGACGGTGGGTTTTTTGACGGAAGAGACCGTGATCCGGCCCGAGGCCGACCCCATCGACGATGTGACCAAGTTTGCCTGGGCTGACGAAGATTATGAGACCATCCAACGCTATGTGGCCCTGCCGGAGCAACAGCGGGTGGCTGAGCGTGTCGCCCGGCTCAAGGAACTGCTGCGGAACACCGATTACACCGTCATTAAAATTGCCGAGGGGGCAGCAGCGATTGAGGAGTACGCCGAGGTAATTGCCCAGCGGCAGGCCTGGAGAGACGAGATTAACAAGTTGGAGGAGGATACCGATGGACACACCGATTTCCAGGGCTGAACACCTGGAGTTTGTCCGCCGGATGGAGGACGAGCACAAGCGACAGAATCACCGGCTCAATGAGCTGGAGGAGCGGTTTGAAGATCTGAATAGTCTGACTGCTTCCGTGGCCAGCCTGGCAGAGTCGGTCAAGCGTATGGCCGACGAGCAGCAACGGCAGGGTAAGCGTCTGGAGACCCTGGAGGGCCGGGACGGAGAGCTGTGGCGTAAGGTTGTCGGATATGTTGCCACTGCCGCCATCGGCATTCTGATGGGTTATCTGGCTTCCCAGTTTGGACTGACATAAAAAGGAGGTACTTATGAGAATCAACTGGAAATTGCGATTTCAGAACAAAGCAAGCCTGACCGCCATCATTCTGGCCATGATTGCCCTGGTCTATCAGGTGTTGGGCTTTTGCGGCGTTACTCCTGGTATCAGCGAGAACCAGGCCATTGAGGTGGCCGGAATGGTCATCAATTTGCTCTGCCTGCTGGGCATTGTGGTGGACCCCACCACCGATGGCGTCAGCGACAGCACCCAGGCGCTGGATTACAGCGTCCCGAAAAAGGAGTGATGACATATGAATCTTCAGCAGCATTTTCTGACCAGCAACGACTGTTACAAGTCCGGACGGCAGATCACTCCTGCCGGCATTGTGGTTCATGATACCGCCACCAATCAGCGGAAGGTGTCCGCCTATCTCACCAGCTGGAACAAGTCCGGTGTGGAAAAATGCGTCCATGCCTTCATCGGCACCCTGCCCGACGGCAGCTTCGGTGTAGCCCAGACCTTGCCCTGGAGCATGCGCTGCTGGGGCTGCGGTTCCGGCAGCAAGGGCAGCTACAACAACACCCATATTCAGTTTGAGATCTGCCAGGATGACCGGAGCGACCAGGCCTGGTTTGAGCAGTGCTATACCCAGGCGGTGGAGCTGTGCGCCGATCTGTGCCGCACCTACGGCCTCAGCGTTGACACCATCGTAGATCATTCTGAGGCCCATGCCAGGGGCTATGCCAGCAACCACGCCGACACTACCGACTGGTTCCCCCTGTTCGGAAAGAACATGGATACCTTCCGGGCGGACGTGCAGGCGGTGCTGAATGGTGGCACAGTGTCCGCTGGCAAGAGCGCCGTCCTCTACCGGGTTCGCAAGAGCTGGGACGATGCGTCTTCCCAGCTGGGAGCCTTCTCCGTGCTGGACAACGCCAAGACGCTGGCGGACGCCAACCCCGGTTACAGCGTCTTTGACTCCACCGGTACGGCGGTATATACCCCCGGCGGTGCAACTCCCGATCCCGATCCCGCCCCCGAATCCGATACCGGCCCGGCCCTGTTCCAGAGATGGCTCAACGCCGGTTACTCCGCCGGTCTGACGGTGGACGGGCTTTGGGGCCCCAAGACCCGGAAGGCCGCCACTGCGGCGCTTCAGACTGAGCTCAATGCCCAGTTCGGCAAGGGCCTGACCGTGGACGGTATCTGGGGCAGCAAGACCAAGGCCGCCTGCGTCAATGTCAAGCAGGGGGCCAGCGGCAACCTGACCCGGATCATCCAGGGGGTGCTTTACTGCAGGGGCTACGACCCTAAGGGCTTTGATGGAATTTTCGGCTCCGGCTGTGCCGATGCCGTGAAGGCCTTCCAAGAGGGGCACGGGCTCACTGCCGATGAAATCGTCGGCAAGAACACCTGGGAGGCCCTGCTGGACTAATCTATACAATGATAATTCCCCCTCCGGCTTTGGCTGGAGGGGGTGTTTTTTGACCCCACTACTTACCCCTTACGCAATGTGTTGAGTTTAGAGAGGTAAGACATATTTCACAGAATTTGTGTTGAAATAGTTGAAAATCTAAAA
>CABRZO010000218.1 GCA_902475455.1 uncultured Eubacteriales bacterium
TAAAGTAAATCATTTTGAATATCTGCTTCATCAGATGGGATTTTTGTTCCCAGGAATTCAAGAAAAAGATGTTACAAAACTCTATAACGCTTTATCATCGTATCTGGCAGCTATTTTAGACCGAAAGGATATCGAAAAAAAACGGCAGGATTATATTTGTGCAATGAAAGAATTTGGAAAATACGTAAATGAGATCTGGGACTCTATGACAATTTCAAATATCTAATGATTTTGAGGTGACCCACCATGCCCTTCACCGAATCCAACTATGAAAACGCCGTAATACAGCTCTTCACCCAGGAGCTGGGCTATGGCTATGCCTACGGGCCGGACATTGAGCGGGACTACCGCTCCCCTCTGTATGAGGCGGAGCTGCTGCCCGCCCTCCGGGCCGTCAATCCCACCCTGCCCCAGTCGGCTCTGGAGGAGGCCCTGTACAAGCTCAGACACTTTGAGTCGGGCTCTCTGCTCCAGAAGAACATGGTATTCATGGACTACCTGCAAAACGGCGTGCCGGTCAAATTTCTGGTGGAGGGTGAGGAGCGCTCCAGCCTGGTCTATTTGGTGGACTACAAGACCCCAGGCAACAACCGCTTCACCGTCATCAACCAGTGGACGGTATTGGAAAACAGCGAAAAGCGGCCGGATGTGGTGGTGTTTGTCAACGGCCTGCCCCTGGTGGTGGTGGAGCTGAAATCCCCCTCCCGGGAGGAGACCGACGCCTCTGCCGCTTACCGGCAGCTGCGCAACTACATGTACGAGATCCCCTTGCTGTTCTGCTATAACGCCCTCTGTGTCATGAGCGACATGACCACCTCCAAGGCGGGCACCATCACCTCCGGCGAGGACCGGTTCATGGAGTGGAAGACCAAGGACGGCAGCTATGAGAACACCCAGTGCGCCCAGTTTGACACCTTCTTCGAGGGTATTTTTGAGAAAAACCGTTTTTTGGACATCCTGAAAAACTTCATCTGCTTCAATGTGGATGGGGCCAACACCTTTAAAATTCTGGCGGGCTATCACCAGTATTTCGCAGTAAAAAAGGCCATCGAGTCCACCCAGCACGCCACCGTCACCGACGGCAAGGGTGGCGTGTTCTGGCACACCCAGGGCAGCGGCAAGTCCCTGTCCATGGTCTTTTATGCCCATTATCTCCAGCAGGCCCTGGAGAGCCCCACCATTGTGGTCATCACCGACCGGAACGATCTGGACGATCAGCTCTTCGGCCAGTTCTCCCGGTGCCGGGATTTCCTGCGGCAGACGCCCCAGCACGCCCAGAGCCGGCAGCACCTGAAAGAGTTGCTGGCGGGCCGCCAGGCCAACGGCATCATCTTTACCACTATGCAGAAGTTCGAGGAGAGCGGCGAGCCCCTGTCGGAGCGCCGGAACATTGTGGTTATGGCGGATGAGGCCCACCGGGGCCAGTACGGACTGACCGAGAAAGTGGTCACCCGGCGGAAGGAGAACGGGGAGCTGGAGGTCAAAACCAGCATCGGCACCGCCCGGATCATCCGGGACAGCCTGCCCAATGCCACCTACATCGGCTTCACCGGCACCCCCATTTCCTCCAAGGACCGCAGCACCCGGGAGGTCTTTGGCGACTACATCGACATTTACGACATGACCCAGGCGGTGGAGGATGGGGCCACCCGGCCTGTGTACTATGAGAGCCGGGTCATTCATCTGAAACTGGACCAGGCCACACTCCAGCTCATCGACGCAGAATATGACCTGATGGCCCAGAATGCCGACCCGGAGGTCATCGAGAAGAGCAAAAAAGAACTGGGCCGGATGGAGGCCATTCTGGGGGCGGATCAGACCATCGCCTCCCTGGTGGACGACATTCTGGACCACTACGAGCATTATCGGGCCGACTTGCTCACCGGCAAGGCTATGATTGTGGCATACTCCCGTCCTATTGCCATGAAGATCTACCGGCGGATTCTGGAACTGCGGCCGGACTGGACGGAAAAGGTGGCCGTGGTCATGACCCAGGGCAACAATGACCCGGAGGAATGGCGTAAAATCATCGGCAACAAGGCCTATAAGGAGGAACTGGCCCGGAAGTTCAAGGACAACGACTCCCCGCTGAAGATTGCCATTGTGGTGGACATGTGGCTGACGGGATTTGACGTGCCCTCTCTGGCCACCATGTATGTGTACAAGCCCATGGCCGGCCACAACCTGATGCAGGCCATCGCCCGGGTCAACCGGGTATTCCGGGACAAGGAAGGCGGGCTGGTGGTGGACTATGTGGGCATTGCCTCCGCCCTGAAGCAGGCCATGAATGACTACACGGTGCGGGACAAGCAGAACTACGGCGATCCTGACATCAGCAAGGCGGCCTATCCCAAGTTCCTGGAGAAACTGGAGGTCTGCCGGGATCTGTTCCATGGGTTCGACTACAGCGCCTTCTTCGGCAGGGACGATCTGGCCAAGGCCAAGGCGATCACCGGCGCCGCAAACTTCCTGCTGGGCAAGCGGCCCCAGGAGCATAATTTGCCGGAACAGGAGCAGACCTATTCGGTGTACATCAAGGAGGCGTTGCTGCTGCGGCAGGCGCTGTCCCTTTGCGGCAGCATGGCAGAGCCCCGCCAGCGGCAGGAAGCGTCCTTCTTTGAAGCGGTGCGGACTGTGATTGTCCGACTCACTATGGGCGGACAGGGCAAAAAGCATTCCCTGAAGGATGTGAACGACCGCATCAACGAGTTGCTCAAGCACAGCATCCAGAGCGAAGGGGTCATCAACCTGTTTTCCGATGTTCAGACGGAGTTTTCCCTGTTTGATCCTAAGTTTTTGGAGGAGATCTCCCGGATGAAGGAGAAAAACCTGGCGGTGGAGCTGCTGAAAAAACTAATCGCAGAACAGGTCTCAGTTTACCGGCGTACCAATGTGGTGAAATCGGAAAAGTTCTCTGAGATCATTCAGGGGGCCATGAACCGGTATCTCAACGGGATGCTGACCAATGAAGAGGTTATCCAGGAGCTTTTGAAACTGGCCAAGGATATTGCCGCAGCCAATGCGGAGGGAGAAAAGCTGGGACTCACCGCTGAGGAACTGGCTTTCTATGATGCCTTGACCAAGCCTCAGGCCATTAAGGATTTCTATGAGCATGACGAGTTGATTGCCATTACCAGGGAGCTGACCGACCTACTGCGGAAAAACCGCACCATTGACTGGCAGAAAAAAGAGAGCGCCCGAGCCGGTATGCGGCGGCTGGTCAAACGGCTGCTGAGGCGGCATGAATATCCTCCAGAGGGAATGGAAGATGCCGTGAAAACGGTGATGAGCCAGTGCGAGATGTGGACGGATCATATTGTCGCCTGAGGTTAGAGTGAATGAATTGCTTCAAGGAGGGGCATTGATGCAGGTAGGTAGACTGAAAGAAGTGCCTGTGCGCCAGTTGTGGAAACACGAGCAATACGATTTTTCTAAATGGATTGCAGAGCCTGAAAATATTGAACTGCTCAATGATATTCTAGGCCTGACGCTTGTCGATGTAGATCC
>CABRZO010000219.1 GCA_902475455.1 uncultured Eubacteriales bacterium
CGGTGCTGTCCTTTCATGACGCCGCCGAGCCGGTGGGCTTTCTGATCCAGGACAGCACCGGGGACAAGCTGGCCTTCGCCACCGATACTGTCAACCTGGCCTATCGGTTCAAGGGGGTTAGAGTCTATGCCTTGGAGGCCAACTACGAGGAGGAGATCCTGGCCCGGAACACCCGCATGCCGGACAGCGTGGTTAAGCGGGTACGCAACAGCCATATGGAGATCAGCCGCCTCTGTATGTTCCTTGCAAAGCAGGATCTGAGCGCATGCCGCCAGGTGTGGCTGCTCCACCTCTCTGACGCCTCCAGCAATGAGGGCCGGTTTGTGGATCTGGTGGAGCGTGTTGTGGGGCCCGGCATCACGGTCCAGGCAGCACCGAAAGAGGTGAGATAATGCCGTCAGATGCCTACTGGTTGGAACTGCATACCGATATGCCGAAACATCCTCAGACGCTTCAGCTATCCCGTCTGCTCCGAATTTCCAGGAGAGAGGCCATTGGAATGTTGGCGGATTTGTGGACCTGGGCGCTTCCGATTGCGGACAAGGATGGCCGACTGGAGGGCATCACCGCCGAGGACATTCTGGTGGCTCTGGATATGCAGGGGAAAAAGGCTGGCGAGGTGGTTCCAGCTCTGATCAAGGCCGGCTATCTGGAGTTGGATGGTGAGGTATATGTGCTGCACAACTGGTATTTCTATGCCGGCCGGCTGAATGAGCAGCGAGAAAAAGCGCGCCTAAAAAAGAGACGCCAGCGGGAACGAAAATCCGCCCAACGTCCCACTCCTGTCCCCGACGTGTCCCCGGGGACATCCATGGGGACATCCCCGGGAAGTCCCCCGACAACAGAACATAACCTAACAGAACAGAACAATGTTGTTTCTAACGAAACAACAAGAGCGCTGCCGGGGACAGCGCCGTCGTTGTCAGAGATAGAGAAATTTTGTCTGGAGCAAGGTGGCACTTCGGCGGCAGCCGCAGCCTTTTATACCCAGTACAGCCGTGCCGGGTGGGTGTCAAACGGGATGCCCATCGAAAACTGGCGGGGCTTGCTGACAAACTTTCTGCGCAGCGGAGGCGGGAAAGGTGGTCAAGGTGTCGCTGCCGAAGCCCCCCGGCCTCAAGCTCCCGCCGGTGGTATACGGGTGCCGAAAAACGCCCGGAAAAACGCCGAGTGGATGCGCCGGATGCTGGAGGAAGGAGACGGACATGAATGAGACTGTTTTGCGGCCCTGCCCCTTCTGTGGCGGCCATGGAAAGCTATTCTATCACCAGATGGATCACAAGACCACCCTGTGGTGGGTGCAGTGCCAAAGCAGCCATTGCCTTGCCCGCCGCCATGTGACAGACAGCAGAGAGACCGCCATACATGAGTGGAACGAAAGGAGAAACCATGGACAGAGAAATGATCAAAACCAGTGTGATGGACTGGTGTGCCGGGGAGATCCGGGAGAAGGTGGACTATGACGCCGCCCGGGTGGCGGAAAACATCCTCAATCAAAGGACGGATCCCAGCTTTGTGCGAAAGATCACCCTGACCATCAGCTTCAAGCCGGACCCCGACCGGGGCACGGTGGCAGTCAACGCCTGCAGCAAGGTCACCCTTGCTCCCACAGAGCCTTCCGTCACCTGTCTGTACTTTTCCCCGGATGAATATGGCGAGGTGCATCTGATGGAGATCGGTGACCAAATGCCCGGGCAAACCCAGCTGGATGCGTGAGGTGAGGGATATGATCCGATACAACGGTATTGAACTGACCGTCGGTGCCCGTCTGCCCGGCCTTCTGCCCAGCACCTGGTGGCACGAAAAGGAGAGTAAAGACGATAGTTCCCTGCGTGTCAAACCCATCCAAGTGAAAGCCTATGTGGACTATATCCATCCGCTGGAGCGGTATGTGATCGTGCGGTTTGTCCTTCCAACGAGTTCCTTCCGAGAGACCTTCCCTGTGCTGAAAGGTGTGATGATTGCATGAACCGTAAAGCACGACGTGCGAAAAAGCGGCCCGGTGAAACCTATGCCGATGTGTTGGCCAGGAAGCAGATGCTCAAGCAGGCGGTCCGGGAAGCCGCCAGAGATACCAGCATCCAGCTGGAGGCAGACATCCGCACCCAGCGGGCGCTGTGGTTGAGCTCTGTCTCTGTAGCGGACGCCTTTGGAATTGGCCCCAAGCGGATGCCACTGTTTTTCGATGCTCTCCAAGCCAATTCTGAGGAACTGGAACGGATGATAGCCGAGAACGGTGAGGAGTACGCCTATGAAAAGCTCCGCCAAAAGGCTGAACGGGTCAGTGGAATCAAGATCCAATACCTGTATGAGCATGAGATGCGGGAGGCCGAGAAAATGCACAAGGAGGATCTGTCGTGAAAGTCTACATTGCCGGCCCAATCACCGGCCGCCATAATTACCGGGATATCTTCCAGATGGCCCAGCGCAAACTGGAGGCCAGAAACTACATCGTCTTGAATCCTGCGGCTCAGCCGGAGGGAATGTCCAAGGCCGACTATATGCGCATCTGCATGGCCATGATCGACAGCGCCGACATTGTGGCTCTGCTGGATGGGTGGGAGCTCAGTCAGGGCGCCCGGCTGGAAGCTGAGTACTGCAGGTATATCGGGAAGGCATATCGACTGCTGAATGACGTTCTGAATGTGGTGCAGAGGTGATGGACATGATGAAACCAATCCTTTTCAATACCGACATGGTGCAAGCAATCTTGGATGGTCACAAGACCGTCACAAGGAGAGTCATGAAGCCGCAGCCAGTTAGAAATGGATCTCTTTGGGAGTTTGGTGGCGCAGGGTGGAGCGATACGATCAAGAGGATCATTCCAATCCCATGCCACAGTCTATACAATCGCGCACCGTATCGTCCTGGAGATGTCCTTTGGGTTCGTGAGACTTGGCAATTCATTCCGTGCATTGATTGCCGGTTATGGGATCATGAGATATGCAGTGATATTCCAACCATATACGAGGATCGTGACAGTATCAGCGAAGGATGCTTTGTATACAGGAGTGACTACCCAGAACCGGAGAGAATTTGCTGGAATCCTTCCATCCACATGTCTCGGCAGGCCGCCAGAATCTTCTTGCAGGTTACTGGGGTTTATGTAGAGCGGCTGCGGGACATCTCCAAAGATCCACCTGGCCCTGAAAATCAGGTGGTTCGAGAGGGCTTCAAATACGAGTGCGACTTTATCGCTGGATGGGAAAGCACCATAAAGCCTGCAGACCGGGCCATCTACGGCTGGGACGCCAACCCATGGGTGTGGGTGATCGAGTTTAAGCCAATTTCAAAGGAGGAGGCATTGCGTGACCACAAAATACAAAATCCGTGAGTGTGCAGACGAATGGACTCTTGATATTCCTTTCCCGGATGAAGTTGTTTCGCTTTTCTTCCAAAGCAAATTCGATGCCAATCTGGTTAAGTCCATCTTGGAGTGGGAGAATGCTCACCAAGATCATGCGATTCCGCACCCACA
>CABRZO010000220.1 GCA_902475455.1 uncultured Eubacteriales bacterium
CTTGGCCAGCGCGTCGGCCTCCGGGGTGACAACATCCACCAGCGGATGGACTACTTCGATGCAGTCCACTACCACCAGCAAGCGGTATCTGTGGAACTACGAAAAGATCACCTACACCAACGGCAGCACAACCACTACCACACCTGTGATCATCGGCACCCATGGAGACACCGGCGCCCAGGGCCCACAAGGCGAAAAGGGCGATACCGGCGCCCAGGGCCCTCAGGGCGAGAAGGGTGACACCGGAGATCAGGGTCCCCAGGGTGAGAAGGGTGACACAGGTGCCACCGGTCCGGCGGGTGCCGACGGACAGGACGGCGTAGGTATTCAGTCCATCGTGGAGCAGTACTATCTCTCCACCTCCGCCACCACCCAGGCTGGCGGCAGCTGGAGCACAATGCAGCCAGAGTGGCAGCCGGATCACTACATCTGGACTCGGTCTTATATCACCTGGGATGACGGCAGCACCGCAGTTACCACCCCTGTGCTTGCCCAGGCCCTCAACGGTGCCAACAGCAATGCCCAGGAGGCCATTGACACTGCCAATGGTGTCGCTACGTCCACCAGCGAGCAGATCACCCAGGTGGTCAAGGACAGCCAGGAGATCATCCTGGCAGCCCTGGCAGAGTATGCCACCACCAGTGACCTGGAGAGCCTCAAGGAAACCGTAAGCAGCCAGCTCTCTGTCATGGCGGAAGAGATCGAGCTGAGGTTTACCAGCACCTTAGAGCGGATTGAGGATGTCAACGGCGATCTGCAGGCCCAGTACGCCGAGCTCAGCAAGTATTTCAAATTTACTTCCGACGGCTTGGTCATCGGTGAGGAGGGCAACGAAATTACCCTGAAAGTGGACAACGACCGGATCAGCTTTTTGGACGGTGGTCTGGAAGTGGCCTGGATCACCAACAAGCAGCTAACCATCACCGATGCCACATTTTTGAACAGCCTGCGAATCGGAAAATTCGCCTGGATTCCCCGCAGAAGCGGCAACCTGAGTTTAGTATTGGTAGGTGATTAAGTATGGCGGATTATCAGGCTCAATGCTCCAGCAACCAGTACATCACCCTGCTGCTGCGGACCTCTGTTGCCAGCCAGGACGTGGCCGGCAACACTACAACCCTCAGTTGGTCCCTCCACGTCAAAAAATCCAGCGCGTCCACCTCCGCCACCTGGGGCAACTGCTCCTATGGCGTCACCATCAACGGCAACGCATACAGCGATTCCGGCCAGGTGCGGGTGGAGGCCGGTGGGGACACCACCGTGCTGTCCGGCACCACCGTGATCCCCCACAACGCAGACGGCACCAAGACGGTCAATCTGAGCGCCTCTATCAGTGGCAAGATTGCAGGCAGTCTTTCTGCCTCGGAGTCACTGACCACCATCCCCCGGCAATCCTCTCTGGTCATCAGTGGGGGAGCCATGGGCAGCCCGCTGACCCTCAAGATCACGGCGGCCTCCAGCGCCTTTACCCACTCGCTGACCTATTCCTTCGGCAGCGCCTCCGGAACCATTCTCTCCTATGTCGACGCCGGCAGCCACACCTGGACGCCGCCGCTGTCGCTGGCCAGCCAAATCCCTAACGCCACGTCCGGGGTCATCACATTTACGCTGTACACCTGGGGTACCGGGGTAAAAGTAGGGCAGACCAACTACACCGCCACCCTTACGGTGCCGGCAAGTGTGGCACCCTCCATCAGTTCGGTGTCCGCCGCCGAGGCCACCAGTGGGCTGGCGGCCAAGTTTGGCGCCTATGTGCAGGGCAAGTCCACACTCAAGGTGACCACCTCCGCCGCCGGCAGCTATGGCAGCACCATCAAGAGCTGCGTCATCAGTTTTGACGGCAAAACCTACTCCGGCACCAGCGTCACCACCAGTGCTCCCAGCAAATCCGGCAGCCAGACCATCACGGCCAAGGTGACCGACTCCCGGGGCCGCACCGCCAGCAAGTCCATCACCATCAGTGTGCAGCCCTACGCCAAGCCGGCCATCACGGCCCTCAGCGTCTGGCGTTGTACCGCCGACGGGGCAGCGGATGACAGCGGGGACTATGTGGGGATTACCTACGCCTACACGATCGCCAGCGTCAACAGCAAAAATAACGCCTCGGCGAAGATGGAGTACAAGCGGAGCACGGCCTCCTCCTGGTCCAGCCTGCTGACCAACAGCGCCTATGCCGTCAGCACCACCGTATACCCGGACCAGGAAATGCTGTCTGACTATCAGTGGGACATCCGCCTGACCGTAATGGACTACTTTGGCAGTACCACAATGACGGTCACTCTGCCCTCAGCGGAGGTACTTCTGGATCTGCTGGCAAGCGGCGACGGACTGGGCATCGGAAAGACCTCTGAGCAGACTAAACTGATGGATGTGGATTGGGGGGTTAGAATCAGGGGCAACTTGCAGGTTGATGGCTCTGCAAGCGGACCCACCTTTGATTATTGGTCCGCATTTACTCCCCCAAAAGGGAAATCTAACCAGATATCGGATTGTCTGTTGATCAACACAGGTGCAGACTTTGGTTATGCCTATATGAAATCCGGATGGGTTGGTACTGAGAATGCCGCATCCGGAGATCTGGTTAATTGCCCTGTGTCTAGCGGGCAGTTTTACGCCGTTCGGCATGTATATTCTGATGGCAAAAACAGGGTCCTGGTGGAACTGATTGAGACTCTGCCATCCCCCGGCCGGAGTTGGTATAACAAGTATGCCGGTAGCTCCTGGTCCGGCTGGAGATGCGCCACTCAAGCCGATGAGTACATCACAGCCAAAGGCACAAGCGGCTCCTGGACCTATCGAAAATGGAACAGCGGTGTAGCCGAGTGCTGGGCCCGACTTAATGCCACCAAAAAGGCCACCTATGTGGCCTACGATCAGTATGCGCTGCCCTTTAACTTTACCTCCTTTACCGGACTGTTGACCGGCCTTTCTGACTATAACCACGACAGTGTACCGGCCTGGAAGTGGAACACCCGCGCCTGGCCAGTGGGCAATTCTACCGTGGTGGTGGCGGTCTATGCTCCGGATAAAGATGTTGGTACCAGCTCGGTATACCATGTTTCCGTTCATGTGTTGGGGAGGTGGAAGTGATGCGGATCTTGGATAAACAGGGCAACGAGATCACCCTGGACCAGTGTGACCTGACGGCGGGCTTTCTGGCGGCGGAGACCGTGATCCGGCCCGAGGCCGCCCCCATCGACGATGTGAGCAAATTTGCCTGGGCGGAGGAGGACTACGAGACCATCCAGCGCTATGTGGCCCTGCCGGAGCAGCAGCGGGTGGCTGAGCGTGTCGCCCGGCTCAAGGAGCTGCTGCGGGCCACCGACTACACGGTGATCAAGATCGCCGAGGGGGCAGCAACCAGCGAGGAGTACGCCGAGGTCATCGCCCAGCGGCAGGCCTGGCGGGCGGAGATCAACCAATTGGAGGAGGCATGACACCGGTGGACACCCCCATCACCCGGGCGATGA
>CABRZO010000221.1 GCA_902475455.1 uncultured Eubacteriales bacterium
CCTCCGCCGAGCCGCTCAGATCCCGGGCCTCTATGTGCCCTCCCTCTATGAGGTGACCTACAACTCCGACGGCACCGTGGCCGCCATCACCCCCAAGGATGGAGCTCCCGTCACCATCACCAAGCGGATTGTCCAGGACCTGGACAAGTCCTATTTCCCCACGGATACCATCATCCCCTCCACGGAGATTGTCCATGACCGGGTGATGCTGGAGCTGTTCCGGGGCTGCATCCGGGGCTGCCGGTTCTGTCAGGCGGGCTTCTGTTACCGGCCTGTGCGGCCCAAGAGCCTGGATCTGCTGATCCAGCAGGGGATTGAGTCCTGCCAGCAGTCCGGCTACCAGGAGATGACCCTGTCATCCCTGTCCTCCAGCGACTACCGGCAGCTGGAGGGGCTGTGCGATGGTCTGCTGGATTACTGTACCCCTCGGAATATCAACCTGAATCTGCCCTCTCTGCGGGCCGACGGCTTCTCCATGTCCATCATGGAAAAGCTCCAGCGGGCCCGGAAGAGCAGCATCACCTTTGCCCCGGAGGCGGGCACCCAGCGTTTGCGGGACGCCATCAATAAGAACGTCACCGAGGAGGATCTGCTGAAATCCTGCCGCACCGTCTTTGAAGGCGGCTGCAACGCGGTGAAGCTCTACTTCATGCTGGGTCTGCCCACAGAGACCGATGAGGACGTGCTGGGCATCGCAGACCTGGCCAACAAGGTCTATCAGTGCTGGCGCCAGTACGCCACCAGCCGGGCCCGGGGCATCCGGATCACCGTGTCCACCAGCTTCTTTGTGCCCAAGCCCTTTACCCCCTTCCAGTGGGAGGCCCAGATCTCCATGGAGGAGTACCAGCGCCGGGTGCAGCTGCTGCGCAGCGCCATCACCAACAAGTCCATCATCTATAACTGGCACGACCCGGACACCTCCTATCTGGAGGCGGTGTTCGCCCGGGGTGACCGGCGGCTGGGCAAGGTCATCGAGGAGGCCTGGCGCAACGGGGCCAAGTTTGATTCCTGGAGCGAGTATTTCAACCTGGAGCGCTGGCTGAAGGCCTTTGAAACCTGCGGCGTGGACCCGGACTTCTACGCTACCCGGGAGCGCAGCTATGAGGAGGTGCTCCCCTGGAACCACATCTCCGTGGGAGTCCGGCCTGCCTACTTCTGGCGGGAGCGCAACCAGGCCTATAAGAGCGTCATCACCCCGGACTGCCGGGTGCAGTGCATGGGCTGCGGGGCCGACAAGCTGCTGGCGTGCGGCAAATGCGACGAGGAACGCACCCGTCGGGAAAGGGGAGAGGCGTAAATTATGGCACATATGCATAAACATCGGCTGCTCTTCGCCAAGACCGGCCGGGCCTGCTATATCTCCCACCTGGACCTGATGCGTACCTTCCCACGGGCTTTTCTCCGGGCGGGCTTAAACGCCAAGCAGACCGAGGGCTTCAATCAACACACCTTTGTCTCCATCGCTCTGCCTCTGTCTCTGGGCTATTCCAGCCGCTGCGAGATCCTGGAGTTTGAACTGCTGGACGACATCCCCCTTGCCGAGGTGCCCGGCCGCATCAATGCGGTACTGCCGGAGGGGATTGAGGTACTGGAGTGCTACGAATCCCAGGTGCCGGTACGCCAGATCGGCTGGCTGGACTGGGTCTGCCGACTCACCTTCGATCAAGGCATCCCTGACGGGGTGGAGGAGGAGTTCCTGTCCCTCTACAATACCGACAGCCTGGTGATCCAGAAACCCTCCAAGAAGGCGAAAAAAGGCTTCACCGAGGTGGATCTGATCCCGCTGATTCATTCCCTGAACCTGGAACGGGAGGGAGACAAGCTGGTGCTCCACGCTGTGCTGGCGGCCCAAAACCCCGGCCTCAACCCGGAGCTGCTGATCACCACCGCGCGGCAGCATTGCCCGCTGTTCCAGCCGGATTTTGTGGAGTATGAGCGCCGGGAAGTGCTGAACGGAAATTTTGAGATTTTTCGCTGAAAATCCTTGCAATCCCTGTTTGGCCATGGTATAATGCCATGGTTAATAAAGGGTGGTCCTCTGCGCTTTTTTAGAAGTAAGCCGCATGAACGCCTATAAAACAGGAGGAAAACTCAATGAGCAATCTGATTGATGTCCTTGACGCTCAGAACGTCAAGAGCGAGCGTCCCGAGATCGAGATCGGTAGCACCGTCCGTGTGCACATCAAGATCAAGGAAGGTTCCAAGGAGCGTATCCAGGTCTTCGAAGGCACCGTTATTGCCAAGAAGCATGGCGGCGTGGGTGAGACCTTCACCGTCCGTCGTATTTCCTACGGCGTGGGCGTGGAGAAGGTGTTCCCCGTGAACTCCCCCAACGTGGTCAAGGTTGAGACTGTCCGCAAGGGTAAGGTCCGCCGTGCCAAGCTGTACTATCTGCGCGGCCGTGTGGGTAAGGCAGCCAAGGTCCAGGAGAAGCTGTAATTCCTCAATGCAAAAATGGGAGCGGGCAACCGCTCCTTTTTGCGTTTTTTGATTCAATAAACTGAGAAAGGGTAGGTGACCAGAACCCATGAACGTGCAGTGGTATCCCGGCCATATGGCCAAAACCCGGCGCATGATCGCGGAAAACCTGAAGATGGTGGACGTGGTGGCGGAGATTGTAGACGCCCGCATTCCCATCTCCAGCCGCAACCCGGATATTGACACTCTGGTGGGCTCCAAACCCCGGCTCATCATCTTGAACCGGGCGGACCAGGCGGACCCGGCGGGCAACAAGGCCTGGAGCGCCTACTTCAAATCCAAGGGCTATGCGGTGCTGGAGACCGACGCCAACTCCGGCAAGGGGGTCAACCAGTTCGCCCCCACAGTGCGGGCTCTGCTGAAGGACCAGATCGCTGCCTGGGCCGCCAAGGGCCAGGTGGGCCGCCAGGTCCGGGCCATGGTGGTGGGAGTCCCCAATGTGGGCAAATCTACCTTTATCAATAAGGTGGCCCGGCGCAAATCTGCCGCCGCCCAGAACCGGCCCGGCGTCACCCGGGGCAAGCAGTGGGTGGGGGTGGACAGTGGCCTGGAGCTGCTGGACACCCCGGGCATTCTGTGGCCCAAATTCGAGGACCAGTCCATCGGCCTGAATCTGGCCTATACCGGGGCCGTCAAGGACGAGATCATGGATCTGGAGGAGCTGGCCAGCAATTTAATGGCCCTGCTGGCCCGGGAGTACCCCGAGGCCATCCGGACCCGGTATAAAATCGAGCTGCCGGAGGGGGCTCAGGGCTGGGAGCTGCTGGAGGCTGCCGGCCGGAAGCGGGGCTTCCTGATCTCCGGCGGTGAAGTGGACCTGGAGCGGATGAGCCGGGTGCTGCTGGAGGAGTACCGCTCCTGCAAGCTGGGCCGGTTCACCCTGGAGCGGCCTGAGGAGGTCAAAGCATGACCTGCGAAGAATATCTGACCCTGGAACGGGAGGCCCATGAGCAGGGCTACGCCGTGGTCTGCAGCGCCGACG
>CABRZO010000222.1 GCA_902475455.1 uncultured Eubacteriales bacterium
GCCGTGGCTGGGGGCCTCCGCCAGCCGGGTGTTCCGGGGAATCACCGTGGCGTAAACCTTGCCCTTGAAAAACCGCTTGACCTCCTCCGCCACCTGCATGGACAGGTTGGTGCGGCCGTTGTACATGGTCAGCAGCACGCCCTCCACACCAATGTCCGGGTTGAGCCGCCGCTTCACCAGCCGCAGGGTGCTCATCAGATCGCTGAGGCCCTCCAGGGCATAATACTCGCATTGGACCGGGATCAGCACACTCCGGGCCGCCACAATGCCGTTAAGGGTGAGCAGCTCCAGGGAAGGGGGGCAGTCAATGAGAATAAAATCATATCGGTCCTCCACTGTATCCAGGGCATCGGAGAGCAGATATTCCCGGCGGTCCATGCCCACCAGCTCAATGCCCGCCCCGGCCAAAGCCTTGTTGGAGGGGAGCACGTCGCCGTAATCCGTGGACACAATGGCCTTTTCACAGGGGGCTTCCCCAATCAGCACATCGTAGACCCCGGGGGAGGCATTTTTGTCCACCCCCAGCCCGGAGGTGGCGTTGCCCTGGGGGTCAAAGTCCACCAGCAGCACCCGTTGGCCCGCCTCCCGGAGGGCGGCGGTCAGGTTGACGGCAGTGGTGGTTTTGCCCACGCCGCCCTTTTGGTTTGCCACTACGATGCGCCTTGCTGCCATGCCCATTTTCCTCCCTGGCTCATAAAGATACATCTTATATTATAGAATAGTACCCCTGATATTGCAAGGGAAACCGCCCCTGTTTCACGTGAAACATGGGGTTTTCTTTGCATAACGGGGAGTAAAAAACGGGGTGTGTTTCACGTGAAACACACCCCGTTTTGCCTGTGGGCTCAATCCTCCAGGTTGTCGTCCAGCCCGGTCTCGTCCAGGCTTGCGGAGGTGTCCAGCCACTCGCTGGTGGGACGGCACAGCAGCCGGGCATCGTTGTAGGCCATCCGCATGGTGAGCACCGTCCGGCCCAGATAGATGCCGTTTTTCTGGCGCTCCGCCACCAGGGCCATGCAGGGGGCCCCGTTCTTGGCCCGGGAGAAGGAGATGGGCAGCAGCATGCTCATGACGTTCCGGGTGGGGAAGTAGCAGGGCACTGCCAGCTTGAAGTTCCGGCGGCAACGGTCCATGGTGCGGCCCACGGCCCCCTCAAAGAGGTCCTTCATATCCATCAGCAGATCGCACATGGCGTCGTCGCTCTCGTCGGTGACGGCCTCTCCCAGCTGATGAAACAGCTCCTTCTGCCGCCGGCGGGACTGGGCCACCTCTGGGGCCTGATCTCCGAAGAGCTTCCGGAGCTCCCGGCACTTTGTCCGCTCCTCCTCGATCTCCCCCAGCATCACCTTGGTGCGCTGGTGGTCGTCGCACTGCTTGTGGAGCCAGTTCAGGGGGAATCGGGCCAAATTGTCCCGGATGATGTGCATGAAATTGCTCTCCAGCTTGGAGTTGGGGTCAAACATGGTGTCGTAGAGGTTGGAGAAGTACTGGGGCAGCTCCAGGCTCAGGGGGGCCAGCAGGGTGACCGCCTTGCGCTCCAGGCCGGTCTTGGCCTCGTTGGTGCCGGAGCAGAAGCAGACAAACTTCCACTTCATGCCCCCGGGTCCGGTGTAGGGCTCGAAATAGGCCAGCAAATCCTCCCCGAACCGGCGGCTCAGCAGGCCGGTGTTAAAGGCGGCAAAGGTGCCGTTGGGGTCCATGTAAACCTTGCCCTCAAAGTCCAGCCGGTAGAAGGTGTAGGAGATGTAGTTCCACAGGATGGAGTAATCCTGGGGATCATCATAAAAACTCCACTTCTCCGCCTCGGCGTGGCTGGCCAGGGAGGCCAAAAACTCCTGAATGTTGCCCAGGTGGGCGAACTGCTTCAGTTTGTCCCCGGGCCGCACCCCCGGATCCGCCCGCTTTTCAATAAAGCTGACGTACCAGGCGGGAGGCACCGGCCGGTCGGAGCGCTTGATGGTGGCCATCAGGGCCCGGCCGTCCTGGGCCACCAGGGACAGGGGAAATTTATAGCACTGATAGGCCGGGTCATAGACCAGAGTGCCGTGGGAGACAGCGGTGTCGTAGCTGGTCTGGAACTCGGTGATCTGTTCCTCGGTGAGCTTCTCCACCCCCTCCGGGTCGTTGAGGAACCGGGACAGGAACCCCTGCTGGGAGGCGGGGAAGGCGATGGTGCGCTCGGTCATGGCGAAAGGGGGCTCCGTCCCGTTGGCCTGGTCCTGCACCGGGGTTCTGCCGGCCTGGGACCGGGGCAGCAGGGTGATGGAGTAGACCAAGGGGGCGTCGGCCCGGGGCTGGGCGGAGGAGATGCTCAGATACTCGGGCATATCGCTGACCAGCTGCAGCATCCGGGCGTAGCCGAATCGCTGGGGGGTGATGCCGTGGCCCGCCAAAACGGTGCCGGCGGTGTTCAGCAGCATGGGGCTCCCCACGGGGCTCAGGGGGAGCAGCAGATTATAAATTTCCAGTTTATCCCGGTCCGAGAGCCGGTCAAAGATGGGGCCGGTGATCTCCTCGGCGGTGGCCTCCACATCCGCCCCCTCCGGGGCCAGGGGCTGGGAAACCGGCTCAGGGACGGCAACAGGCCGGAACACCGGGGCCGCCTCAGGCTGAGGCTGCCGAATTGGGGGCTCCACCCGCTCAAAGCCCACAAAATTCACCCGCCAGGGGGCGCCTCCCGGGAAATCGTTGGCCTTGATGGACATGAAGGTGGCCCGGCCGTCCCGGGTCACCAGGGACAGGGGGAAGGAATAGCACTCCTTGTTTGCCACCCAGCGGACCAGTCCCTGGGCCAGGGCCTGGTCGTAATCCCGGCCGATCTGGGCCAGCTGCTGCTGGTCCAGGGCCTCCGCCCCCAGAAAGCCCGCCAGAATGGCCTGGGTCTTGAGATGAAAAAACACCTGATCCTGCCACCGGCTGGGGGGCGGGGTGGGGCCGGAGACCACCTGATTTCCAGGGGTCGGGGCCTCCTGCCGGTCCGTCGGGGCCCCGGCCTGGGGCTGGGCCTCCGGGGACTGGACGTCGCCGGGCTGTACCTCCGCCGACATGGGGATGGTGACTACGTAATCCGTGTTGCCGGGGTGCTCCGGAGAGGCCACCTTTTCATACCGCAGCCCCAACCGTTCCAGCATCTCCACCCCCTTGAGGCCGTAGCGCTTGGCCCCCAGCCCCTCCTGGTTCAACTGCAAAAAGACCGCCGCCATGGGCCGCACAGTGCCGGGCCCGAAGCGCTGGATCAGCAGCGCCAGAATCTTGTCCCGATCCTGAGCCAGATCCGCCGGAGGCTCCGGCTGGGGCTGGGGCTGGGGGGTGGGGGGGCCCTCCAGATACCGGCGAATGGAGGGCTTCAGCTCCACGCAGAGCTCCTGCTGGCCAGTACCCCTGGGGTCCGCCATCACCTGGCTGAGATCCTCCATCAGGCAGGGCAGCAGCCGGGGGGG
>CABRZO010000223.1 GCA_902475455.1 uncultured Eubacteriales bacterium
GGGACATGCCGGAATGGTGCATGGGGCCGTCGTTGGTCTTCCAGGTGACCTGGCAGATTCCATCCTCCCGATACAGGTCCGCAAAATCCTTGAACCACTCTTTGTACTCGTCAAACTCAGGTAGCTTTACATAATCAGCCAGCGGTTTGCTCATAACGCATCCTCCTTTGTGTCGGTGTTTCCGTTGCTGTTTGATTGCCCTTTCGTTTCAAAGAACAATCTTTGACTTTATAGTATCAAATCATTTTTGTGGTGTCAAATAGCCAAACTCGGATATGTTATATTCCCTTTTGTTTATAACAACGCAAAAAAGCAGAGCGCGCCGAAGCGCGCTCTGCCTGATGATGCGTTAGTTTGCGTAGTAGTGATGCGTTTGTAAGGGAAACTTACTTGGTCATGCCGGCCAGGCTGGCGACCTCGGCGGCGTAATCCTCTTCCTGCTTCTCGATGCCCTCGCCGGTCTCGAAGCGGGTGAAAGCCTTGACGACGATGGTGCCGCCCAGCTCCTTGGCCACAGCCTTGACGTGGTCGCCCACAGTGACCTTGTTCTCCTTGACGAAGGCCTGGTTCAGCAGGCAGACCTCGGCGAAGAAGTTGTTCATGCGGCCCTTGACCTTGTTCTCGGCGATCATCTTGGCCTTCTCGGCGGGGATCTTGGTGTTGGCGGCGCCCTCTTCCAGAGCCTTGGCCAGCTGGACAGCCTTCTCCTGCTCCACCACCTCGGCGGGGATCTCATCGCTGGAGACATAGCCGGGGTTCATAGCGGCGATCTGCATGGCCAGGTCCTTGCCCAGCTCCTCCACAGCGGCGGCGTCGATGCCGGAAACCTCCAGGTTCACCAGCACGCCGATCTTGCCGTTCATGTGGATATAGGGGACGTTTACACCCTCGGTGTAGCGGACGAACCGGCGGATCTGCAGGTTCTCACCGATGGAGAGGATGCGGTCATTGGTGACATCGGCCACGGTGCGGTCGGTGCCGGGATAGGTGCAGGCCTTCAGGGCCTCCACATCGGCGGGGTTCTGCTCAGCCACAACGGCAGCCAGATCCTTCACGAAGGCCTGGAAAATGTCGTTCTTGGCCACGAAGTCGGTCTGGGAGTTGACCTCGATGACAACGCCCACACCGTTGATGACGGCGGCATAGGAAACGCCCTCGGCGGCAACCTTGCCGGCCTTCTTGACGGAAGCGGCCTTGCCCTTCTCCCGCAGCCACTCGATGGCCTTGTCGAAGTCACCGTCGGCCTCGGTCAGAGCCTTCTTGCAGTCCATCATGCCGCAGTTGGTCATCTCACGCAGTTTCTTAACATCCTGAGCGGTAAAAGCCATAATAGTATACCTCCTGTATTGGTTGGGTCTATCGCAGAAAGCGCCCGGGGTGCCGGGCGCTTTTGTGGATTATTCCTCGTCGGCCTTCTCAGCGGCGGCCTCGGCGGTCTCCTCGCCCTGCTTGCCCTCGGTGATGGCGTTGGCCATGACGGAGGAGATCAGGCGGATGGCGCGGATGGCGTCATCGTTGCCGGGGATGACATAATCGACCTCATCGGGATCGCAGTTGGTGTCCACGATAGCCACGACAGGAATGCCCAGCTTGCGGGCCTCGGCGACAGCGTTGTGCTCCTTGCGGGGGTCCACAACGAACAGGGCGCCGGGCAGACGGCGCATCTCCTTGACGCCGCCCAGATACTTGTCCAGCTTCTCCATCTCGTGGTGCAGCTTGACAACTTCCTTCTTGGGCAGCATGTCGAAGGTGCCGTCCTCCTGCATCTTCTTCAGCTGGTTCATGCGGTCCACGCGGGTACGCATGGTCTTGAAGTTGGTGAGCATGCCGCCCAGCCAACGGGAGTTGACATAGAACATGTTGACCCGGGAAGCTTCCTCACGGATGGCCTCCTGAGCCTGCTTCTTGGTGCCGACGAACAGCACGCTCTGGCCGTTGGCGGCCACGTCCTTCACGAAGCTGTAGGCCTCCTCCAGCTTCTTGACGGTCTTCTGCAGATCGATGATATAGATACCGTTGCGCTCGGTATAAATGTAGGTCTGCATTTTGGGGTTCCAGCGACGGGTCTGATGGCCGAAGTGAACACCGGCCTCCAGAAGCTGCTTCATAGAAACGACTGCCATGGATAAATTCCTCCTTTTTAGTTGTTACCTCCACAGGGTTCATCTCTTAGCGCCAATCCGGCAGTTTTCACCACCGGCACAGGGCGCAAAATCCCCCATGTGTGCGTAATCCTTGGATACTCTATCACAACGAGTTCCGATTTGCAACCTTTTTTTGCTATAAAATCAATTTTTTCTTCCCACCAGCAGCAGGCAGGGGGCTGCCTGCTTCCCTTTCGATCAGAACAGCCCCCTGCGTTTGCCCTGCTTCTCCGAAGAGCGGCGCATACCGGTACCTTCTACCAGAATGATGTCCTCTCCAAACCGGTGTACCTCATCCCAGCGGATCACAATATCCTCCCTCCGGCCAAAGAGGCCGAAAAACCTGGCCTGGCCTGGGATAATCAGCGAGCGGATCTGGCCGCTGTCCAGATCGATCTCCACGTCCCCCACATAGCCGTAACGGCTGCCGTCGGTCACGCTGATGACCTCTTTATACCGCAAATCCCGCAGCGAACACTCCATACCGGCACCCCCTTGCCACAGGCTATGAGGGCCGGGCCCGTCCTATGCCCCAGGAATGGTTCAAGGGCTCACTTGATGTTTTCCCGGATGTGTTTCAGGGCGTTTTTCTCCAGCCGCGACACCTGGGCCTGACTGATGCCGATCTCCCCGGAGACCTCCATCTGGGTTTTCCCCTGGAAATAGCGGAGATTCAGGATGGTCTTTTCCCGCTCCGACAGGTGCTCAATGGCATCATGAAGGGCAATATGCTCCAGCCAGTTCTCGTCGGAATTTCGGTTATCCTTCACCTGGTCCATAACGCACACTGTCTCTCCCCCGTCGGAATAGATGGGATCGTAGAGGGACACCGGCGCTGAGATGGCGTCCAGGGCAAAGACCACCTCCTCCCGCTGCAGGTCCAGCAGCTTGGCGATCTCCTCCACCGAAGGATCCCGCATATGGGCCCGGACAAACTCCTCCCGGGCTTTCAGCACCTTGTAGGCGGTGTCCCGCATGGACCGGCTCACCCGCACCGCCGAGGAGTCCCGGAGAAAGCGGCGCACTTCGCCGGCGATCATGGGCACCCCATAGGTGGAAAAGCGCACATCGTACAGGTCCACATCAAAATTGTCGATGGCCTTCATGAGCCCAATGCAGCCGATCTGAAACAGATCGTCCATATTTTCCCCCCGGCCGGCGAACCGCTGGATGACAGACAGCACCAACCGCAGGTTGCCCTCGATCATCTTCTGTCGGGCCTCTTGGTCCCCCT
>CABRZO010000224.1 GCA_902475455.1 uncultured Eubacteriales bacterium
CAGGTGGTGCTCCCGGCAAATCCGGATGGTGCCGTCCCGGGAACAGTCGTTGATCACCACATAATCAAAGCCCGGAGCGTGATCCAACACGTCCCGCACGGTGGTCAAAATACTCTCCGCCTCATTGTAGGCGGGTATAATCACAAGCTTCTTCATCATCTCGCCTCACAGCGCATTGGACTTCTGGCCCTTGGCATAAAACTTCATCAGCGCCCGGGCCACCGGCGCCGGCCAGAATTTGCGGTACATCTCGTACTCCTCCCCGCTCCGGGCGTTATCTCCAATGATTGCGGAGGTCTCGGAGCCGGGATGGATCCGATGGTACATCAGCACCTGGGGATCGTAGAGAAAGGCCCCCTTCAGCCGGGACAGCTTTTCCCAGGCCTGCCAGTCCTCACAGCTGCGGTAGCCGTGCTCAAAGACCACCTCAGGCAGGTTTTCCCGGGCGAAGCTCACCGAGGGGCAGCAGATGGGGCAGCCCAGAGAGAGCACCCGGCGGCGGACCCAACGGCTGCCCTGAAATGCCTTCACTTTCAGCGGGGTCAGCATCAGCCGCTTCACCTTCAGCAGCCCGTTGTCCAGCACCGGCCTGTCCTCCCGCAGCTCTCCGTAATCAGTAAAATAGATCAGCGGTTTGGAGGCGCTCTTCATGGCCTCCAGCATCCGCCGGGCGTAGTCCTCCAGATACACGTCGTCCTGGTGGGCGATGGTAATGTAAGGGGTTTTCGCCTTGGAATAGCCGAAGTTCCAGTCCTGGGTGATGCCGCCGGGACCGGGATTGACATACAGCGGAATATCATATCGCTCCGCCAGATTGCGGATATGGTCGTTGGGGGTGGAGGTGACCATCAGCACCTCCGATGGCACCGTTTGGGCCCGCAGGGACTGGATGCACGCCTCCAGATAGGGGCTCTCCCGATAGGCACAGATGACAAAGGTATGCTCGCTCACCCGTTACACCTCTTTTGTCTTGTTATCGTCTTGGTTTCCAAAGGCGTCCGCCTTAAATAGCGCCGAACACCGTCAGGAAACAGTAGGCCAGCACCAGAATGTTCAGGGTACTGGAGAGGAATACAATATGGCGGTCAACGCCGCCGCTGACGGTGATGCCATTTCCCCGCAGCAGCAGAAACACCGCCGGCAGCAAGGGCAGGAAGTATCTGCCCTGTACCCCCAGAATGATGCCGGAATCGATGGGGGTCCAGCTCAAGAACATGGAGGCCAGAATCAGCCCGCAGCTGCCCAGGATCAGAAGGAACACCCAGCACTTGGGCATAAAGGCCAGCCCGGGCACCTCCTCCCGCCTTCTCATGCAGGCCAGGCAGAACAGCGCCGCAAAGGGCAGGCAGAAATAATAGGGCACCGAGATCTGAAGCCAGCCCAGGCTGCCCCCCAGCAGGCTGGAAAAGTAAAAGTCCGTCATGTTCAAAACTGTATTGAGGAACACAATGACGGTGCCAATGGGGTTTTGGAGCACCCAGGTCAGGCTGTACCCCTCCTCGCCGGCCCAGGATACATAGGCCCCGGCGCTCTCCCCCACATAACTGGCCATGGAGTTGAGCTGGCCGATGAGCAATCCCAAAATGCCCACCAGAATCAGCAGCGCTTTCAGCAGGTTGGGGCGAGGGAACACAGCTTTCAGCTTGTCCCCGGGGATCAGCAGCACCAAAAACAGCAGCGGGGTATAGACCAGCTTACTGGGCGCCAGGATAAAGCACAGGACCGCGCAGAAGATGAGCTGACGCCGGCGAATGCTGTCCCCGTAGATCATCCGCACCACCTCTGCCACAAAGCACATGCTTACGCCGATGATCATGCAGTCATAAGAATATGACGCGCACAGGTGCAGCGTCATGGGAAACAGAGAGATCACAAACAATACAGTTTTGCCCAGGGGAATTCGCCGCATGGCCCCATAGGCCAGGGCGATATACTGGGCCATATTGAACATGCGGCCCAGATAAAAGACGGGGCCGCCCCCCAGATGGAGCACTCTGCCCACCGCAATGCCCAGGGCCGAGGCTACGTAGCCCAGCGGCACATTGGTCACAGCGTCGTAGGAATAGGTCTCCATGCCGGTATTGCCGCCGGCAAACCAGGAAAAATGCTGCAACAGCAGGCTGTATTTATCCCCGTCCAAGATGCCGTTTCCATCAAAATAGCGGAAAAACTCCGCATCCGCGGCCCGGATCAACACATCCTGATTTCCAATCTGGTCAAAGTGGAACAGAAACAGGTTGGACAGGCGATAGGCGGTGATGTAGTGGGCCTGTTCGTCCGGGACGGAAACCGGCGGGAAAAACAACATATAGGCCAGCGCCAGAAGGATACCGGAGAGCAGGAACAAACGCTCTACCCGGACTGTTTTATGAAACGAAAGCCAGTACAGCAGCACCATCAGGCCGACGCCCAGCACCCCCGCCCCTAAAAACAGGGCGATCAGGACGCCTCTGGTGTCGTCGGGATACCCGCTTCCGGAGATCCGCAGCGCCCCGTACAAGAAGAATACCACGGTCAACAGGACCAAAAAACCGCTGCGGATCAGCTGCTTATGCCGCTCCATCCGCTGCCCCAATTGATTCATACTACCTCCCGCGGCTGTCTGAAGGACAGGCAGCCGCTCTTACCTCTCATTGTATTAAACCCGCTTTTCTTCCGGCCGGGCGGCGCAGGGGCTGCTCTGTTCCGGGTGATAGGTGGGCACCAGTTTGCAGAACAGCTCCATGAAATCGCAGTTATTGTGCTGACACAGCTCCTTTAACTGGTCCAGAGACTGCCAGAACTGCTCCTTTTCGATCTCAATGGGCCGGCCAATGAGGATTTTGCGGTTGGGGGTGCGGCGCAGGCCCTCCTCCATCATCAGCTTTTCCTCATAAAGTTTTTCGCCGGGACGCAGGCCGGTGTATTCCACCTTGATGTCCACGTCGGGCACATGGCCGGACAACTTGATCAGGTTCCGGGCCAGATCATCGATCTTGACCGGGTCCCCCATATCCAGCACGAAAATCTCGCCGCCTTTGGCATAGGCGCCGGCCTGCAGCACCAGCCCCACCGCCTCGGGAATGGTCATAAAGTAACGGATTATGTCCGGGTGGGTGACGGTGACCGGTCCCCCGGCCTGGATCTGCTTTTTGAACAGCGGGATCACCGAGCCGTTGCTGCCCAGCACATTGCCGAAGCGCACCGCCACAAAGCTGGTCTCACTGTCCTGGTCCATGGTCTGGATGATGAGCTCGCACAGCCGTTTGGTGGCGCCCATGATGTTGGTGGGATTCACCGCCTTGTCGGTGCTGATCATGACAAACTTCCGGCAGCCGTGGCGGCTGGCG
>CABRZO010000225.1 GCA_902475455.1 uncultured Eubacteriales bacterium
GGATTGCTCACCAGCCCGCCGATGACGCTGGCCAGAGCCCCCTCCATACCGGCAATGGCGATGATCACCCGGGCCTCCATCAGCTCTTCCGTATGGGAGAGCAGCCGATGGAGCCCCGCCACTCCCACATCATAGAGTCGTTTCACCTGGTTCCCCAGAGCCTCGGCGGTCCGGGCCGCCTCCTCCGCCACCGGGATGTCGCTGGTGCCGCCGGTGGCCACAAGAACAAAGCCGTCCCCATCGGGTTCCGGCAAATGTCCAGCGATCCCCACCCGGCTCACCGGGTCGTAGGTCAGCGGAATATGCTGGCCCACCCAGTCCGCCGCCTCGGCTTCCATTCGGGTGATGAGCACCGTTTTCTGGCCCCGGTCCAGGAAGGCGGAGGCAATGGCCAGAATCTGCTCCTGGGTTTTCCCTGCCCCGTAGATCACCTCGGCCACCCCCTGGCGCAGGGCCCGGTGGTGGTCCAACTTGGCGAAGCCCAGGTCCTCAAAGGGGGCCTGCCGCAGCCGCAGGGCGGCCTCGTCGGGGCTGAGGGTACCCTGGGCTACCGCCTCCAGCAGGGCCTTCAGTTCCTTTTGCTCCATCTTCGCTTATCGCTCCTTCAGGTCCAAAAACACTGCGTCAAAGAGGGGGTCCAGTCCCGACAGGATCTGCTCCCGCTTCTCCAGCACCTGGACCTGCTGCTCCCGGGGCAGCTGGAGCCGGGCACAGCCCCGGAACAGCCGAACCCGGAAATCGGAAAAGCCCAGCTTGGCCAGCACTGCCTCCGCCCGTTCCACCCGGTTCAGGTCCTCCTTCTCAATGGGGGTGCCGGTGGGAATCCGGGTGGCCAGGCAGGCATAGGCGGGCTTGCTCCAGGTGAACAGCCCCATCTGCCGGGATCTCAGCCGGATCTCCCCCTTGGTGAGGCCGCACTCCCGCAAGGGGGAGTGCACCCCCAGCTCCGCCAGGGCGGACATGCCGGGCCGGTCGTCGGGATCGTCGGAGGTGTTGGTGCCGTCCAGCACCACTGGATAGCCGTCCGCCGCCGCCCGCTGCTGCAGGGTGGAGAACAGGATTCTCTTACAGTGATAGCAGCGCTCTGGGCCGTTCTCCTGAACTTCAGGACAGGCCAGCAGATCCAGATCCACCACCGTCAGCTCCACCCCCAGCTGCTGGCACAGCCGCCGGGCGTCCTCCAGCTCAAAGGCGGGCTGCAGGGGCGTTTTCATATAATAGGGCCTCAGATCCGCCCCCAGCTTCAACCCCTGGGCCAGCAGATAGGCCGAGTCGGTTCCCCCGGAAAAGGCCAGGGCAGCTTTGGGGGTCTGGGCAAAAAATTCAGTCAGTGTCATTTTTCCATGCTCCTTATTTACAGTCATGTTTCTTCTACTATACTCCATTTTCCCCTTGGGTGCAACGGGACTGGCCGGAAGCCGGGCTGTTTATCATTCCAAAACAATTATATCCAGCATTTTTGCTATAACCATTTCAGAATAGCAAACTCACCAAAGGGAGATTATGCAAAGCCACCAAACCGCGCTACAATGGGTTCATACAGACCGCCGGCCAACCGGCACACCATTGATGAGGAGGAGATTATATGGCAATGACCCTGGAAGAGCTGAACCGGGGCTATGAACGGCTGCGGGCCGTGCGGGAGATTGAGAATATCATGGGCCGTTACTCATTCTTCCACACCTCCATGCGCCACATTGACTATCTGAAGCTCTGGGCCCAGCGGGAGGACTGCATTCTGGACATGCCCTGGGGCAGCTATGTAGGCTACAAAGGGGTGGAAACCTGCTATCTGCAGGACCACGGAGACCGGAGTTTTCCTGAGACCTGGGAGTTCATGATTGGCCTGTTCCCCATGCACACCCACACCACCGGAGTTATCGAGGTGGCGGGGGATCTGCAGACCGCCCGGGGCTGCTGGCTGTCCCCGGGCCAGGAGACCTTTGCCGAGGAGGGCAAGGCGGAGGCCACCTGGGCCTGGAGCAAAATCGGCGCTGACTTCATCCAAGAGGAGGGCGTCTGGAAAATCTGGCGGATGCGGGTGTATCCGGTGTTCCAGGCCCCCTACGACACCTGCTGGACCGACGTCCCTCCCTACGAGGGCTTTGTGGCCGAAACCCACTGCGACAAGCCCTCCCGGGGCGCGGTGAACTATTTCCCGGATTACATCTATCCGGAGAACGAGCCCTTGCCCCCGGAGCCCTACGAGACCTATGACGACGTGGGCTACATCTGGTAAAGGAGGTCAAGGCAAATGATGAAAACCATGGAAGAACTGGCCTTTGAGCTGGACCGGGTGGGGGCCGCCCAACAGTGTGAACAGCTGATGAGCACCTATGTCTCCCTCCATATGGAGATGCGCCACAAGGAATATATGAACCTCTGGGCCCACCGGAGCGACTGCAAGCTGGAGATGCCCTGGGGGGCCTACGAGGGCTTTGCCGGGGTGGAGCGGTGCTATCTGAAGGACCACGGAGACCGCTCCATGCCGGAAATTCAGGAGCTGCTGAAGGGCTTGCTTTGCGTCCACTGCATCGGAACCTCCGTCATCGAGGTGGCCCAGGACGGCAGAACCGCCCGGGGCGTCTGGATCAGCCCGGGCTTTGAGACCGCCAACGAGGGCCCCGAGGGGCCCCAGGGCATGTGGGCCTGGAGCAAATACGGCGTGGACTTTCTGCTGGAGGAGGATGGCTGGAAGATCTGGAAGATGAAGGTCTATCCCCTCTTCCAGGCCCCCTACGACACTTGCTGGACCGACGTGCCCCCCTACGACGGCTTTATGCTGGACACCAGCTGTGACCACCCCCTGGAGCGGCCCATCTGGAACTACGATCCCAAGGGCCGCTATCCCGACGATCAGCCCGCACCCCCGGAGCCCTATGGCACCTATGATGACGTGGGCTACACCTGGTAAAGAAGGAGGTTTTTGAGATGACGCAAGCAAATCTGGAGGCGCTGACCCGGGAGGTGGAGCGCCAGACCGCCATTGTGGAATGCAAGAACCTCATGGGCAAAGTGATGTATTACGGGGTGTCCTGGCTCAACCGCAAGCTGGTGGAGCTGTGGAGCCGCCGGGAGGACTGCCTGCTGGAGATGCCCTGGGGCATCTACGACGGCCGCCGTGGGGTGGAGCGCTGCTATCTCCAGGATTTCGGAGACCGCCACGACCCAGGCAAGCTGGAACAGCTCAAGGGGATCATGATGCTCTACACCTGCGACACCCCCATTATTGAAGTGGCTCCGGACGGCCAGACCGCCAAGGGGGTCTGGATCTCCTCCGGCGCCGACACCTGGCG
>CABRZO010000226.1 GCA_902475455.1 uncultured Eubacteriales bacterium
GGCTGACCGGCAAGGGCAAATCCGCCGCCACCGTCACCCGCTCTCTGGCCTCCCTGAAGTGCTTTTACGGCTGGATGGTGTCCACCGGCCGCCGGGAGTCCAACCCCGCTTTGGGGGCCAAGTCCATCAAGGTGGAGCGCAAACTGCCCCAGATCCTGACCAACCAGGAGGTGGAGCTGCTGCTGGCCCAGCCCCAGTGCGTGGATCAGAAGGGCTACCGGGATCACGCCATGCTGGAGCTGCTCTATGCCACCGGCATCCGGGTCAGCGAGCTGATCTCCCTGGACGTGGAGCATGTCAATCTGGCCGCCGGCTTTATTCGCTGCTTCTCCAAGAACAAGGAGCGGATCATTCCCCTCTATCCCGGAGCGGTGAAGGCCATCTCCGACTATGTTCGCAACGTGCGGCCCCAGCTGGCCGTGGAGGGGGAGCACGCCCTGTTTGTCAACATGAACGGTGAGCGGATGAGCCGCCAGGGATTCTGGAAGATCATCAAGGGCTACCAGGAGAAGGCGGGCATCAAGACCGATATCACCCCCCACACCCTGCGCCACTCCTTTGCCGCCCATCTGCTGGCCAACGGTGCCGATCTGCGTTCCATCCAGGAGATGCTGGGCCACTCCGACATCTCTTCCACCCAGATCTACGCCCAGCTGGTGAATCAGAAGCTGAAGGACGTCTATAACAAGGCCCACCCCAAGGCTTGATGAAAATACGATTAAGAAGGCATTTGAACTGGTTCAAATGCCTTCTTTTTTCTTGCGCCGCCGGGGCGGTGCTTATATAATAAAATAAAAAACGGATTGGAAGCAATGACAATTGGAAGGAGGGTGAGGGCGTTGATGGAGCAGCAGACCATTCTGGGGAACACGGTGAGTCAGCCGCTGGCGGCCCGGCTGCGCCCTCAAACCCTGGAGGAATTTGTGGGCCAGACCCATCTGCTGGGGGAGGGCAAGGTGCTCCGCCGGCTCATCGAGAGCGACCAGATCTCCTCCATGATTTTCTGGGGTCCCCCGGGGGTGGGCAAGACCACCCTGGCCCGGATCATCGCCAACCGGACCCGAGCGGAGTTCATTGACTTCTCCGCCGTCACCAGCGGCATCAAGGAGATCCGGGAGGTCATGCGCCAGGCGGAGGAAAACCGGCGCTTTGGGGCCAGGACAATCGTCTTTGTGGATGAGATCCACCGGTTCAATAAAGCCCAGCAGGACGCCTTTCTGCCCTTTGTGGAGAAGGGGAGCATCGTCCTCATCGGGGCCACCACAGAGAATCCTTCCTTTGAGGTCAACAGCGCCCTGCTCTCCCGGTGCAAGGTGTTCGTGCTCCAGCCCCTGTCGGTGGAGGAGCTGACGGCCCTGCTGACCCGGGCCGTCACCGATGCGCGGGGGTTCGGACAGCAAAAGATCAGGATGGCGGAAGATGTACTGCCCCTCATTGCCAATTTCGCCAACGGCGATGCCCGCACCGCCCTGTCTACCCTGGAGATGGTGGTGCTGAATGGGGAGACGGAGGGGGACACCGTCACCGTCTCCCGGGAGATCCTGGAGCAGTGCATCTCCAAAAAGTCGCTGCTCTACGACAAGGGTGGCGAGGAGAAATACAACCTGATCTCCGCCCTTCACAAATCCATGCGCAATTCTGACCCGGACGCGGCGGTCTATTGGCTGGCCCGGATGCTGGAGGCGGGGGAGGATCCCCTCTATGTGGCCCGGCGGGTCACCCGGTTTGCCAGCGAGGATGTGGGGCTGGCAGATCCCCGGGCCCTGGAGATCGCCGTGGCCGCCTATCAGGCCTGCCACTTTATCGGTATGCCCGAGTGCTCCGTCCATCTGACCCAGGCAGTGGTCTACCTGTCCCTGGCCCCCAAGTCCAACGCCCTCTATACCGCCTATGAGGCGGCCAAGAGGGACGCCCAGAGCCGGATGGCGGAGCCGGTGCCCCTGGTGCTCCGCAACGCCCCAACCCGGCTCATGCGGGAGCTGGACTACGGCAAGGGCTATCAGTATGCCCACGACGCCCAAGACCGTCTGACCAATATGCAGTGCCTGCCGGACTCCCTGGCGGACCGAACCTATTACCACCCCACGGACCAGGGATTGGAACCCAGGTTCCAGGCCAGGCTGGATCAGATCCGGGCCTGGAAGGAGAAACACCGGCCCTGAGGGCCATGAAGAGAACGAGAGGATGTTTGCCTGTGAACACCCGCTATGACGCCTTTATTTCCTACCGGCACAGCCAGGTGGATTCCAAAATCGCCGCGGAGATCCAGCGGCGGCTGGAGCGGTTTTCCATCCCCCGGTCCCTGCGAAACAAGACCGGAAAAAAGAAGATCACCCGGATCTTCCGGGATAAGGAGGAGCTGCCCCTCACCAGCGACCTCAATGACGATATCACCGAGGCCCTGGCCAACTCCGACTTTCTGATCGTCATCTGCTCCCCCCGCACCGGGGAGTCGGTCTGGGTGGAACGGGAGATCGAGACCTTTCTGAAGACACACACCCGCCGCCAGATCCTCACCGTCCTAGCGGAGGGGGAGCCGGCGGACATCATCCCGGAGATTCTGCGCTATGACGAAAAGACGGACCCGGCCACTGGGGCGGTCCAGAAAATCCCCGTGGAGCCCCTGTCCTGCGACTGGCGGGTGCCACCCCGCCAGGCCCGGCGGGAGGAGCTGCCCCGGCTGGTGGCGGCCCTCTTGGGCTGTGCCTACGACGAGCTGCGGCAGCGCCAGCGCCAGTACCGACTCCGGCGGCTGACTGCCGGCCTCTCCGTGGCCCTGGCGGCCTCCCTGTGCCTCAGCGTCTACTTCGTCCGTACATCCATGATGATCCGGCAAAACTATCAGCAGTCCCTGCGCAATGAGTCCCGGTATCTGGCTGCTGCCGCCCAGGAGCAGCTGGAGGACGGGGACCGGATCACCGCCATTCTGCTGGCCCTGGAGGCCCTGCCCGATGAGACAGACAATCGGCCGGTGGTGCCCCAGGCAGAGTATGCCCTGGGGCTGGCCGTCAACGCCTACCTCACCGAGAGTGACAGCCCGGTGGCCACCGGCGCCTTCAAGCCCGACGGCGATCCCCGGGAATTTCAGACGGATGAGCTGGGGGAACAGCTGTGCATTCTGGACGACATGAATCTGATCACCCTCTGGGATACAGATACGGTTCAGCGGACCCAGACCATTGATCCGGGCATGTATGTAGACGGAATGCTGATGACGGAGGACAACCGGCTGGTGGTCTGGGGCGACGAGGCGG
>CABRZO010000227.1 GCA_902475455.1 uncultured Eubacteriales bacterium
GGAGGTATTCTGAACCAGTGCATCCACAACGGCTTCGGGCTGCACCACTTTAAGGAGGAGCTCACCGGCCCCGAGTACGCCGCCCGGTTTGTGGAGCTGCTCTCCCACACCGGGGTGGAGGTACGGCTGGACACCATGGCCCTGGAGCTGACCCGGGATTTGACCGTCCACATGGTGGGCCCGGCCCAGGGCTACCGGGTGGAGCAGGCCAAATCCATCGTGCTGGCCATGGGCTGCCGGGAGCGCACCCGGGGGGCCATCGGCATTCCGGGCACCCGGCCCGCCGGGGTCTTTACCGCCGGAGCCGCCCAGCGCTATGTCAACGTGGAGGGCTGGCTGCCGGGGCGCCGGGTGGTGATTCTGGGCAGCGGCGACATCGGCCTGATTATGGCCCGGCGGATGACCCTGGAGGGGGCCAAGGTGCTGGCCTGTGTGGAGGTCATGCCCTATTCCGGAGGCCTCAACCGCAACATCGTCCAATGTTTGCAGGATTATGATATTCCCTTGTACCTCTCCCACACCGTCACCGAGATCCGGGGCGAAAACCGGGTGGAGCAGGTGGTGGTGAGCCGGGTAGACGATGGCCGGAAGCCCATCCCGGGCACCGAGATGGTGTTCGACTGCGACACCCTGCTGCTCAGCGTGGGCCTGCTGCCGGAAAATGAGCTCACCGCCCAGGCGGGGATTCAGCTGGACCCCCGGACCCGGGGCGCCGTGGTCTTTGAGAATATGGAGACCTCCCTGCCCGGGGTCTTTGCCTGCGGCAACGTGGCTCACGTCCACGACCTGGTGGACTTCGTCACCGCTGAGAGCCAACAGGCGGGCCGGGCCGCCGCCAAATTTGTCCAATCCGGTTTGCAAGGTACCTCTAAAATAATTGAAGTCAAAGCCGGAGATGCCGTCAGCTACACGGTGCCCCAGCGGATCCGGCCCCAATTGGTGGACAAGAGCTGCCACCTCTCCTTCCGGGTCAACCGGGTGTGCGGTCCCTCGCAAATTCTGGTGACCTCAGGGGAGGAGACCATCGCCCGGTTCCCCCGGGAGCATCTGGCCCCCGGGGAGATGGAGCGCCTCACCCTGCCCCGGGTGCTGCTGGACCGGGCCCGGGAAACGCTCACCGTTGCCATCCGGGAGGGTTGCTGATATGATAAAGGAACTGATTTGTATTGTCTGTCCCAAGGGCTGCCACCTGAAGGTGGACCCGGACCGGGACTATGCGGTCACCGGCAACAGCTGCCCCCGGGGGGCGGAGTACGGCCGGTCGGAGCTGATCCATCCCACCCGGGTGATCACCTCCACCGTCCGGTGTGTGGGGGGCAAACATCCCCGGTGCCCGGTGAAAACCGACCGGCCCATCCCCAAGGAACAGATCTGGGCGGTCATGGCGGCGCTGGATACCGTCTGTCTCACCGCTCCGGTGGCCATTGGCCAGGTGGTGCTGGCGGATGTCTGCCACACCGGGGCCAATGTGGTGACCACCAAGAACGCATAAATAGAGAGGAAGCGCGCATATGGAACAGTATATTCTCTCCCTGGACCAGGGAACCACCAGTTCCCGGGCCATCCTGTTTGACCAGAACCAGGACATCATCGGCACTAGCCAGAAGGAATTCACCCAATACTTCCCCCGGGACGGCTGGGTGGAGCACAACCCCATGGAGATCTGGTCCAGTCAATACGCCGTTATGATGGAGGTCATCGCCCAGACCGGCATCTCCCCCAAAGACATTGCCGGCATCGGCATCACCAACCAGCGGGAGACCACCATTCTGTGGGACAAGGCCACAGGCCAGCCCATCTATAACGCCATCGTCTGGCAGTGCCGCCGCACTGCGGACATCGTGGACCAGCTGGTGGCTGACGGCCTCACCGACCACATCCGCAAAACCACCGGGTTGCTGCCCGACGCCTATTTCTCCGCCACCAAGATCAAGTGGATTCTGGACCATGTGGAGGGGGCCCGGGAGAAGGCCAAACGGGGAGAGGTGCTCTTTGGCACCGTGGACACCTGGCTGCTCTGGAAGCTCACCGGGGGCAAGGTTCACGTCACCGACTACACCAACGCCAGCCGCACCATGCTCTACGACATCCACAAACTGGACTGGGACGACACCCTGCTCTCCGCCCTGGACATTCCCCGCTCCATGCTGCCCCAGGTCCGCTCTTCCAGTGAGATCTACGGCTACACCGATATTCAGGGGGTCCAGGTCCCCATCGCCGGCATCGCCGGCGACCAGCAGGCCGCCCTCTTCGGCCAGACCTGCTTTGAGGCCGGGGAGGCCAAAAATACTTACGGCACCGGCTGCTTTTTGCTGATGAACACCGGCGACACCCCCTGCGAGAGCCACAACGGCCTGGTGACCACCATCGCCGCGGGGCTGGGGGGCAAGGTGCAGTATGCCCTGGAGGGCTCCGTCTTTGTGGGGGGCGCCGTGATCCAGTGGCTGCGGGACGAGATGCGCTTCTTCACCGAGAGCCGGGACGCGGAGTACTACGCCCAGAAGGTGGAGGACAACGGCGGGGTTTATCTGGTGCCCGCCTTCACCGGCCTGGGCGCCCCCTACTGGGACATGTACGCCCGGGGCGCCATTGTGGGGCTGACCCGGGGCACCAAGCGGGAGCACATCATCCGGGCCGCCCAGGAGTCCATCGCTTACCAGGTGGCGGATCTGGCCGCCGCCATGGAGGCGGACACTGGCCTGAAGCTCCAGACCCTGAAGGCCGACGGCGGCGCCAGCCGGGACGCCTTTTTGATGCAGTTCCAGGCGGATGTGCTGGACTGCGTCGTTCGCCGTCCCGCCATCCGGGAGACCACCGCCCTGGGGGTGGCCTATCTGGCGGGCCTGGCCACCGGAGTCTGGCGCTCCCTGGAGGAAATCAAGAAGCTCTGGATCTGCGACATCCTCTACGAACCCCAGATGGACCAGCAGGAGCGGGACCGGCTCATGGCCAACTGGCACAAGGCGGTCCAGCGCAGCCTGGGCTGGGCCAAATAAAATTTTTTGTCCCGGAGGCAGTACCGCCTCCGGGACCTTCTTTTATAGTAGGTACCTCTTCATTTTATCAATTTTCACGTCAGAAAAGCAAAAGGGAACCGGGTCACATGAAACCATGTGACCCGGTTCCTCAGGATGTCGAAAAACCATAGGTTTAGGCAGTTTCACAGAATTCCGTCCTCCGCAGAGGACGGAACAAAATTAAACCCCGTCATTTCCGAGGACATGCGCCTCGGAAATGACACTTCTCATGCAG
>CABRZO010000228.1 GCA_902475455.1 uncultured Eubacteriales bacterium
TGCAGCGCACCTTCTCCGACGGCACCGCCCTGATGATCGACTATGAGCGGAACCAGTTCTACCTGCTGGACCAGCATTTGCACACCACCCCGCTGGATGTGCCCATGGGGGGCGGACAGTTCTCCCAGGACCACAGCCGTTATTATTATGTGGACCAGGATCTGCTCTACCAATATGACCTGGAGACCCACAGCCAGACTCAGATCCCCCTGACCTCCGGCCTGCGACTCAGCGGCATCAGCGATATTCATCCCACCCGGAACTGTCTCATGGGCTGGATCTATCCCTCCCTCTATTCCTCCGAGAGCTGCCCCGCCCTCATCGATTGTGACACCGGAGCGTTGCTGCTGCTCCAGGACGGGCTAAATGCCCCCTGCTTCTACGGGGAGGACTTTCAAAGCCGTTGGAGCGATTTTGAGGTCTCTGAAAACTATCTTATCTGGGGGGAGTTGGAGTCCGAAGCCCCCCTCCACTGCATCAATCTGAACCAGTTGGAGGACGAATACACCTTCCTGACTCCCTTGGCAAATTCCAACTACGCTCTGCAGGTGTATGACGCCAGCTGGCTGGAGAACTCCTCCGGAGCGGCAAGTCAGAACACCACGCTGTACCGTCTGGAGGAGGAGGGGCTGTCCAGCTGTTCCCTGGACTCCTGCGGCCTCCAGGCGGCTTTGACCGCCTCGGTGTATTTGCCGGAATCCTCCCTGATCCTGGGCTGTGCCTACCGGCAGGGCAGCTACCAGCTCTACCGAATTGCCCCGGAGGCCATGACCTTTTCCCCGGCGGAACTCTCCCTGTCCGAGCCGCCCCAGCGCATTGACCAGCAGCTCTGGCAAGACTGCCTGGCGGAGCTGGAGTCCACGGAGCTGTCCCCGGACCTGTCCGGCGTCCGGGCCCGGGCCGATCAGCTGGAGGCCCAGTATGACATTCACATCCTGCTCTCCTCCCAGTGCGCCGACCCCTGCGAGGCCTCGGGTTACCAGGTGATCACCAGCGACCAGGCGGGCTGGAAGGATGAGGCCCTCAGCATCTCCCGAGCCCTGAACGGAGTGGAACAGGCCCTGGCCAACTATCCCCAGGGGTTCTTCAGCCAGTTCCGTTCTGAATCCCAGGACAGCGGCATCTACCTGCTGCTGGTGGGGTCCATCAGCAGCAGCGACCCCATCAATGTGGCCGCCTTTGAATACGGGGTGGACGCCCGGGAGTACATCGGGCTGGATATCTCCTACTACGAGATCCGAGGCAATCTGTACCACGAGATCTGGCACGCCACGGAAAACAAGATTCTCAACAGTGATTTTATGGGGTTTTACGACGGGAGCTGGGACGACTGCAATCCCCAGGGCTTTGAATACCGCTATGAATATAACCTCTCCGACGTGGACGGCTCCCTCTGGCAGTGGACCTATGTGGGCGGCGATGACCCCTTCTATTTCGTGGACGACTACTCCAAAACCTACGCCAAAGAGGACCGGGCCAGGATCATGGAGTATGTCATGGGAGATGATGGTCTGGCCCAGGCGGTGCTGACCTCCCCGGCCATCCGGCAAAAGCTCCAGCTGATGGATCAGGGCATCCGGGCCGCCTTTGACACCACCAGCTGGGAGGAGGTCCGGTGGATGCGGTTTGAATGATGAAAAAATATCCGGGGCGCATCTCTCAAAAGATGCGCCCCGGGTATTTTTACGGGTTAACCACGTTGATGGGCTCTCCTGCCAGGAAGGAGCGGATGTTGTCGGCGGTGGTGTCGATGATCCGCTGGCGGCACTCCCGGGCCGCCCAGGCGATGTGGGGGGTGATGATGCAGTTGGGGGCCTGGAGCAGCGGGTTGTCTCCCCGGATGGGCTCCTCTGACACCACGTCCGCCCGGCGGCGGAGAGCTTGCCCCGCTCCAGCGCGTCGGCCAGGTCTTTGTCCACCACCAGGCCGCCCCGGCCGGCGTTGAGCAGAATGGCTCCGTCTTTCATTTGGGCGATGGTATCCCGGTTGATGATGCCCTCGGTCTCCGGGAACTGGGGGCAGTGGAGGCTCACCACATCGGACTGGGCCAACAGGGTGGGCAGGTCCACGTATTCCCCGATTTGGCGCCCCTCCTCACACTCCGAGCGGCTGTAAGCCAGCACCCGCATGCCCATGGCCTTGACGATCTGCCCCACCTGGCGGCCGATGCGGCCAAAGCCGATGATACCCATGGTCTTGCCCGCCAGCTCCGTCAGCGGGCACTCCCAATAGCACCACTGGGGGCTGTTCTGCCACTTGCCCTCATGGACGGTGCGGTCGTGGAGGGCCACCTGGCTGCAGATCTCCAGCAACAGGGCGATGGTAAACTGGGCCACGGCCTGGGTGCCGTAGGCGGGCACATTGCACACCGGTATTCCCTTCTGCCGGGCGTAGTCCACATCAATAATATTGTAGCCGGTGGCCAGGATGCAGAAGCATTTCACCCTGGGACAGCCGTCGATGACAGCCCGGCCAATGGGGGTTTTATTGACCACCACGATCTCCGCATCCCCGATGCTCTCCACCACAGAGGCCGGGTCCGTGGGCACCTCATCGTAGACCCGCAGCTCTCCCAGCTCCTCCAGGGGCTCCCAGCTCAGATCCCCGGGATTCTCCACATAGGCGTCTAAAATCACAATTTTCATCTCTTGGCCTCCCCAAATCGGACAAGTAATACCAAACAGGCAATCCATAGCAGGATATTGGAATTATAGTATCACAAGGCGGCAGTCTGTGCAATCGGCAGGCTTGCACTTATTTTCCGCTACAAAACAATCTGGAAATTTTATCATACTTTTTTCCGTTTTGTCTCCCTTTTTTCCCAAAAACTCTACTTTTTTCAGCGGTTTTTTCCTTGCAAATTCGACAAGGGAACGATATAATAATCGGGTACGTTATGTCAAACCTCGGAAGGAGAGTGTCAATGAAGAACTTATTCAGGCGATCAGTTGCCCTGTTTCTGACCGTGTTGTTATCGGTCAGCCTCTGTATGCAGGGCACCTACGCTCTGGAGGCTGCCGATTCCGCAACGGGCTCTTCGGTTACCACATCAGAAGACCAAGCCCAGCAGGCAGCGTCCAGCTCTACGGAGGGAGGCGGGTCCCCTGGCGGATCCGGCACCCAGTCTAGCGACGGCACCCCGTCCACCGACGGCACCTCGTCCACCGATGGCACCTCGTCCA
>CABRZO010000229.1 GCA_902475455.1 uncultured Eubacteriales bacterium
ATGGGGGTGGTGGGGGCCGGATTCCACTACGCCATCGACTTTGCCACCCAGCTGCGGGGGAGCCACTGGTGGCTGCTCTGCCTGCTGCCGGTGGCGGGCCTGTTCATTGTGGCCAGTTACCACGTCACCGGCATGGAGGATGACCGGGGCACCGAGTTCGTGCTGGCCTCGGTGCGAGAGGGCAAAGCCCTTCGATTCCGCACCGCTCCGCTGATTTTTGTGGGCACGGTGCTCACCCACCTCACCGGCGGCTCCGCAGGGCGGGAGGGGGCGGCCCTCCAGCTGGGGGGCTGTATTTCCGGCTCCCTGGGCCGGCTGCTGAAGCTGAACGACAAGGATGAGCGCATCATCACCATGTGCGGTATGTCCGCCGGCTTCTCCGCCCTCTTCGGCACCCCTCTGGCCGCCGCCGTCTTTGCCATGGAGGTGGAGAGCATCGGCGTCATGTATTACGCTGCTCTGGTCCCCTGTGTCCTCTCCGCCCTCATCGCCAATCTGGTCTCCAGCCTGCTGGGGGTGGCCTCCACCGCCTACACCCTGGCGGCGGTACCGGGCCTGTCGGCGGTGACGCTTTTACAGGTCATCGGCCTGGGGGTGCTCTGCGGCGCTTTGGCCAGCCTGTTCTGCCGGGCCATGCGGCTGGGGGGCAAACTCTACAGCAAGCTGTCCAACCCCTATCTGCGCATTGCCCTGGGGGGCGTACTGGTGGCCGCCCTCTCCCTGCTGGAGGGCAGCGGCGACTATAACGGCGCCGGTATGCAGGTCATTGAAGCCGCTTTGACGGGTAACGCTGTGCCCTGGGCCTTTGTGCTGAAAATTCTGTTCACCGTTCTCACCCTGGGCGCCGGGTTCAAGGGGGGCGAGATCGTGCCCTGCTTCTTCGTGGGAGCCACCTTCGGCTGCGTGGCCGCCCCGCTGCTGGGGATGGACGCCGGCTTCGGGGCCGCCCTGGGGATGGTGGCGGTGTTCTGCGGCGTCACCAACTCCCCCATGACCAGTATTCTGCTGAGCTACGAGCTCTTCGGGGGCCAGGGCGTGGCTCTGATGGCCCTGGGGGTCTCGGTGAGCTATCTGCTCTCGGGCTATTCCGGCCTCTACAAAGAGCAAAAAATCCTGTATTCCAAGACCTCTCCCACCTTCATCGACCGCAAAAGCGGCGATACGGAATGACGCTGCCAGCTGTCTGGCCAGGAGGCGACCCGCTTCATGCGCAATGCCAGAATGGACAATCTCCGGTGTCTGCTGATCTTTCTGGTGGTGTTCGGCCATTTCCTGGGGACGATTCCCGGGGCGGACACCCTGTACCGGATCATTTATCTGTTCCATATGCCGGCCTTCCTGTTTCTGACCGGCTACTTCTCCCACTTCAACGGCCCCAAGATTCTCACGGATCTGCTCTATCCCTATGTGATCTTCCAGGTGCTCTATCTGCTCTTTGACACCCTGGTGCTGCGGCAGGCCCCGATTCAGGCCCTGCATCTGCAATTTACGGTCCCCTACTGGCTGCTGTGGTATCTGCTGGATCTGATCTTCTGCCGACTGCTGATTCCCCTGGCGGACAAAGTCCCCGGATTGCTGCGGCCTCTGGCGGTGCTGGCCTCGGTGGGGCTGGCCCTGGTGTGCGGCTATGTGCCGGAATTCGGCTATTACCTGTCTGCCGGCCGGTTCTTCTCCTTCTTCCCCTTCTTTCTGTCGGGCTACTACCTCTCCCAGACCCGGTGGTTTCCGGACTGGCTGGAGGGAAGCTGGCGGAAAAAATGGCCTCTGGCCCTGGCAGGCGTCGGCATCGCCCTCTGGTCCTGTCTGCGGGAGAGCCGGTTCAGCCCGCAAATGCTCTATGGCGCTGTCCCCTATCCCACCGCCCACTTCGGCCCTCCCATCCGGCTGCTGATTACCTGTTTCGGCTTTGGATGGATTTTGGCTCTGCTGCTGCTCACCCCCTCCAAACCCATCCCCGGAATCACCCGGTTGGGCCAAAACACCCTGCCCATCTATCTGCTCCACGGCTTCGTGGTGCGGCTGGCGGGCCACTGGCACCTGTTTCGCCTGCCCCTCTGGGGCAATCTGGTGCTGGCCCTGCTGCTCTCCGCCGCCCTGGTGGCCCTGCTGGGCCATCCCCGCACCCGAAAACCCTTCCGGACGGTCTTTACCGGTGGATGGCTGGAGCGGCTGTGGCGGAAATACATCCTCTGAGCTCAGCATAAACCGATTTTTCCACCCGCTCACTGTCGGTCGCTCCAGGGCGCGCTGCCTCCACTGCAGCGCGCCCTCTTTCTTTGAAACATAGCGGCGATTTTTCTTGTCGCCCCGGATTGACAAACCGGACCAATGCGGCTATAATCTTCAATACACCAGTTCTTTGCACTTCAAAGGTGTGGTGTATAAAAGCAGCAAGCCACCGTTGCTGCCCCAATCAGTAAGGAGGAAACCACAAGATGAAAAAGCGTTCCAAGCTGCTCTCCGTCCTGCTGGCTCTGGCCATGGTCTTTGCTCTGGCCTCCTGCGGCAGCGGAAGCACCTCTTCTACCCCCAGCACCAATGACTCCGACGCTTCCACCGCTTCCGATGCCGGCACCAGCAGTTCTGAGGCTGACACCTCCGGCGGTGAGACCTATACTGTTGGCATCTGCCAGCTCACCCAGCACGAGGCGCTGGACGCCGCCACCCAGGGCTTTAAGGACGCTCTGACCGAGAAGCTGGGGGACGCCGTGGAGTTCAAAGAGCAGAACGCCTCCGGCGACAGTGCCAACTGCTCCACCATCATTGACGGCTTTCTGTCCGACGGGGTGGATCTGATTCTGGCCAACGCCACCGCCCCCCTCCAGGCCGCCGCCGCCGCCACCTCTGAGGTGCCGGTGCTGGGCACCTCCGTCACCGACTACGCCACCGCTCTGGAGATCGATGACTGGACCGGCACCGTGGGCAACAACATCTCCGGCACCTCCGACCTGGCTCCCCTGGATCAGCAGGCCGCCATGCTCAACGAGATGTTCCCGGATGCGGAAAACGTGGGTCTGCTCTACTGCTCCGGCGAGCCCAACTCCGTCTATCAGTGTGAGGTCATCGAGGGCTATCTGAAGGAGTACGGCTATAACGTGGAGTGGTACGCTTTCACCGACACCAATGACGTCACCTCCGTGGCCCAGACCGCCGCCGA
>CABRZO010000230.1 GCA_902475455.1 uncultured Eubacteriales bacterium
CCCCTCCTATAGCTATCTTCTCTCTCCTGTGTGAAGCCCGTCTGCCTTTGGCAGACGGGCTTCGTATCGTTTGGGCCGGAGAGCTTTTCCTTGTCACTTCCAGTCCGATATGCTACAATAAAGTGTAAATCCAAAATCAGGGGGATGGATCCCATGAGTGAAACATTAAAACTGCGCACCACGGCCTTCGGCGGTTTTCAGCGCCAGGATGTGGTGGATTATATTGAACAGAGTGCCCGGGAACACGCCGCCCAGCTCAACGCCCTGCGCGCTGAACTGAAGCAGGCTCAGGAGTCCCTGGCCACCCTGGAGGGGGAAAAAGCCCGGGCCGACGCCCTGGCCCAGCGCTGTGACGCCCTCTCCCAGCGGGTGGACGCCCTCTCCCCCCTGGAGGCGGAAGTTGAGACACTCCGGAACCAGGTGGAGACATACCGGCCCCAGGCAGAAGCCTATCAGGAGCTTCGGGACCGGCTGGCGGGCATTGAGCTGGACGCCCACACCCGGGCCGCCCAACTGATCCACGAGGCTGAGGAAGAGGCCGACGCCAAGCGGACTCAGGCCCAGGCCCTGCTGGATCAGGTCATGGCGGAGTACAGCCGGGTGGGCACCTCCGCCAACAGCGCCATCACCGACGTGATCTGCAAACTCACCGATCTGCGGGCCTCCCTGTCCAACCTCAGCGCCCTGCAGGAGCAGATGGGAGGCCAGGACCATGAGTGAGACCTACCATCTGACCACAGACCAACTCCGGGAGATGCTGCCCCAGCTCCGGGCCGGGGACCGGGTGCTGCTGTCCGGCACCATCTACACCGCCCGGGACGCCGCCCACAAGCGGCTGTTCGCCCTGCTGGATCAGGGCAAAGAACTGCCCTTCCCGCTCCGGGACGCCATTATTTATTACGCCGGTCCCACGCCGGGACAACAGGGCATGGCAGTGGGGGCCTGCGGCCCCACCACCGCCAGCCGGATGAATGCCTTCGCCCCCCGGCTGCTGGATCTGGGGCTGGCGGCCATCATCGGCAAGGGTGAAATGAGCCCGGAGGTGCAGCAGGCCCTGGTCCGCAACGGCGGCTGCTTCTTTGCCGCTGTGGGCGGTGCCGGCGCCCTGATTGCCAAGTGCATTCAGACCGCAGAGGTGATCGCCTTTGAGGATCTGGGTTGTGAGTCCATCAAGCGGATGACCATTCAGGATTTGCCCCTCACTGTGGCCCTGGACAGCCAGGGCGGCAACCTCTACCGCAGCGGCCGGGCGGAGTACGCCTGCTGAACTGACAAAAAAGCTGACCCCGTTGAAAACGGGGCCAGCTTTCTTTTATTTCCTGCTCTCCTTCCACCAGTAATCGGCCTGATTGCTGTACTGGCGGGCCGCAATGTCTTTTCCCCGTAGGGCAGCGTCCCGGACAATCTTCCGCGAGAGAAGATAAAATTATGCTGAACTCAAAAAACCTGGGCTTCAATGGCCTCAATCTGCTCCTGGGAGAGGGGATCGGAATAGACAACCTCCGCCACGGTATTCCCCTTCCAGAGTAGCACCGCCTTGCCTTCCCGGCTGGTCCAACCATACTCTGTCTGTTCCCAGCTTCCCGTGGCCAGCAGCAAATCCCGCACCCGGTTGGCCAGTCCTGAGGAAAGGCAGTGGTATACCTGGCTGGACACCGAGACATCCTCGGAAATCTCCCAATAGGAAGTACTGCGGACCAGGAAGGTGCCTTCCGTCTCGTATCCGGTGCCACTCAACGCTCCTTCCTGCCCCAAATCCGTCAGCTGAACCACCGGCATGTCTGCCATCTCATGGTGCAGCCCCTTGCCGCCGCTCTCCGTACGCTCCACATTGGGGAAGATCAACCCCAGACAGATCAGAAAAACACAAATACCGGCCAAGCTCAGCCCCAGTATTCGGTTTCGGAGCCACAAGGTCAACCCACAGGCCAGGGCCACCGCCCCCAAGATCCCCGCAAAATAAAGAGGATGGGCCGTCTCATCCAGCATGGTGCATAAAACCAGCCAAAACACACTGCCCACCAGGATAGGCGGCGTCAGCCCATGGACCCAGGCGGAGGCGTAACTGCGCAGAGTGACCAGATTGGCCCCGGTCAGCAGTAAGGACAGCCATTGAATCACCAGCAGCCCCATGTTCCGGTAGGAGAGATACCACTGGCCGCCGCTTCTTCCGCTCCCCCAAAAGAGCAGGGCGGTCCAGGCCGCCACGAGCACCAACATCAGAGGAATACTCCACCGGTCAATCCGTACACAGCCCTGCCGCTCCAACTGGTCCCGAAGTCCCTCCTCATCCGACGTTCCACAGGGAATGCTTTTGAAAATGGCCATCCCGTTGAATCCGCCGGCTAAATTCCAGCCAAAGCGCCCGTAGTCATCCTCCCGGGGAAAATGTCTGTTCCCGCCGCAGGGCACCACCAGATAGTGCAAATCCGTCCGGCTGGTCTGTTCAAACTCACCGGAGAACAAGCCCTCCGTGCTCACCAGCTCCAGCCCTTTTTGCGCCAGCCGGTCCAACCGGGTCTGGACATGCTGGGCATCCGCGGACAGAAAGTAAAGATATTTTCGCAAGACAATCTCTCCTTTCCCTCCTATCCTACCCTACCCAACAGTAGCTGTCAAATGAACAATCTGCAAATACCTCAAAACGGCCGACGGCCCCAGGGAACCCCTGGGACCGTCGACACTTGGAAAAAGGGAGAAGAAAACAGCTGATGTAAGTAACTTGAGGTCAGACCTCGTTGTCCAGGGCATCAATGCCCTCGGCTCCGGTGCGAACCCGGATGACGTTTTCCACGTTGTAGATAAAGATCTTGCCGTCGCCCATATGGCCGGTGTAGAGGGCCTTCTTGGCGGTCTCTACCACCTTGGCCACGGGCACCGTGGAGACTACAATGTCCACCTGTACCTTAGGCAGCAGGGTCATAATGACGGGAGCACCACGGTAATACTCGGTCTTGCCCTTCTGGGTGCCGCAGCCCATGACCTGGGTGACGGTCATACCGGCCACACCGATCTTGGACAGGGCGGCCTTCAGGGCGTCGAAGCGGCCGGCGTTGGCCACAATGGTGATCTTGGTGTACTTGCCATAGGTGGCGGGACCCAGATCGCCGGTGGCCATGGGGGCGGGCTGATCCACCTGG
>CABRZO010000231.1 GCA_902475455.1 uncultured Eubacteriales bacterium
TCCTCTTCTTGGGGCTGGTCCTCTTCATGGGGCTGGTCCTGCTCCTGGGGCTGATCCTCTTCCTGGGGGTGACCCTGCTCCTTCGGTTGGTCCTCCTCCTGGGGTTGGTCCTCCTCCTGGGGTTCCGGAGCCTTTTCCTCCGGCTCCGCCGCCAGCAGCGCCTGCTTGTCATCCCCCACGGAGTTCTGGAAGTCCGAGGCCTCCAGGCCGGTATCCTGGCTGTTATTCAGGCCGTCCTTGAAGGAGGGCACGTCGTTGACCTGTTTGATGTAAGAACTGGGGTCTGCCTCTGGATTATACTCGTTGGGAAAATCAAAGGTGTAGGCGGTGCGGTTTCCCGCTGCGTCCTCCTCAATGAAATAACCGGAGTAGGAACTGGGCCGGTCGGAGCCCTGCTCCTTGATGGTGTCCACATGGGCATAGATCTTGCTGCCGCCCTCCATGTCCTTGGCCCAGCGGTTCTCCATGGCCTTGTAGGCCCCCCGGTTCAGGTTCTTGTTCTGGGCGTCCAGATTTTCCTTGCCGCCGCTGCCCCCAAACCGGTTGGCGATCAGGTGGCCTCCGTCGTCGTCGGGCCGCCGGTCCGCGCCCCCCACGGTGCGCTGGGCGTAGGGGTTGCGCGCTCCCGGCTGGTCCCCCAATATCCCCGAAGCGCTCTTGCCCTGGCCGGTGTCGGTATAGGTGATGTCTCCGGGAGGCCTTTGGAACAAGTTTGGGTCATTCATATCATGTTCCAGGCTGCCCACCCGGGAGATCCCCCCCACCTCCGGGTTGGTCTGGGGGTTGGGGATCGGGTCCACCACCGCCTCATCCAGGCCGCCGGTGGTCTGGCCGGTGCCGGTGAACTGGCTGTTGGCCCCGGACAGGGAGCTGTCCGGGGTTCTGAGATTGTACTGGGTGGGGTCGTACACGTCCACCCGGTAGGGGTGCTGCCCCAGGCTGCCGGGCTGCAGCCCCAGCTCCCGCTCCCAGGCCCGGACGTCGTTGGGATACTGCTCCATCAGGGCGTCCATCTGCTCCTTGGGGGCCATAAACTGGCCGTCGGGTCGGCCGATGGTATCCCGTCCCGCCACAAAGCGGTCAAAGTTCTCCTGGGAGATCAGGTAGGAGCCGCCCCTCGCAAAGTCCTTGGAAACGCTCACGCCTGTCCCCCCTTTTTAACGCTCCAGCCCGGCCCCCTCTTCCAGGGTCCGGGACGTGATATTATTGTCAGGATTGTTGGCGGTATTGCCGCTGGCCGGAACCGTGTTCAGCCGGTAGACCGGGGTGGATTTCTCCTCCTCCGGTGCTTCCTGCCGGGGAAGCTGTTCTCCCATCTGGTCCATCTGCTCCGATCTAGCCGGGGGCGTCAGCTCCTCCGGACATAACCCCATAGGCTTCCGCTCGGGTCCAGAAGAAGGCTGGGGGCCCATGCTCTTTCCTCTCATGGCCGCAGCACCCCCCGGTGATAACGCCGCTGCAGGGCGATGTCCGCATGGAGGATATCCCCCCAGAGCCCTTCCGGCTCCCGGGCCCCGCTCCACTTTTTGGTCATGGTGAGCTGCATCCGGCAGCGGCTGAGGGCCTCGTGGAGCTCCTCCACCGGAAAGCGCTCCAGGGCGGGGACCGAAACGGCCCCGCCCTCGGCGGCGTAGCAGAGATAGAAATAGACGTTATAGGCGCACCAGACCTCCAGGGCGTTGCCGGCGATCAGGGCCCGGATGGCCTGATCCAGCTGGGTCCACCGCTCCCCGGATTCGTCCTCCCCACAATAGGGCAGCACCCCGGCCCGGAGCAGAGCGCCCCAGTCGGTGGGCACGTCGGCGGGGGTGAAGCGGTCTGGAGCCAGAGCGTAGGGCGCTTCCCCCTTCAGCAGCCGGGCCACCTCCCCGGCCTCAAAAGCCTGCTTGGTCAGCGCCTGTGGATCTTGTGCCATAGAAACTCCTCTTCCCCTCAGGGGCGATCCTTCCACTGTTCAATGGCCCGGTCGCCCATCTTCTGGATGTCGTTAATGAGTGCCCCCACTTCCCGCAGGGCCCGCTCGGTATCGGCGGCGGGCAGCACCTCGTTGAAGCCGCTGTACTCCATGCGGGGGGCACCGAACAGGCCACCGGCCTTCCGGCGGATCTGAATGGGGGCGCCGCCGCCCATGGTCTTGAAGTCAAAGACCAGGTTGGACTTGAAGCTGAACAGGAACATACCGGCGATCAGCACCACAAAGGCGCACACCAACACAATACCAGACAGCCCCACCATAAAGCCCCAGCCGCCGCCACGCCGTACTGCCTCCTGAGACATGGCAAAGGCCATTGCCACTGATGCGGTACCTGCTGCGCTGCACAGCAGCTTCAGGAAGAACCGGCGGTACAGCAGGAAGAAGGGCACCACACTGGCAGCTCCCAGCAGCAGACCGAAGATAGCGCCCAGGATTCTGCTAGAATGGGCCAGGGCGGTCACCATGCTTCCAAACAGGGAGCCCACCAGGAAGGTGCAGATCAGCGCCGCCAGCAGGTCCAAAAAGCTGAACCGGTAATTCTTGTGGATCTCAAAGCCCTTCATATCGTCCAGGGCGAACTCGTGCTGCAGGGTGGTCTTGCCCCGGACCGAGCGGCCGGTGGCCCGGAACAGCAGCCGCTTGTTGGTGACCTGGAGCCGGCCCTCGGCCCGCTCCAGCTTCAGCCGGCTGCGGAGCACCGCCACATCATACTGGCGGATGGGCACCTCCCCCTCGTTAAGGGTCAGGTTGTCGGGCACAATCTGCATTCCCCGCTCATAGACCCCGTCGGAGTTACTCTCCGGGTCCCCCACGCCGATGCGGCTCATCAGGGCCATCCACCACTGGCTCAGGCTGCCGGGCTGAAATACCGGGGGCTGCTGTCCTGCAGGGCCGGGCTGGGGGCCGGGACCACCGGTCTGTCCGCCGAAGCTGTTGGGATCAGGACCTCCGGTCTGGCCGCCGAAGCTGTTGGGGCCGGGGCCGCCAGTCTGGCCACCAAAGCCGTTGGGGCCGGGGCCGCCGGTCTGGCCGCCGAAGCTGTTGGGGCCGGGGCCACCGGTCTGGCCACCAAAGCCGTTGGGGCCGGGGCCACCG
>CABRZO010000232.1 GCA_902475455.1 uncultured Eubacteriales bacterium
AGCTTTCCGCGCTTTTTCACATCAGTTTCAGGTCCGGGGACACCCGGAACTCCGCGCCGGTTTTGGCCCGGATTTCCTCCACACTGACCCCATCCCGCCGCTCCACCAGGGTCAGGCCTTCGGTGGGCGAGATGGTGAACACCGCCAGCTCCGTGACCACACACTTGGCCACCCGGCAGCCGGTCAGTGGCAAGGTACATTCCTTCACAACCTTGGGCTTACCGTCTTTGGTGCAGTGCTCCGTGGCAATGATCACATCCCGGATACCGCTGACCAGATCCATGGCGCCCCCCATGCCGGGATAGCTGCCGGGCCGGGCCCAGTTGGCCATATCCCCGTACTGGGACACCTCAAAAGCCCCCAGAATGGTGGCCTTCACCAGCCCCCGGCGGATCATACCGAAGGAGGTGCAGATATCAAAGACGCTGGCACCGGGTACCAGGTCCACAGTGTTGCCGCTGGCATTGAAATAGGCGGCCTCCGGGTCCAGCCCAGGATAGGATTTTCCCGAGCCCAACAGGCCATTTTCCGACTGGATCACCACATTGTCGGTGATATAGTCCCCTACCAGCACCGGAATGCCCACCCCCAGATTGATCACGTCGCCGTCCTTAAAAAAGGAGGCGATTTTTTTCGCAATAAAATGGCGGTTATCCATGAAAATCGCGCTCCTTTCAACGGCCGGGATCCAGAATCATATCCACAAAGATTCCGGGGGTGACAATGTGCTCCGGGGCAATGGCGTCCAGTTCCACCAGCTGATCCGCCTGGACGATGGTTAGATCTCCGGCGGTGGCCACTATATGGTTGGAGTTCCGGGCAGTACCCCGATAGGTCAGATTGCCGTAAGCATCGGCGGTGCCCGCCCGGACCAGGGAGATGTCCGCCCGTAGCGCGCTCTCCAGAATCCAGGTCTCCCCGTTGAGCTCGATGAGCTGTTTCCCCTCCTGGGCTACGGTGCCCAGGCCGGTTTTCACCAGGATACCTCCCAACCCCATGCCGCCGGCCCGGATGCGCTCGGCAATGGTGCCCATGGGGCAGAACTCCACCTGTATTTTCCCTGAGGCCATCAGCGCCAGGTTTTCCGGCACCGCTCCGGAATGGGCCATAATAACCTTGTCAAAAATCCCCATATGCATCAGCCGGGCGGCGCTGGCGTCCAGGGCGATGTTGGTCAGGTGCTTGGCCCCGCTGGCAATCAGGCAGTCCAGCAGTGCCTCGGCGCAGCCGTGAAAGGCGAAGCCTCCGGTCATAATGGTCTGGCCGTCGTGAAATTTGGAAATGATCTCGTCCCGAGAATACAATTTACTGATCATGCCTTTGATTCCTCTCTTGTGGCACAGCACATTCCTCCAGGATCAGGTCCAGCAGCCGCTCCAGGGAGGCGGCAAAGCTGGCATTGTCCTCCGGGGTGCGCTTTTTCGGGCCCTTCAGATGGTGCTTGCCGCTGGCCCGTCGGGCCTTTTGGCCCAGGTGCCGGTCCATCAGCAGGCCGCCGATGTTGTCCTGGGTGTACCATTTGCCGCTCTGATGGATGCCATAGGCCCCTTTTCCCAGGGCCATGGCCGCCACTCCGTAATCCTGGGTGACAACCAGATCTCCTTTGCAGCACCGGTTCACCAGGGCAAAATCCACTGCGTCGGCCCCGGCTCCTATGACAATTACCTGGCTATAGTCGGAACTGAGCACATGATTGGTGTCACAGAGCAGGGTCACCGGCAAATTGCGCCGCTTTGCCGCCCGTTCCACCAGGGCCACCACCGGGCAGGCGTCCGCATCCACCCAGATGTGCATCAGCGCAGCTCCATATCCAGTGTAAGGCGATTCCCTTTTACAGTTGCCGTAGCCATGCTGCCGCAGATCAGGGGCATTTGCGGGGGCAGATGCCCAATGTCCACATCCATGACGATGGGCACATGGTACTGCTGCAGCAGGTCGATGACGGCGTGATACTGGTCCAGCCCCATCAATTCCTGTCCATAGCACAGGGGGCGGCCAATCAGAAAGCCGCTGGCATGGTCAAACCAACCCGCATGCTGCATCTGCCAGATGGCCCGGCGGATTCCCATCACATTGAGGTCGCAGCACTCCAGGAACCAAAGGATGCCGTCCTGTTGGTATTTCTCTGTAAAGGCATTTACATTGTCATAGCAAGTGCCCAAGAAGTTCACCAGGCAGTCCACACAGCCCCCCAGCAGCCGGCCGGAGAAGGTCATATCAGACTGGGGATAGCTGTGGAGCACCAGGGGCTCCGTGGTACGGTAGGGGGCAGTGGGCGGTGCCTCCTCGTTTTTCTCCCGCTCCCAATAGCCGTAACTCTGCATCCGCAGCTTTTTGCCCCGGAGCAGGTCAAAGGCGTCCTGGACCGAGGGGTGCCAGGGCCGCATCCCCAGGGTGGCGGCGCAGGGGCCGTAGATGGAAGCCACATCGCAGAGGGTGGTGAGCAGAAAAGTAAAGTTGGTGTTGTCGGAATAGCCCATATACCATTTGGGCTTGGCTGCCGCCACCCGATCAAAATCCACATGATCCAGAATCTCGCACATCAGCTCGCCGCCGCCGCAGGAGATTAGGACATCGTTGCGGTCCGAGCAGTAATACTCCGTCAACTCCTGGCCGCACTTTTCCGGGGTGTTGCTGATGCCGATGCCGGAGCCCTCAAAGCAGTTGGGGCCCAGATCGATGCCATACCCTTCCCCTTCCAGCCGGTCCAGAGCGGAACAGAAAGCAGTGTGGTAGGGTTCAATATTGCAGCCAAAGGAAGGGGCCACAAAGCCTATGGTGCCCCCCTGAGGCAGGAATTCAGGGTAACGCATTGCAAAACCTCCAAAACGTGATGTAATTGGGTTTTATTATAACATCCTCTGCCTTTTGACGCAAGAAAGAGGCGCAGCCGTGGGGCTGCGCCTCTTTGGGGCTGAAAAAATTACTTCTTGGCCTGATAGCTCTTGAACTTGTCCAGCATGGCGCGAGGCGTCTTGGTGGCGCGCTCGTAACGGGGGCACTCGTCATAGCCGGGCAGACCAGCCAGATACTTGGCGATCTTCTTCAGCTCTTCCAGGT
>CABRZO010000233.1 GCA_902475455.1 uncultured Eubacteriales bacterium
GAATATTACCGAGGCGGATAAAATGATCTGATCATACAGGAAGCATAAAAAATCTGGGCGCGCTGCGTAGCAGCGCGCCCCGGCCTTTTTTATGTGATTTTAAGGGGTTACTTGGTCCCCACAGCCTCCCGCTGCTGTTTGGCGGTTTTCTCCGCCTCTTCCTTTTCCAGCACCGTGTAGGCCACCTTGCCCACCAGAGTGTGGGGCAGCTCAGTGCGGAACTCAATCTCCTGGGGGACGGCGTACTTGGCCACCCGCTGGGTACAGTGTTCCAAGATAGACTGAAGCAGCTCGTCGTTGGGTTCCACTCCGGGCTTGGGCACGATGAAGGCCTTTACCCGCTGCATCTTGTAGTCGTCCTTGACGCCGATGACGGTGCTCATCAGCACATCGGGGTGGGAGTCGATGACGTTCTCCACCTGGGAGGGATAGACGTTGTAGCCGCTGGTAATGATCATCCGCTTCAGCCGCTGCTTGAAGTAGATGAAGCCCTCCTCGTCCATAACACCCAGGTCGCCGGTGTGGAGCCACACCAGGCCGTCCTCGTGCATCTGCAGGGTCTGGGCGGTCTCCTTGGGGTTGTCCATATAGCCCTGCATGACGGTGGGGCCCGCCAGACAGATCTCGCCCACGGTGCCGTAGGGCACCTCATCATGGGTGGAGGGGATGACAATTTTGTAGTAGGTGTCCGGGAAGGGAATGCCGATGCTGCCCTCCTTGAAGAAGAACCGGGGCGTCAGGCAGCTGGCGGTGACGCACTCGGTGGTGCCGTAGCCCTCCCGGATCTGCTCCTTGGCCCCGTGCTCCCGCAGGAACACGTCCACCTTGGCCTTGAGCTCCACGCTGAGGCTGTCGCCGCCGGAGAAGATACCCTCCAGCTGGCTCATGTCCAGCTTCTGGGCGTCCTCCATCCGCAGCAGGGCCTCAAAGAGGGTGGGCACGCCGGCAATGTAGTTGGGTTTGTACTGGCCCAGCAGCTTGCAGTAAGTCTTGGCGTTGAACTGGGGGATCAGAATGGAGGTGCCGCCCCAGTAGAGCACCGTATGGATGCACACACCCAGGCCGAAGCCGTGGAAGATGGGCATAATGGCCAGCATAGTGTGGCCCGGGTGCAGGCAGTCTCCGGCGGTGCCGGTCTGGAGGGCCAGGGCGTTGAAGTTCAGGTTGGAGAGCAGAATGCCCTTGCTGGTGCCGGTGGTGCCGCCGGAGTAGAGGATGGCGGCTACGTCGTCGCTCTTGGCCTGGTAGAGGTACTCCCCCTGGTAGCCCTTGGCGGACTTGATGAAATCCTTCCAGAGCAGCACCTTGGCGTCCTTGGGCAGCTTGACGGCATTTTTCACCGTCAGGGGATAGAGCAACTTTTTGACGCCCGCCAGGCCGTCGGTGACGTCGCAGATCAGCAGGGTGTTCAACTGGAGCCGATCCCGGATGTGGGCGAACTTGGGATAGAACTGAAGCAGGGTCAGGCACATGACGCTGTGGGAGTTGTTGATGTAGTCCACAATCTCCTCTTCACCGGAGAGGGGGTGGATCATGTTGGCCACGGCGCCGGTGCGGTTGATGGCGTAGAACAGGATGATAGCCTGGGGGGTGTTGGGCATGCAGATGGTGACCCGGTCCCCGGGCTTGACCCCCTGGGCCCGCAGGGCCTTGGCGGCGGTGTGGACCTGTTCCACGAAGTCGGCATAGGTGACCTTGTTGCCATAGAAGTTATAGGCGATGGTATCAGGCAGGCATTTGGCGGTGGCCTCCAGGGCGTCGGCCATGGAGCCGTCAAAATAGTTTAGCGTGGTGGGAATCTCCCCGGCGGCCTTGAACCAGGGAGTTTTGACCTGGTCAGGCACCGGGAAGGAGATGGAGCGCTCCTGGTATTTCACATTATAGGGAATTTTGAGTGTCTCGGTTTTATTTGTAGTCATAGCCGCTGTCCTCCTCAAGGGGCCGATCCAGCAGTTCCGGATGGGCACAGATGTATTGAATGAGTTTGAGAGAACGGGCAAAGTAAAAGCCGTCACCGATGCGTTCGTCCAGAACGGCGCCGATGTCCACAAAGTCCCGGACCTGGATAGAGCCGTCGTCCATGACGGCGGGAGCTTTGTGCATGGCGCCGATGGTGATCATCACCGAGTTGGTGCCGTAGTTGTTCAGATGATGGTAGACGGCGGGGCATTTGATGCTGCCCAGGTTGGAGATCAGCACAGAGGTGTAGTCCGGATCTCCCTGGGTGAGAACCTTGGGAGTCTTACCCCAGAAATCCAGCCACCGGACCACCCGGACCACGAACATCAGCAGGGGCCGGGGCAGCCGGGCGAACTTGTTTAAAATATCATCCAGGCCCACGGCCTGTTTCTGCTGTCGCATCTCGTGGACATCCCCCACGATTTTGCGGCTGACCTCCGCCAGGGTGTCGGTGCCCTTGGCCTTGTAGATCATCAGGGCCTCCTCGCTGTGGTCAGTGAAGCGGCGCTTGGCCACAAAGCTGATGGTGATCTCGTCCCGCTCGTAGATTCGGCATCCTTGAATGAACCGGTTGAGCTTGGGGCGTTCGTTGACCGCCCGGGCCACCATGGTGACGATGCAATGGAACAGGGTGGTCTTGTATTCGGCGTCAGGGCCGTTTTTGGTCTCCATAAAGCGCAGCAGCTCGGTGATGTCAATCTCCTGGTGGAGGTAGACCTCACTTTCCGTCCGCTTGGGAAACAGGCAGCACATGACGACGTTCATACCCGGGGCGTCTTTGACCCAGTGGCCATCCCGCCGGTCGCCCCATTTCCGGGGACGCTTTTCCAAAAAAGCCACGAAAAATCTCTCCCTTGGATGGTTCTCTCTTTCTTCACTCGAATTATCATAATACCATAATTCTTAAACTTTGCAAAGGCTAAATATGTCCAGAACAATTGAAGGCCCCGGGACAAACTGCTATAATATTGTACATGAAACAGCATCATTGGCGCCGGTTTCCCAATGGATTCGGTGACCATACCAGAGATAGAACCATAGGGAGAACGGAATGAACACATCGGTGAAAAGAGGCAGGCGTGTCAGGCGGGGCCGG
>CABRZO010000234.1 GCA_902475455.1 uncultured Eubacteriales bacterium
GGGGATGCTCCCCTTTGAGAATCTGGTGGCGGACTACGTCCAGGAGACCGGCAACCATGTGCTTTATCGGGTGACGCCTATGTTTGACGGGGAGAACCTGGTGGCCGGCGGGGTGCTGATGGAGGGCTGGTCCGTGGAGGACGACGGCGAGGGGGTCTGCTTCTGCGTCTACGCCTACAACGTCCAGCCCGGGGTGGAGATCGACTACGCCACCGGGGACAGCTGGGAGACCGGGGAAACCCCGGCGGAGTCCCAGACGGGAGCGGAGGCCGTTGCCGATGAGCCCCAAGTGGGAGACACATCCTCTGAGGAACAGCCGCCGGAGGACAACGGGTCCACCGAATCCTCGGGACAGATGGAGTATGTGCTGAACACCAGCAGCCACAAATTTCACTACCCGGATTGCTCCAGTGTGTCCCAGATGAGCGACGCCAACCGGCAGGATTTTGTGGGCACCCGGGAGGAGGTCATCGCCCAGGGTTATGAACCCTGCGGCAACTGCAACCCCTGACCTTTGGTCAAAACAACAGAAGATCTGGTTTTTCAGGGCCTCCGGCTTGACCGGAGGCCCTATTTTTGGGGGATTGGTCAGAAAAAGATTGCCAGATATGGCCGGGGCGTGGTATAATCCCTTAGATTGGATTTCTATGCAATTTTCTCAATTTCATTTATAAAAGGAGTGATCTACATGATCCTGGATGAAGAGACCCTGGAACTCGTGCAGATGGTGCGGGAGTTCGTGGATAACGAGATCATCCCCAACGTGGGCGAGATCGAGCGCACCGGCGGCAGCCCTGAGGCCCTGCTGGACATGGCCTGCGAGATGGGCCTGAACACCCTCTGCCTGCCCGAGGAGTACGGCGGAATCGGCCTGACCAACGTGCAGACCTTCGCCATCGCCGAGGAGATCGCCCGGGGCGACATCGGCATCGGCACCACTCTGATCGCCAACTGCCTGGCCTCCTATCCCGTGCTGCTCTCCGGCACTCCCGAGCAGAAGAAGCTGTGGTTCGAGACCATGGTGGAGAAGAAGTACGCCGCCTTCTGCCTCACCGAGCCCAACGCCGGCTCCGATGCCGGCGGCGTCCAGACCACCGCCGTGGAGGACGGGGATGAGTGGGTCATCAACGGCACCAAGAGCTTTATCTCCAACGGCCCCATTGCCGGCATCTACACCGTGCTGGCCTCCACCAACAAGAAGGCCGGGGCCATGGGCCTGACCGCCTTCATCGTGGAGCGGGATCGGCCCGGCGTGTCCATCGGCAAGGAAGAGGACAAGATGGGCATGCGCCTGAGCTGCACCAGCGAGGTCATCTTTGACAACGTCCGGATTCCCAAGGACCACATGCTGGGCCGCAAGAACCGGGGCTTCAAGATCATTCTGGAGACCCTGGACCACAGCCGGGCCGGCGTGGGCGCCTTCGGCGTGGGCATCGGCCAGCGCTGCGTGGAGGAGGCCGCCAAGTACGCCAAGCAGCGCAAGCAGTTCGGCGTCAGCGTGTCCACCTTCCAGTCCGTCCAGAATATGCTGGCCGACATGGAGATCCAGGTCCAGGCCGCCCGCCAGGCCTACCTCCACGCCGCCACGCTGATGGATGCGGGGCTGCCCTTCACCATGGAGGCCGCCATCGCCAAGACCATCGGCACCGACACCGGCATGAAGTGCGCCGTGGACGGCGTGCAGATCATGGGCGGCTACGGCTATATGAAGGACTATCCCATGGAGAAGCTGATGCGGGATGCCAAGATCCTCCAGATCTATGAGGGCACCAACCAGATCCAGCGCTCCGTGGTGGCTGGTCAGCTGCTGAAGAAGTATCACTGATTTTTGTGAAAAAAGAGGTATCACGACTTTGAATATTCTCGTTTGTGTCAAGCAGGTGCCGGACACCACCGCCATCAAGATTGACCCGGTCAAGCACACCCTGATCCGGGAGGGCGTGCCCAGCATTCTGAACACCTTTGACGCCTACGCCCTGGAGACCGCCCTGCGGGTCCGGGAGAGCGCCGGCGGCAAGATTACCGTGCTGTCCATGGGCCCCGAGCAGGCCAAGGAAGTGCTGAAGGAGTGCATCTCCGTGGGTGCTGACGGAGCCTACCTGGTCAGCGACCGGGCCTTCGGCGGCAGCGACACCCTGGCCACCAGCCGCACCCTGGCCGAGGCCATCCGGGTGCTGGAGGAGCAGCAGGGCGAGCCCTTCGACCTGATCTTCTGCGGCAAGCAGGCCATCGACGGCGACACCGCCCAGGTGGGTCCCGAGATCTCCCAGCACATGGGCCGGGCCCTGCTCACCTATGCCCTGGAGGCCCAGGTGGAGGGCAACACCGTGAAAATCCGCCGGGAGAGCGACGAGGGCTACGACTGGTACGCCTCCGAAATGCCCGCCGTCATCACCGTGAATAAAACCTCCTATGATCTGCGCTATCCCTCTCTGAAGGGTAAGATGGCCTCCCGGAAGGCGGTCATCCCCACCCTCACCGCCGCCGAAGTAGTGGTGCCCGAGGACAAGCGGGGCCTGAAGGGCTCCCCCACCAAGGTCAAAAAGACCTTCACCCCGGTGCGCACCAAGAACGGACTGCGGCTGGAGGGGCTTCCCGGGGCCGAGGCCGGCCAGAAGCTGGCCGACGTGCTGGTGGAAGCCAAGCTGGTGTAAGGAGGGAACGGAACATGGATAGCAAGAATCTCTGGGTGGTCGTGGAGACCGAGGAGGGCGTGGCCAAGAATGTGGGCTATGAGCTCCTGAGCGTGGGCCGGACCCTGGCCGACAAGCTGGGCGAGCAGCTGGTGGCTTTGGTCATGGGCAAGAACGTCCAGGCCGTGGCCCAGGCCAGCATTGCCTACGGCGCCGACCAGGTGCTGCTGGTGGAGGGCGATGAGTATGAGACCTACAACACCGACGCCGCCACCTATGCCGCAGTCACCCTGATTGAGAAGTATCATCCCTCCATCGTGCTCTACGGCGCCACCAACAACGGCCGTGACCTGGCCCCCCGGGTGGCCTGCAAGCTGGAGACCGGCCTCACCGCCGACTGAACCGAGCTGGACATCGAC
>CABRZO010000235.1 GCA_902475455.1 uncultured Eubacteriales bacterium
CCCCATCGGCTATGACGCCTTCGGTCTGCCCACGGAGAACTATGCCATCAAAATGCATATCCATCCCGCCAAGGTGACCGAGGACAACATCCATAACTTCCGCAGCCAGCTGGAGATGCTGGGCTACTCCTTCGACTGGGATCGGGAGATCAACACCACCGATCCGGCCTACTACAAGTGGACCCAGTGGATCTTCCTGCAGCTGTTCAAGAAGGGCCTGGCCTACAAGACCAGCATGCCCGTCAACTGGTGCACCTCCTGCAAATGCGTGCTGGCCAACGAAGAGGTGGTCAACGGCGTCTGTGAGCGCTGCGGCGCCCCGGTGGTCCGGAAGGAGAAGAGCCAGTGGATGCTGAAGATCACTGAGTACGCCCAGAAGCTCATCGACGGCCTGGACGGCCTGGACTTCATCCCCCGGGTGGTCACCCAGCAGAAGAACTGGATCGGCCGCTCCACCGGCGCCGAGGTCAATTTCAACACCACCGAGGGAGACGTGCTCACCGTCTACACCACCCGGTGCGACACCCTCTTTGGCGCCACTTACATGGTCATCGCCCCGGAGCACGCCTGCGTGACCAAGTGGGCCGACAAGCTGGAGAACCTGGAGGAGGTCCAGGCCTATGTCCGCTCCGCCGCCTCCAAGTCCGACTTTGAGCGCACCGAGCTGGCCAAGGAAAAGACCGGCGTGGAGCTGAAGGGCGTTCGGGCCATCAACCCCATCAACGGCCAGGAGATCCCCATTTTCATCTCCGACTACGTTCTGGCCAGCTACGGCACAGGCGCCATTATGGCGGTGCCCGCTCATGATACCCGTGACTGGGACTTCGCCAAGGCCTTTAACCTGCCCATCATCCAGGTGGTGGCCTCTGAGGACGGCGCCGAGGTGGACGTCCAGAAGGCCGCCTTCACCGACGTGGCCACCGGCGTCATGGTCAATTCCGGCTTCATCACCGGCATGAGCGTGGAGGATGCCAAGGCTGCCATGATCGAGTATCTGGAGAAAAACGGCATCGGCCACGCCAAGGTCAACTATAAGCTCCGGGACTGGGTGTTCTCCCGTCAGCGCTATTGGGGCGAGCCCATTCCCATCATCAAGTGCCCCAAGTGTGGCTATGTGCCGGTGCCCGAGGACCAGCTGCCCCTGGTGCTGCCGGAGGTGGAGAGCTATGAGACCACCGATGACGGCGAATCTCCCCTGAGCGCCATGCGGGACTGGGTGGAGACCACCTGCCCCTGCTGCGGCGGCAAGGCGGAGCGGGAGACGGACACCATGCCCCAGTGGGCCGGCTCCTCCTGGTACTTCCTGCGCTATATGGATCCCCATAACGACCAGGCTCTGGCCAGCAAGGAGGCCCTGGACTACTGGGGCCAGGTGGACTGGTACAACGGCGGCATGGAGCACACCACTTTGCACCTGCTGTACAGCCGGTTCTGGAACAATTTCCTGCATGATATCGGCGTGGTGCCCTATGCGGAGCCCTATCACAAGCGCACCAGCCACGGCATGATCCTGGGCGAGGGCGGCGAGAAGATGTCCAAGTCCCGGGGCAACGTGGTCAACCCCAACGATATCGTCCGGGAGTATGGCGCCGACACCATGCGCACCTATATCATGTTCATCGGTGACTTCGCCAAGGCGGCGGCCTGGTCTCCCAAGGCGGTGGCCGGCTGCAAGCGCTTCCTGGACCGGGTCTGGAACCTGCAGGACATGGCCACTGACAGCATGGAGTACAGCGCCGCCAATGAGGCGGAGATCCACAAGGCCATCAAGAAGGTCAACGATGACATCGAGGCCATGAAGTTCAACACCGCCATTGCCACCCTGATGTCCCTGGTGAACAACTTCTACGCCAACGGTCTCACCAAGGGCGATCTGAAGGCCCTGGTGCTGATGCTGTCCCCGGTGGCCCCCCATATCTGCGAGGAGATCTGGCAGAACCTGGGCGGGGAAGGTATGGTGTGCCAGCAGAGCTGGCCCGTCTACGACGAGAGCAAGACCGTGGCCGCCACCGTGGAGCTGGCGGTGCAGATCGGCGGCAAGATGCGGGGCAATATCCAGGTGCCCACCGACGCCGAGCAGGACGTGGTAGTGGCCGCCGTGCTGGCGGACGCCAAGCTGGCCAAGTACACCGACGGCATGGACATTGTGAAGGTCATCCTGGTGAAGAACCGGTTGGTCAATCTGATCCTGAAGCCCAAAGCCTGATCGGGGCACAAAAACAGCGGAAATTGAAACTTACTCTTGACAGAATTGCTTTCACAGCGTAGAATATCAAGGTAAGGCTAAGAATTTGGCTGTTCATGCCCTGTTGTCACATAACTCCCTGGGCATTTCGGAGGGAGGGAAATTAGATGTCTGAAGTCCGCGTTAGAGAAAATGAGTCTCTGGACAGCGCCCTGAAGCGCTTCAAGCGCAGCTGCGCCAAGTCCGGCGTCCTGGCTGAGGTGCGCCGTCGTGAGCACTACGAGAGCCCCAGCGTCAAGCGCCGCAAGAAGTCTGAGGCTGCCCGCAAGAATCGCAAGAAATACTATTGATTTCTCATGGAGATCAGAAAGGGCTGTTGCGTCTGCAACAGCCCTTTTTTCTTGTCCCTGCCCCGGCGGGTGGAAGCGGCCGGGCGGCGCCGGAGCATGATTCTGAGTGCCGCCCGGGGCACAGAGCGCCGGGGAGAGAGATACGCCAGCAGGAGAGGGGAGAGCACTATGAAAATTGCCATTATCGGATACAGCGGCAGCGGAAAGTCCACCCTGGCCCGGCATCTGGGCCGTCAGTACGGCTTGGATGTGCTGTATCTGGACAAGGTCTATTGGCTGCCGGGATGGCGGGAGCGGCCGAAAGCGGAGACTCAGGGCATGGTTGAGGCCTTTCTGGACACTCACAGCGCCTGGGTCATTGACGGCAACTACACTTCGTTCTCCTTTAAGCGGCGTATGGCCGAGGCGGACCGGATCCTTTTTTTGAATTTCAACCGCTTCCGCTGCCTGAGCCGGGCTGTGGCGCGCCACAGAGCCTATCGGGGCAGGAGCAGGCCCTC
>CABRZO010000236.1 GCA_902475455.1 uncultured Eubacteriales bacterium
CAATTCCCTTCTTTCAGTTAGCAGAACCTAACCATGGGTCAAAAGTAAAAGCCGACAATCCACAGGATTTATCCTGTAAATCATCGGCTCTGCGTCTTGGCGTCTGGCTCTGATAATATAATGTTTTGTCCCTGCACATCCACGATGTGTTCTTTTCCGCATTTAGGACAAAATAGCGGAAAGCGTTTGAGAACAGTATCCGGATTTACTTTCGTGCGGGTTTTGTTGCCGCAGGTAGGACAGTGAATCCAGCCATACCTATCAATCCACCCGTTCAATGGTTTTCACCTCCATCTCCGAAGAAGATAGATCTCCACCCGGCGGTGTAGAAACGCCGCATCCTTTGGATATGCTCAACCGCCTGATCCTTTGGCATATCATGGATGACCACCTCGAACATTCCGGTATAAAAGGCGCTGGACAGCAGATGGCCCAGTTCCGGCGTAAGACGGCCACTGGAGATTGCGTCGTTCCTGGATGCCTGAATATAGCGCATGGTGCATTGGTTGTCCAGCTCCACAATCCGGTGGAGAAATTCCTGATATGTATTGTTCTCTCCACTGGTCAAAAGTAGCTTGAACTCGTCAAAATGATCGTAGATATAGTCCACAGAAGCCCAAAACCATTGATCAGAGAAAGAATACATTTGACTGGTTTGTTCGATTCCAGGCAACTGGTTAAACTGCTGCAACGCCGATTGTATCATACCACAAAAATCATCCATGGCAGGCTGTACAAGGGAACGATACAAGCTCTCTTTGTCCGGGTAGCGAATGTAAATTGCTCCTTTGCTGGAGCCGGCCTTTTCCGCAATAGTCTGTAGGGAGGCTCGCTCATATCCATTTTTTAGAAATTCTTGCTTGGCTGCTTCCATCAGCTTTTCCGTTACTCCTGCTACACGCTTTGCCATAGGGTGCCTCCATCATTTAAAACCATTGGTTTCAATCCAACGGTTTTAATATAGCACAGCAGTCTGCAAAAGTCAATAGTCTTTCTTTGTTTCGCCATAAATTAAACGAAATAATATGACATTGAGTTGCTGGTATCTACCCGATTTCAGTCTAAAAAGCTATTTGAGTTATAGATATGTACCCAGCCGCCTGTGCGGCTGGGCTTCTTCTTTTTTAGGTTGTTAAAAATCTGGGCAACCATAGCCCAGCACCTCATAATGTCCCACGGGGTAGCTGTTCTGCCGGACGGAATCGCCGGAGTTGCCTTCAATGGTGTAAACGCGCCCGTTCTCCACCTTCTCCACAATCCCGGTATGATCGGAAAGCCCGTCCTGCCCATTCTCATCATCCCAGTCAAAGAAGATAATCATGCCGGGGGCTGGTTCCGCGCTGTTATCCAGCCATTGGCCCCTATCCTTGAACCACTGTACGCCATTGACGCACCCGGCGTATTTGGGGATTACGCCGGTATCAATATAGCCGCATTCGTTGGCGCACCAGGAAACGAAACAGGCGCACCATTCCACACGGCTGTCAAAACCATACCAGCTCCAGTACGGTTCGCCGCCCACGTTCCCCACCTGGGAGAGCGCCACGGAGACGATGGCCCCGTCCTCGGTGTAAATGCCGTAGAGGACGGCGCTCCACAGGCTGCGGTTTTCCTCGGCCAAAAGCTCGGCAAGCTGCTCTTTCTGTTCCTCGTCAAACCCGTACTGCGCCGCCATTTCCTCGGCGGTCTTGTGGCTGACGGTGATATACAGATAGGTTTGGGTGACGGTGCTTTCTGTCTCCACGATATTGCCATTGCCGTCGTCGGTTTCGGTGATGACCGTTTCCGTCCTGGTTTCCGTGCGGGAAGATATTTGGTTCATCTCCCAGAAAATATCCGTGAGGATGGCCTTCTTGCTATCGTCAATGGTGGCCACCTCCTGGGGGTTATCCGGGTCGGTGGTCGTCTTGACGGCATAGACGGCAAGCACCTCCGGCCAGACGGCGCGGGAGCCGGACATCTCCAGCACGTCGTGGGACAGATTGGCCTTTGTGGTGTCGATCTGCTGCTGGTAATCATCGTTGATCTCCTGCACCACGTTCTGCATAGTATAGCCCGAACCGCTGTCCTCACCGGAAAAGAAAATGCCGAAGCAGGAGCCGATCAAAAGCCCGATGAGGCAGATAATGACAATGACCAGCACGGCGATCCAGCCCCCGGCAGCGATGGCGGCGATCAGCGCCTTGGTGGCTGCAATAATGGCTTTCACCGCCGCGATGGTGGCCTTGGCCGCAACCTTTGCAGCCGCAACCGCCGCCCTTGCCGCAGCGCGGGCCGCGTGGGCGGCGGCCCTGGCGGCTCTGGCCGTGGCCTGGGCAGTCCGCTGGGCGGCTTTGGCCGCCTGCTGTGTGGTCTTGATACTGGCTTTCGCGGTTTTTTCCGCCGTCTTGATGGATTTGCTGGCGGTTTTTACCGTCCCTTTGGCGGTAGAGGCCGCCTGCTTGATGGGTTTGCGGCCCCTGTCCACGGTTTTAATGCTTTTCTTCCCCCTATCCAGGGTCTTGACGGCCCCGCGCTCCTGCCGGAGCGTCTTTACCGGCTCGGAGATCCTGTCCGCCGCCTGGTGCCCGCCGGGTTTTCCTCGCCGCCTGCTTCTCAGCTTGTTTTTTCGGCTGTTCGGCTGCGGCTTTGCGCTTCTGGATATTCTCTTTGACCTTGGAGATGTTCTCCTTTGTGGTCTTTATCCCTTTGCGGCCCTGCTTGTCGAACTGGTGGATTGCTTCATGGGTGACGTTATCCACCCCGGAAGAAAGGCGGTCGGACGCATACTCGCCGGGGGAGCTTTCCGCCGCATACAGGCTGTGGTCGGCCTTATCCCTGGTGCGGATATACGCCTCTTTCATCCGTTCCGAGGCAACCGCCGCTTTGTCAATGGCCTTAATTCCTTTTTCGGCCACCCTTGTTTTAACGCCCTTGCCCATGGGCTTCACCTCCTTTCCAGGGCGGGCGCGCCCTTATTCCTCCAGCAGCTTTGCCACAACCACCATCCGCCCGTTTGTCCGGGAATACTCGCAGGTGGAAAGGGTGA
>CABRZO010000237.1 GCA_902475455.1 uncultured Eubacteriales bacterium
GCACCAGTGTGTGCACCTGAGGCAGATTGCGGCAGTCAGTCCCCAGCTGTTTCCAGATATAAGGCACCGCGTCCAGGCGGATGACGTCAATGCCCCGGTTGGCCAGATACAGCAGGTTTTCCGTCATATCGTTGAACACCATGGGATTGCAGTAATTGAGGTCCCACTGGAAGGGGTAGAACGAGGTCATGACAATCTGGCCGCAGTCGGGCAGGTAAGTAAAGTTGCCCGGGGCGGTGGTGGGGAACACCTGGGGCACCGTCCGCTCAAACTGGGAGGGAATGTCCCAGTTGTCATAGAAGAAGTAGCGGCTCCGGGCCACCGGGTCCCCAGCCCGGGCGGCCTTGGCCCAGGGGTGCTCCTCGCTGGTGTGATTGAGCACAAAGTCCAGGCACAGGGCGATGCCCTTTTTCCGGCAGACGTCGGCCAGCTCCTCCAGATCCTCCATGGTACCCAGATCGGGGCGCACCCGGCGGAAATCCGACACGGCGTAGCCGCCGTCGCTCTTTCCCTCCGGGGAGTCCAGCAGGGGCATCAGGTGGAGGTAGTTGATGCCGCACTCCTTCAGGTAGGGCAGCTTCTCCTGCACCCCCTTCAGGGTGCCGGCAAAGCAGGAGGTATACAGCATCATGCCCAGCATCTTGCTGGACCGGCACCAGTCCGGCTCCTCCAGCCGCTTCTGATCCCGCCGCCGCAGGGCCTGCTTCCGCTGGTCCAGGGAGCGCTCCAGCATACCGAGGAAATAGGAGAATGCCTCCTGATTTTCCCCGTACAGCGAGACGTACAGCCCCCGCATCTCCTCCAGGCAGGGCGCCAGACGCTCTTCAAACAAGGTTGGCTTTTTCATCGGGCGGCCTCCTCCTTTCCGGACAGCACCTCTTCCAGCAGCGGCATGGCGGGAATGGCCCCGGGTCGGGTACAGGTCAGGGCGGCGGCCCGATTGGCAAAGGTTAGCCCGGCCTCCAGCTGCTGCTGAGTGAGCCCCTCCAGCCCGCCGGCCAACACCAGCCGCGTCAGCAGGGCCCCCAGGAAGGTGTCGCCGGCTCCGTTGGTATCCGCCACCGGGACGGCGGGGGCGGGCACCCGGCCGGTACAGAGGCCCAGGCGGTAAAAGCTGCCTCCAGCCCCCAGGGTGACGACGATCAGCGGAATGCCGTAGCTCTGGTACAGGAACAGACTACCTGCCTCCAGATCCTCCAGCCCGGTGAGCAGCTCCAGCTCCTCCTCCGCCAGCTTGAGCACCTGGCACAGGGCCAACGGCTCCTTCATCCGCTGCAGGGCGGTGTCCTGGTCGGCCCAGAGGCTGGCCCGGTAGTTGGGGTCATAGCTGAGCAGGATCCCCTTTTCCCGGGCCGCCCGGGCCACCCCCAGGGTGGCGCTGCGGGAGGGCTCCGCCGTAAGGCTCACGGAGCCGAAGTGCAGAAATACCGGCTGCCGGTCATAGGCCTCCAGGGCCCGGACCGCCTCCTCCCGGGTGAGCTCGGTATCGGCGCCGGGGGTCCGGTAAAAGGCAAAACTCCGCTCTCCGGCGGCGTCCACGCTGACCACCGCCAGGGTGGTCAGTGTCTGTTCCGCCTCACAAAGGCCGGTCACATCCACATGATCCCGGCTGAGAGTCTGTCGGATGGAAGCCCCAAAGGCATCCCGGCCCACCTTGCCGATAAAGGCGGTCTGGGCTCCCAGCCGGGCGGCGGCCACCGCCACATTGGCGGGGGCTCCGCCGGGATAGGCGGCGTAATGGCAGATGTGGGCTGCGTCTTCCGAGGTTTGGGTCAGGTCGATCAGGGCCTCACCTACGGTTACAATTTCCGGCATATTGGTTCACCTTCACAGATCAAATTTCGGATTCGGAGTCTTCATCCCGGGGGTCCCGTAAGGCGGGGCAGTAGTTCCGCAGCGGAATGCGCAGGAAGAAGTTGGCCAGCAGGCAGGGCATGGAAAAGCCCAGCAGCAGAACAAAAATCAGGCTGATGGGGAGTTCCAGAATGCCGAAGGCCGCCAGGCCATACCCCAGGATGGCGGCCACAATGGGCCGAAGGGGCTTGCCCACTCCCAGGGCCACCGCCAGTCGCACCGCCGCTTTCAGACGCATCCCCGCTCCCAAGGCGCCGTACAGATAGCCCGAGGACAGCACCGCTACCAAAAAGATGGTGGAGCAGACCAAAAACAGGGCAAACATGGCCGGGTTTGCGGCGGCCTGCATCAGATAAAAATAGGCGCCGTAACCCGACGCCGCCATAGGTACCGCCGTAAGGAAGAAGGCGGCGTAGGCCTGCTTCCAGTAGGTGCGAAAGGCGGTGCGGTAATCGGAAAAGCACAGCACCGGCTGGTCCAGCATCATCTTGCGGATCACCTGGTTCATGGCGAATAGGGCCGGTGGGATCGTGACCACCGGGATACAGGAGACCAGAAACAGCAGATTCAGCAGGAAAATGGATCCCACCTCCAGCTGAAGGATCTGAAGCAGCCGGGCCGGCCCCGTCTTTTCCGGCTCGTCCGGGTTGATGCCCGGACCGGGACCATTATAATCTTTACGGAAAAACAAATGGATCTCCCCTCTTCCATTTACATCCTTATCAGCGTGACCATATCATACTGGGCCGGGCAATTCAATAGCAATAAACTGACAGAATAGGTAAATTGATGATATGCCCCTCCTAGTCTAAGTAAAAATCACTTTTTTACCGTCACAATCATCATTCTACTATTGCGCCCAGGGTAAACCCATGCTATTCTAGGCCCCGTAGAGGACTTTCCCGGAAACAACCGGTCTGGGCGCCGCGCCGGGTTGTCAATAAATTACCCACATTGTCATATTATCATAAATGGAGGTCAAGTTTCATGGCAAGCATTACGTTCAAACATGTCAATAAAACATACCCCGGCAATGTGACCGTCGTTCCTGATCTGAATCTGGAAATTCAGGATAAGGAATTTGTCATTCTGGTGGGCCCCTCCGGCTGCGGCAAGTCCACCACCCTGCGGATGATCGCCGG
>CABRZO010000238.1 GCA_902475455.1 uncultured Eubacteriales bacterium
CCTTTGTTGGCTTCAATGTAATTATTTCTGTTTACTTTACTTCCACAGAATATGCCCGTCCCGCCCATGTCCTTTCTCTGATGCGTGGGTTTATCGTAATTATTCCCATGGCCTTTGCTTTATCAAAACTGATGGGAATGACAGGTGTATGGTGGGCTTTCCCGGCCACTGAGTTCATGGTAGCCATCGTGGGTATTATACTTTTTCTATTAAGCCGAAACAGAAGAAAGAGACCAACAATAATATAGATTCCATCCCGCCACGACGGGAACAGCAGGCGTAAACCCTGAATCTGTTTGTAGACACAGCACAACGAAAAAGACTCCAGAAGCCTTTGCTTCTGGAGCCTTTTGGCGCAGCGGGTGGGATTCGAACCCACGTGCCGTTGCCGGCAAACTGATTTCGAGTCAGCCCCGTTATGACCACTTCGATACCGCTGCAGCTAATTTTAAATGGCTTTTTCGCCAATTATACCTGACTATTATGCCACAGGATTGGGAAAAAGGCAAGGCGTTTTTTCTTGCTGCGAAACTTGAGCCCAGGGAGATTCTGTGTTACACTGAATTCGTGTAATACAGCGCCAGATCAGAGCGCGGGGGAGGAAAATGAACATGGATTTTGAATTGACTTGCTGCCCCGAGTGCGGCGAACCGCTGCTGGACGATCTCCGGGATTTTGCCACCGAGTCCCGGGAATATGAGGGGCCCTTCGGCCATGTGTGCCAGTGGACCTTCCGGGATGTGGAGTTGGAGTGTCCCGGCTGCGGCGTGGCCTTGCTGCTCAACGGCACCATCCTGGAGGAGGCCGGCGCCAGCGAGCAGGATCTGACAGTCACCGTCAATCAGGACTAAACCAGACAGGAGCAGACCATCAGGTCTGCTCCTGGTTTTTTTGTTGTTGTTCCGCCTCTTCCTGGGCGATTTCTTTCAATAGTTTTTGATCCGCCTTGGAGCTCAGATCCAGCTTGGCGTACATATCCGGCCGCCGGTCCCGGGTCCGGATAATGGACTGTTTGCGGCGCCACTTGGCCACATTGGCGTGGTGACCTGAAAGCAAAATGGGGGGCACAGCCCGGCCGTGCCAGACCTCCGGGCGGGAGTACTGGGGGAATTCCAGCAGCCCGTCCCAGTGGCTCTCGTTCTCATAGCACTCGGGATCCGAGAGCACTCCGGGCACCAGCCGGCACACCGCGTCCGCCACCGCCATGGCGGGGATTTCGCCACCGGTGAGGACAAAATCCCCCAGGGAAATTTCCTCGTCCACGCACTCTTCGATAAAGCGCTCGTCGATGCCCTCATAGTGGCCGCAGACTAGAATCAGCCGGTCGTAGTCGTCCCGGAGTCGGATGGCGTCCGCCTGTCGGAAGGTCTTGCCACAGGGGGACATGTAGATGGTGCGCACCCGCTCCCCCTCGGCTACGCCCTCCATAATGTGGGCCCAGCAGCGGTAGAGGGGGTCCGCCTGCATTACGGCGCCATGGCCGCCTCCATAGGGGTAGTCGTCCACCTGGTTCTGTTTGTTGGTGGTGTAGTCCCGGATCTGGTGGCATTCCACTCGGATATACCCCCGCTCCTGGCCCCGGCCCAGAATGGACTCGCAGAGCATGTCCCCCACCACGTCAGGGAACAGGGTCATGATGTCAATCCACATCATTGCTCCATACCCTCCAGCACATGGAAGGAGATAAAGCCTTCCGCTTCATTGATCTCCCGGACAAAATCCGGCACATCGGGGATCAGATAGTTTTTCTCCCCCTTGATCTCATAGAGATCCTGAGCGGGGTAGGCCAGCACATCGGTGACCTTTCCCAGCACAGCGCCGGTGTCCGCGTCCCGGGCCTCCAGGCCAATCAGATCCGCCACGAAATGCTTGCCTTCCACGTGCTTGATGTCCGCCCGGCGCACTTCGATGATTTTATTCTTAAAGGGGATGGCGGCGTCAATGTCTCCAATGCCCTCCAGGGTCAGCAGGACGTTTTGCTGGTGGACCCGGACAGAGACCACGCGGATGGGCTTGCCGGAGATGTAAACCGTTTCAAACTGCTTGAGAAAGTCCACCCGGTCGCTCCAGGGCTGGACTTTCAGCTCGCCCCGAATGCCAAAGGTGTTTAGGATCTTACCGGCTTCCAAAAAGTCCTTGTTCAACGGGATCGCTCCTTCCAAAAAGACGTGAAATAAGAGGAAAACCGGGGTGCCGCAAGCGCGGCATCCCGGCATTTGACTCAGTCGACGATATCGACGGTGACTCTGGTATTCTGACGCTGAGCATAGGAGCGCACCACGGCACGGATCTCCTTGGCGATGCGGCCCTGACGGCCGATCACCTTGCCCATGTCCTCGGGAGCCACCCGCAGTTCCAGGACGAGCTCGCCATCGCAGTTGACTTCATTGACGCTGACCTGATCAGGATGGTCAACGAGGTTTTGTGCGATATAGGTCAGAAGTTCTTTCATAACGTGTCGAGCCTCGATTTCTTACAGGACGCCGGCTTTTTTCAGCAGACCCTTCACGGTCTCGGTGGGCTGAGCGCCGGTCTTGATCCAAGCCTGGGCGCGCTCGGCGTCCACCTTGATCTCGGCGGGGTCAGTCAGGGGATTGTAAGTGCCGATCTCCTCGATGAAGCGGCCGTCACGGGGATAACGAGAATCCGCCACAACGATACGATAGAAAGGAGCCTTCTTGGCGCCCATGCGGCGCAGTCTGATTTTAACCATGTATCATTCACCTCCAACAGATTGTTGACATTTTTATTTGAAAAGCGCAGGTTAAGTGCGCAAATCAACGTTTTTTCTTGCGTTTCTTATTGGGCTTGGTGCGGCCTTTGGAGTGTCCGCCGCCCATGCCGCCAAATCCGCCCAGACCGCCCATGCCGGGGATGCCTCCGCCCATCATGCCCTTCAGGGCCTTGGGCATCTTGCCGCCGGAGATCTGGCGGGACAGGTTCTGCATCA
>CABRZO010000239.1 GCA_902475455.1 uncultured Eubacteriales bacterium
CCCTCCTAAAGCCGCCGTCACCATTGAAACAGGGTCGTCACTCTTTGGGCATAAGGAACGGCGGCCTTGATTTTGTCAAAGCCGCCGTAAGTGTGTTTAGGGCATGGCGATTGCCTGCTGAACGACGGCTTTTTTTCTTTTGCCGTCGTCCGGCAGATAGATCGCATATATCTATCAGTTATGATTGGTCTTGCAAGATGCTTTGTGCCTCATCCTCGCTTATGTAGCCGTATTGAACCATTCTCTGTACGACATACTCTTGACGCTGTTCCGCCAGCTCTGGGTTGGCTGTCAGCGAATAAACTGAGGGCGCATTGGGAATCCCCGCCAAGAGAGTACATTCATAATCCGTCATATCAATAGGGGCTTTCCCAAAATATCCTTGGCTTGCATCGTAAATACAGTAGTAGCCGTCTCCAAAATAGATAGAATTGACATACAGCTCTAAAATCTCATCTTTTGTATAGGTATTTTCCAAGCGGAATGCCATAAACATCTCAGCGATCTTGCGGATGAAACTTTTTTCCTGCGTAAAATACAGATTTTTGGCAAGTTGCTGTGTTATGGTGCTGCCGCCCTCACGCAGGCTCCAAGAGGTCAGATTGTTCCAGGCAGCTCGTCCTATGGCAATCAGGTCAATTCCAAAATGCTGTTCAAAACGGTGATCTTCCACTGCCACAACGGCGTCCAAATAAATCTCTGGGATTTCAGCAAGGGTCGTATAATCGGGATCAGCTTGAATCTCGGCAACTTTTTCCTCAAGAGGTTGCTCGGCAAGTGCATCACGGTACATTTTATAACCAAATCCGCCCAAAACACCGCCAACAACGAGCATCGTAAGCATCGCCAGCGCGAAGGAACGAATTAGGAACTTTCTTATTCTTTTCATGCTGCACCTGCCTTTCCGTTTGAAGTGGCGCCTATATAGGCTCCCGTTTACGAATTGCCGCCGTATTGTTCCTGCACGGCGGCGGGCATTTCATCAAATTGCACTTCTGCCCAGGTAACGACACCACGGAATGGGGCTACCTTCAGGCATAAGTAGGCATCGTCAGTGAGAATCCGGCTCGTTTCAAAGTTCAGTTCTTTTTCGGCCCCGGTTTCATCGTAGGCGCTTAATGTGTAGCGATAATTCATCGCTCCGTGTGGTGCGATCTCGGTTACACAGTCGTTGTCAATTTGCGTGTAGTAATCGGCGCTTTTCTGCGTGGCAAGAAAAGCAACCGCGATAAACGCTACTACCAGGATAGCTATAACAGCAATGATGATTGTTTTTTTCTTTGCGCTCATAATGTGTACTCCTTACTCAATTTCGATGGATACGGTTCCTTCTGCCTGGTCGCCCCACACACCGATATAAGTGCTTGTGCCATCTACTTCTATTGTGCCATCGTACTCACCGCTCTCTGAGAGAAGAATAACCGGATCATCTGCCCCTGAGCGAAGAAAAACTGCTGCTTCGCCGCTTTCGAGAGAAAGTGAACAGGTGATGTGGATTGTACTTCCTGCTTCTCGCTCCAGCGTAGTACCGCCAAATAAAATCTCTGTGCCCGTAAACTCGGAATATGTCGCTTCATACGCCCCCGTGTAATCGTCTACCCCGTTTTCTTTGTGACCCTGCAATTTACTTTGGGGCGTAAGGGCCGCATTTCCCGCATCGCCAACAAGTTCGCCAAAGGCGTTCACGATACTGTCCTTTGCCTGGCCATCGTCTGCCTCTGATAGACCGCCAAGAGCCTGGTCAGCTCCTTCTGATAAGCCATTCAGCACAATATCTGTGCCGTCCGCCAATCCGTTCAACACAGCGTCCGTACCGTCCGCCAAAGACTGCATGGCTGTTGAACATCCAGACAAGCTGCCAACACAAAGAATTGCGCAGAGAACGACACAAATTTTACCAGTATAGTTTAATTTTCGCATGAACTCGCTCCTCTCATCCGACGCGACGCCTGCCGCGTCCCTTTTTGACTTTTTTCTTTTTCGTATTGCCCGTTTTTTTGCTGGGGTGGGAAAACAGCAATATTGCCATAGTCAGAACCAGCACCGCCACGATGCCTACCACAGCCAGCAAAACGCTGGGGGCCTGCGTAGCGCCGTTATATTCCTGCATATCAAAACCGGCGAGAATTAGCGCCGCCGAAAACGGGTAGGCAGAGAGCAGGAAGCCGCTCTTGAAGAACAAAATGCAATACCCCAGGAAGAATGTCAGAAGCGACCCGCCCAGATAGGCCCCACGCATCTGGCCGAAAATCAGGATCATCGGCATACAGACCAGGCTGGTATTGAAAGCGGCTGCGACTAACTGCACGCCCTGCCGCAGCAGAACGGCGGCAGAAAGCCCATCCAAACCGGCGAGCGTGCCCGTCAGAACCGTTATGGCTACACTATAAATTCCAAACAGAATCGACAGGAAAATCGTGACGATTAGTTTCCCGCCCAGCAGCTTCGGGTAGGATACCGGCACGGTCAACAGATTTTTCATGGTGTCATTTGTGTTCTCACGGTCAATCAGCCAGCCGCCAATCATAACCAGCGAGATCGGCAGGAAAATCTGCGTGTTTCCCCAAATGACATTGGCAAACAGTTTGACAAAATCAAAGTTCTGGTCCCGCATCTCCGGGTTGATAATCAGCTGGGTGCCATATTGCGCGACAGGGCACAGTGCCAGAGCTACAATACCAACCAGCAGGATCTGGCAGCGTCGCAGTTTGCGCCATTCCCCTTTTAGAATACTCCACATGACTTTACACCTCCTTAACAGCTCTGGCGCTTATAGACCAGTGCGATCAATGTCAGGAATACTGCCGACTCCAGGATAACGACCAGGAACGCTTGGGGCGTTGTCACAAAGTAAGGACTGATCCGCTCCATCGATTCCGTCATCTGTGCGCCGGATGTGTCCA
>CABRZO010000240.1 GCA_902475455.1 uncultured Eubacteriales bacterium
CTTCCGATCTGCCTAATCCGGACATTCTCCATCACCGCGTAAAAGGGGTGCAGCCCCCCCACCGGGCAGACGTTCAGGGTGCCGTCGGGGTTGATCCGGCGCACCATCAGGCCGATGTCGTCCACATGGGCGGTAAGGCAGAGGGTGTCCCCTTCTCCCCCCAGGTCGGCGATGATGCCCCCCTTGTGGGGCCGGATTACCCCAAAGCCCATGCCCTCAATCTCCCGGGCCAGATAGTCCTCGATAGCCCGGCAATGGCCGGTGGTGCTGTCAATGGCCAGCAGGGCCTGAAACCGCTCCAAAAACACACGCTCATCCAATGTAAACAAAGCAAACCGCTCCTTTCTTCATTAAGGAGATTATAGCACAAAGCACCCCGGCTTCCTACTCCTCCGACCCCATTCCCGGAATTTCTCCCCCCGTATTGAAAACCCCGGGACAAACCTTTATAATAATAGCAACTGAATTCAAATTTGACGGTTTTTTGTGCCGTCCAAGGAGGAACCCCCATGATTCAACCCAAGGAATATTTTGACCGCTATCTGGCCTGGAAGCGCCATACGGACCCCAAGTCCTCCGCCAAAGTGGCCTACGAGTCCTACTCCGCCATGGATCTCAACATGCTGCTGCATGAGACCGATTTCAATGTACCCGGCGCCCTGGAGGAGCTGGGAGAGCGCTATCTCTTCGGCCTGGATGTGGACGTGGATGTAGACAAGGCTCTGGAGCTGTTCCAGCAGGCGGCAGACGCCGGCCATCCGGACGCCTATCACATGATGGCGGACGTCTACCGCACCGAACAGCACGGCCGCCAGGATTTGGACCGCTATTTCGAGCTGCTCCCCATCGCCGCCCAGCACGGCAGCTGGAAGAGCATGTTCAACCTGGCCTGCGCCTACTACCGGGGCAAGCTGGGCTATGATGGCCACGGCTACAATCTGGATCACGCCGCCGCCCTGGAGTGGAGTGTCAAAAGCATGAATATGACCCACGACCTGCTGAAGATCTTCTTCTCCCGGCCCTGCACCCAGCATCTGAAGGACTACTTCGGCGACGTATACGACACCTTTGTCCGGGCGGTCTTCGCCGTGGCCAAGCAGTATATGGACGGGGACGGCACCGAAAAGGATCTGGACAAGGCCCGCTCCCTGGTCACCTCCGCCCAGGAGTTCCACAAAAAATGCCTGGGTATGGAGTGCAATCAGTTTACCTTCCTGCTGAACAAACTGGGCGAGACCACCTGACCACCATCTATCATAACGTTCCGCCGCCTGGGGCATCTTCACAAGAGGCTCCGGGCGGTCCTTTTTTTACCACTTCCCCGCCGGGTCTTGACAATGGGATCCGTCGTGCTACAATAATAGTACATATGTTCTATTTTAATTGGGAGGTGAGCCGGGTATGGCGGCACAGCGGACCTATCTCTGTATTGATCTGAAATCCTTCTACGCCTCGGTGGAGTGCGTGGAGCGGGGGCTGGACCCCATGACCGCCCGGCTGGTGGTGGCGGACCCGGACCGAACGGAGCAGACCATCTGTCTAGCAGTGAGCCCGGCTCTGAAGGCCCTGGGGGTGAAAAACCGGTGCCGGATCTTTGAGATCCCCCCCAACCTGTCCTTCATCACCGCCCGGCCCCAGATGCAGCATTATATCGACTGCTCTGCGGAAATTTATGCCGTCTATCTGAACTACCTCTCCAAGGAGGACATTCACGTCTACTCCATCGACGAGGCCTTTCTGGATGTGACCCACTACCTTCCCCTGTACCGCCTGAGCCCCCAGGAGCTGGCTCTGAAGATCATCGGAGATATCTACGCCAAGACCGGAATTCCCGCCGCCTGCGGCATCGGCACCAACCTCTATCTGGCCAAGGTGGCCCTGGACATCACCGCCAAACATATGGAGCCGGGGCCCTGCGGGGCCAGGATCGGGGTACTGGACGAGGAAACATACCGCTCCACCCTCTGGGACCATCGGCCCATCACCGACTTCTGGCGGGTGGGCCGAGGCATCGCCGGGCGTCTGGGGCGCTTCGGCATCGTCACCATGGGCCAGGTGGCCCGGGCTGACGAGGACCTGCTCTACCGCACCTTCGGAGTGGACGCGGAGCTGCTCATCGACCACGCCTGGGGCCGGGAGCCCACCACCATCGCCGACATCAAGGCCTTCCGGCCCCAGAGCAGCTCCCTGTCCAGCGGCCAGGTGCTCTCCCGGGGTTACAGCCGGCAGGAGGCCCGGCTCATCGTTCGGGAGATGGCGGAGGCCCTGTCCCTGGAGCTGGTGGATCAGGGGCTGGCCGCCGGTTCCGTGGGTCTGATGCTGGGCTACTCCCGCCGCAGTCCCCTGCCCCCGGCCGCCCATCCACCGGGTCAATCTCACCTTCGGTCAGGTGACGGAGGACACCTTTTGCCAGTACGACCTGTTCCGCTCCCCCCAGGAGCTGGAGCGGGAGAAGCGGATGCAGCGCACCCTGCTGTCCATCCAGAAGAAATACGGCAAAAACGCCGTGTTGAAGGGGGCGGACCTCCAGCAGGAGGCCACCGCCCGCCAGCGCAACCAGCAGATCGGAGGTCATCGGGCATGAGGCGGAAGATGGACCCCGGGCTGCGGGCCAAGCAGTTTATGCCCTTCGCCGCCCTGAAGGGCTATGAGGCGGCCCTGCGGCAAAAGGAACGGGTGGTACACCCTCCTGTCCAGCTGGGGGAGGACGCCCAGGAGGAGCTGGACCACACCCTCCGGCAGCTCCGGCCCGGGGACCGGGTGACGGCGGTCTATTATGAGGCGGGAG
>CABRZO010000241.1 GCA_902475455.1 uncultured Eubacteriales bacterium
GGCCCGCCGGGCCAGGGCGTGGTGGGCCTCATAATCGCAGGTCGTCGAAGTGGTTTCCCGGCGGGTGCACCGTTCCACCAGCTCCAGCACCCGCCGGGCGCAGGCATCCACCGCCTGTTCCGGCAGCGCTCCGGACCGGACCGCTGCCGCCGCCTCTTTCCACATGTACTGACTGCCTCCGGGCATATTCAGATCGCACCCGGCCCGAAAGCCCTCGATCCGGTCGTTCATGGCTCCCCAGTCGGTGACCACCAGGCCATCGAAGCCCCACTCCATCCGGAGAATGTCTGTCAGCAGCGTCCCACTGTCACTGCAGTGGACGCCGTTTAACTTGGGGTAGGAGCACATCACCGTGGAAGGTTTTCCCTCTTTGACGGCGATCTCGAAGGCGGTCAGATACAACTCCCGCAGGGTGCGCTGGTCCACCACGCTGTCGGAGGTGAAGCGCCGGTATTCCTGGGAGTTGGCGGCAAAATGCTTGAGGCTGGCGCCCACCCCCTGGGCCTCCACACCCCGGATAAAGCCTGCCGCCAGCTTGCCCGCCAGATAGGGGTCCTCGCTGAAATACTCAAAATTCCGGCCGCAGAGGGGGTTGCGCTTTAGATTCGCCCCGGGGCCCAGCAGAAGGCCTACCCCTTGGTCCAGGGCCTCCTCTCCGATGGCAGCCCCAATTTCCTCCATCAGCTCCGGATTCCAACTGTCCCCGGTGGTGACTGCGGTGGGGAAGCAGGTGGCCTTCCGGGAGTTGTGGACTCCAAGCATATCTGAGACGTCCTCTTGCTTCCGCAGGCCGTGAGGGCCGTCGCACATAAACAGGGCGGGGATGCCATAGGGTGCCATGGATCGGGTTTTCCAGAAGTCGGCCCCCTCGCACAGGGCGATTTTATCCTCCAGGGACATGGCCCGGAGGGTTTTTTCAATGTCCATCTTTACGCCTCCTCTATGGGATAAACCTGGGTGCCGGGTCCCTGCCGGTGCCGACTGCCGTCGGGCAGGCACACGGTGGCCCGACAGTTGGCGGGTACGGTGATGGTGAACCGCCAGCCCGTCTCCGTCTTTTTCCAGCCGCTCTCAATCAGGCCGTAAACGCTCCGGTAGCCGGCCCGGGCATGGGTGAAGTGTCCGCCGGGGCGGGGGGCCACCGTGAATTCGTTGTCCGGCTTCACCCGGATACCGCACATGGTGTCGAAGAGCCACTGGACCACAGCTCCCGTGGAGTAGTGGTTCAGAGAGGCCAAGCCCCCCTGGGCCTGTTTTCCCTCCCAGCTCTCCCAGATGGTGGTGGCCCCGTGCCTGGGCATCTCCGGTCCAGCCGTGGCGCTCCCGGTGGGGCAGTCGGTGGGCAGGGCGGCATGATTGTTTTTGGCGCTCCAGACGGGGTTCTCCACAAACTGGTCCAGCAGCGGGGTGGAGCTGGAGAAGAAGCCGTTGCGCTCCAGGTCCGAATAGACGGCAACAGCGTGGAAATCCTCCGGCCGGAAGTCGACCTCCGTCTCCACCAGTATATACTGAAACCCAAAAATGGCAAAGGTGGTTTTATAGTGGTTCTTATCCTCCTTGCAGGTGTAGATCACCTGCTGTAGCGGGGGGCTTCTTGTTGGAGCACTGGATGTTCTTCTGGGTGAACTCACCCTGGTCGTCCAGCAGCGCCCCGAACTGAAGAAACAACCGTTGCCCCGCCCGGGCCCCGTTGAGCCTGGCCTCATAGAGGCCGCAGGCGGTGATATAGAGCCGGGCCTTTGCCACCTGCCGGGGGGTAAACTGCTTGCGGAAGCAGTCTACCGGGTAGCGCTCCCGGGGCTTCACTTTGGAGTCCCCGGCAATCCATGTTTTTACAGGCAAGGGAACAGTGCACAGTATTCGGGATTGCTCGGACCTTGGGAGAGGAGAAGCACCCGGTTTTCGTCTCAGGTTGGCAGGAGGCAAGTATTTTGGTGGCAAATCAATGTGTTTGCAAAATCCAATATACGGAAAAATGTGCGAGTTAAAGTTCGTTTTATTTTGGCGTGAGATAATCACATCATCAAGCATTAGGAGGGTCATCATGAAATTTAAACACTTAATCGCAGTGTTTCTTGCCTTATCGCTGGCAGCAGGTCTTTGCTCCTGTACAAAGGATACGGAAGCAAATACATCGACGGATTCGTCTACTCAATCTCTTGTGGCGGACGCTGAAGAGAAGGCCTATATTGAAGAAACCCTGAACCTGTCCAACAACGAGGAACTGTCCTGGACCTACGACGCAGATGCCGACGCCTGGGTCATGTCCATCGTTTCGGCTGTAGCTTATCCGGAACTGCCCGATCAGCAGGGGGTTTCCGTCTGTGTCCCCGGCGCCTATGTGACCGGTATCGACACCGACGGGGACGGAAATGCCGATGTAACCGGTGCGGACGCAGGCGAGGAGGCTGTCAGTGGATCACTGGTCATTGACTATGAGGCGGAGATTACCAGCACCAACGGCCAGACGTATACTGCCGCTACCGCTCCCATTATTTTGAACACCGGTGCGGCTGGCTACGGCTCTCAAAATAACTCGCTGGCTTCCACTACCTATGCCGCCGAGGGTTATATCAATGTATCCTGCGGTAACCGGGGCAAGCAGGACACCGCTACGGATGAAGATGGAAATACCTACTACACCGGTGATGCCCCTTCCTGTCTGGCGGATCAGAAGGCAGCAGCGCGTTTCATCCAGTATAACATCCTTCTGGGTAACCTGCCCGGCTGTGGGGAGTATCTCATATCCACCGGAGGG
>CABRZO010000242.1 GCA_902475455.1 uncultured Eubacteriales bacterium
TCCCCACATGGTCGGAAGAACCGTCTTGGCCTCCATCATCCCAGTCAAAAAAGATGATGTCGCCGGGGCGCGGCTCATAGCTGTTATCCTGCCACAGCCCACGCTCCTGGAACCAGGGAACACCCTGGGACGCGCAGGCCGCAAACTTCGGGATCACGCCGGCTTCGATATAACCGCACTCATTGGCGCACCAGCTTACAAAGCAGGCGCACCATTCCACACGACTGCCAAAGCCGTACCAGCTCCAGTACGGTTCGCCGCCAACATTGCCCACCTGGGAGAGCGCCACCGTGACGATTTCGCCATCCCCTCCGGTAATGCCGTAAAGCACCTGGGACCAAAGGGAATTGTTCTCATCGGCTAAAAGTTCCGCCATCTGTTCCCGCTGGTCCTCGTTAAAGCCGAACTGGTTGGCCATTTCCTCCGCAGTCTTGTGGCTGACAGTGATATACAGATAGGTTTGCGTGACCGTGGTTTCCGTTTCCACGATATTGCCGTTGCCGTCATCGGATGTTTCAATCACTGTTTCCGTCTGGGTGGACGTGCTGGACGAGATCTCATTCATCTGCCAGAAGATGTCCTTTAACAGCTCTAGCTTCTCATCATCCATGGTGGCCACTTCCTGGGCGTTGTCCGGGTCGGTGGTGGTTTTGACAGCATAAACTGCCAGAACCTCTTTCCACACAGCGCGGGAACCGGACATCTCCAGCACATCATAGCTGTGGGACGCCTTGATTTCGTCCAGATTCTCCTGGTAATCCGTATTGATCTCCTGTACGGCAGTCTGCATGGTCTGCCCGGTGCCCGAATCCTCGCCGGAAAAGAAAATCCCAAAGCAGGAGCCGATAATCATACCGATGAGGCAGATCACAATAATCACCAGCACGGCAATCCAACCGCCAGCAGCAATGGCCGCAATCAGGGCCTTGGTCGCCGCAATGATGGCTTTCACAGCCGCAACCGTAGCCTTGACCGCCGCCTTTGCCGCAACCACCGCAGTCCGGGCCGCTACACGGGCGGCATGGGCCGCAGCCCTGGCAGCCCGTGCCGTGGCCTGGGCAGTGCGCTGGGCAGCTTTGGCCGCCTGCTGACTGGTCTTGATACTGGCCTTGGCAGTCTTTTCCGCCGTTTTGATAGATTTGCTGGTGGTTTTCACCGTCCCCTTAACAGTGGAAGAAGCCTGCTTGATGGTCTTGCGGCTCTTGTCCACCGTCTTAATACCTTTCTTGCCGCGGTCCAAAGTCTTGATGGCTCCGTGTTCCTGCCGGACCGCCTTGGCCGGCTCGGAAACCGTATCGACTGCCTGACGCCCGCTCCAGCGTGTGGTAGGCTGCCCAGCCTGCCGAGCCGCCTGTTTCTCCGCTTGTTTTTTCGGCTGTTCGGCTGCGGCTTTCCGCTTTTGGATTTTTTCCTTGACCTTGGAGATGTTCTCCCTGGTTGTCTGAACCCCTTTGCGGCCCTGTTTATCAAACTGGTGGACCGCTTCATGGGTGACGTTATCCACCCCAGCGGAAAGACGGTCGGACGCATACTCACCAGGGGAGCTTTCCTCCGCATACAGGCTGTGGTCGGCCTTATCCTTGGTGCGGATATACGCCTCCTTCATCCGTTCAGAAGCAACCGCCGCTTTATCAATCGCTTTAATGCCTTTTTTCTCAGAAACTCTTGTTTTTATGCCCTTGCCCATGGGCTTCACCTCCTTCCCAGGGCGGGATCGCCCTTATTCCTCCAGCAGCTTGGCCACAACCACCATCCGCCCGTTTGTCCGGGAATACTCGCAGGTGGAAAGGGTGATGAGCTGGTCGCCATACTCGGCAGAAACGCCGGTATCATATAGGGAAAGTTCCTTGCACCCCTCGATATACTCATCAAAAGCGGCTTCGCTTTCTGCATTGACGAAATGGTAATACTTAAATCCAGATTCCGAGTAGGCCACCGTCTTAAAGGCGGCGATCACCTCATATTCGCCAAAGCTGTCCAGGGTATCAAAGCGGATGGTCTTGTGTTCCCGGTAAAAATCCTCGCTCTCATACTTGCACAGGTCGGAGAACATACTGCCGTTGTTCATGTGGTGGCCGTACAGCACCAGATTGTCGGAAATGCCGATGTCGCAGTTTTCCTGCATATAGGGCACCCCATAGCTGCTGTACGACTTATCAAAAGCGTGCTTCAGATAGAAATTGAGGTTATCCTTGGTCTGCATGACGGGATAATCAATCTGGGTGCCGGGAATGGAAATCCAGCCCACCAAATCGCTGTTCTGGGCGTACACATCCGCATACTTTTCAAAAGCCGTGAGTTCTTCCGGCTCCTGGTCCGGCTCGCCGGCAAGCTCCAGCGTGGGCAGCTCCACATCTTCCTTGACCAGCCCGGCCACCTCGTCAAAGGCTTCAGCGCTCTGTTTCTGGTCCAGGTATTCACGAACCAGCATAGCCCCGGAGAAAAGGAAAAGGGCGGCACAAAGGGCCGCCCCCGCAATCATCAGCCTGCTTTTACCTTTGTCACTCATATTTCACCCTCCTGTACTTAGCGCGTCTGTTCCTTGCTGGCCGCTTGGCGGCGCTGCCCAGCCTGGGCAGCTTTCAGCCCCTGCAGCTCGGTTTTCACCGATGAGCGCCCGCCATGGATTCGCTCCACCGTGAGCGCCGTATCGCGTTCCATCTCCGAAAACGCCTTGCCGCAGGACAGCACAAATCCCCGCAGCTTGGCAAGCACACCCTTATCCGCAGATAATTCCTTGCTTTCCTGGGGTTCCTT
>CABRZO010000243.1 GCA_902475455.1 uncultured Eubacteriales bacterium
CTCTGAAGAACAGCGCCGCCCATGGCGGATGCGGTGAGTGCCAGACTTCCTGCCAGTCTGCTTGCAAGACTTCTTGCACGGTCGCCAACCAGAAGTGCGAGCACAATAAGTAATCCATCATATTTTTTGAAAGGGTGGGCCTGCGCCCGCCCTTTCTGCTGTCTTTTTGGAGGTGCTGAATTGGTACATACCTTTGAGGCGCTGGGCTGTTATATCGCGGTGGACGTGAACAGCGGCGCTGTCCATGTGCTGGACAAAATGATGTATGATCTGCTCCGGGAGGTGGAGGGCCCCATGGGTCCGGAATGTCCCCAGGAGCTGAAGGACAAGCTCAGCCAGTATCCCGCCCAGGAGCTGGACGAGTGCTGGGCGGAGCTGCTGGAGCTGCAGGACCAGGGCCTGCTCTTTGAGAACGACGACTATGTAAACCCCGCCATGGCGGTGATCAAAAACGCCCCGGTGAAGGCTCTGTGTCTGAATGTTTCCCACGACTGCAATCTGCGGTGCAAATACTGCTTTGCCTCCACCGGCGATTTCGGCCTGGGCCGCAAGACCATGAGTGTGGAGACGGCGAAAAAGGCCATCGATTTTGTGATCAAGCGCTCCGGCATCCGCCACAACATCGAGGTGGACTTCTTCGGGGGCGAGCCCCTGATGGCCATGGAGACCGTCAAGGAGACGGTGAAGTATGCCCGGTCTATCGAGGAAGAGAAGGGGAAGGCCTTCCGCTTCACCATCACCACCAACGGTGTGCTGCTGAACCAGGAGAACATCGACTATATCAATGAGGAGATGTCCAACTGCGTGCTGTCCCTGGATGGCCGGCCTGAGGTCAACGACGCCCACCGGCCCACCGCCAAGGGTACCGGCAGCTATGATCTGATCGTGCCCAAGTTCAAGAAGCTGGTGGAGGGGAGAAGGGATAAGGACTATTATCTCCGGGGCACCTTCACCCGGGACAACCTGGACTTTGCCGATGATGTGATCCATATCGCCTCCCAGGGCTTTGAGAGTGTCTCCGTGGAGCCCGCCGTGGGCAAGCCCGACGATCCCTTCGCCATCCGGGAGGAGGACGTGGCCCAGGTGTGCGCCGAGTATGACCGGCTGGCCCGGTACCTGCTGGACCACCCGGAGGTCAACTTCTTCCACTTCAATGTGGATCTGGCCCAGGGTCCCTGCGTCATCAAGCGGATGCGGGGCTGCGGCGCCGGCTGTGAGTATGTCTGCATCACTCCGGACGGAGACATCTATCCCTGTCACCAATTTGTGGGCAATGAAGAATTCAAGCTGGGCAATGTCTATGACGACAGCTTTGATATGGAGCTGTCCTCCAAATTTGCCGGCATGAATATTTACACCCGCAAGGAGTGCGCCGACTGCTGGGCGAAATTTTACTGCTCCGGCGGCTGCTCCGCTGCCAACTACAATGTCAACGGAGACATAACGCAACCCAGCCATGTGGGGTGCGAATTGGAGCGGAAACGTCTGGAATGCGCCATTGCCATCCGGGCCATTCGCTCCGGACTGGCGGACTGAGCCGAGTGAATTGCACAAAAATGAAAAAAACCGCCTTCTGAGGAAGGGAATAGGGGCAGGCGCCTGCTTTGGGCGCCTGCCCCTATATTTTGCTTCAGAAAAATGGAATACCCCTAAATGTTGCGAAAATGTTAAATGGGTTTGTGGAGTTTACATAACAATTGCGGTGACGCATTAACATAATATTTCAGCATAATACACAAAAAACAATTATTTTTATGGAAACGCTTGCGAAAATGAGAAAAAAAGGCTATCATACATCGTGTGTCGAATTGTGTGGTTACCTGCATTATAATGATTGTTTGGAAAACCAAACAAGAATTGAATGCATCACCGATTGGCGATAACAGGACATAATTCCGCTTCTGCCCACATAGAGTACCTGTGAGGTGATTCTATGGTGCGCAGACGGTTGAGGGTGCGGGATCTGTCCCGACCCACTCCCGGTTTGTTTTTGCTGGCCGGCACAGTGCTGTTTGCGCTGGGACTGCTGGCAGGCTTTTTTCTCTCGGGACGCTTGGGCCAGCTGGCGGATCTGGAGGGCGTGGCCTTGCTGCCGGAGGATCAGGTGACCTGGCTCCAGTTCTGGGGCGTGTACTGGTCCTATTTCCGGTGGCTGCTGTTTGGGGCGCTGCTGGCTATGTCCGCCCTGGGGCTGTTTCTGCTCTATCCGCTGGTGTTTCTGCGGGGGCTGCTCATGGGGTTCAGTTTCTCCGCCCTCTTTGTCCAGGGCAGTCGGTTGAGCGTTTTTCTGCATTTTTTCCTGATCGCCCTGCTGACCTGCGCACCGTTGCTGCTGGTTTCCGCCGCCGGAATGGTCCGCAGCGTGGGGGAGCTTCGACGCAGTCCCCCCGAGGACGACGGCCTGTTTGCCCGGCCCATGTTTGCCCTGCTGGTTTTGCTGGTGGGGTCAGCCCTGATTTTCCTTTGCTGCATTGCAGAGCTGTGGTTTTTGCCCGGCTTTGTGTCCCATATTCAGCCTTTTACCCAGTGAGAAGGAGGATCCCGCTATGGATCTGATTGAGGAGTTTAAATCCTATCTCACAACTGAAAAGAAATCCTCCGCCAACACGGTGAGCTCCTATGTGCGGGATCTGACCCAGTTCAACCGCTATCTGCAGGTGGAAGGGGTGGCTCTCGCCGAGGCGGACACCGAGGTGATTGAGGGTTACGACAGC
>CABRZO010000244.1 GCA_902475455.1 uncultured Eubacteriales bacterium
GAAGGGCAGCAGAAAAGCCGCTGTCATGGGGCCGCTGGCCACGCCGCCGGAGTCGAAGGCGATGCCCACGAAAATTTTGGGCACCAGCCGGGACAGGATGAGGGCCAGGGCGTAGCCTGGCAGCAAAATCCACTGGATGCCGATGCCGGTCAGCACCCGGAGCATGGCCAGACCCACGCTGACGGAGACGCCCACCGACAGGCTCAGGTTCATGGACTTGGCGGAGATGGCCCCGTTGGTCACATCCTGGACCTGGTGGTTCAGCACCTGGATGGCGGGCTCCGCCTTGACGATGTAGTAGCCGATGAGCATGCCCAGGGGGATCAGCAGCCACCGCCAGGGGGAGGCGGCCAGATCCTGGCCCAGGGAGGTGCCCACCGGGGAAAAGCCGATGTTGACGCCGCAGAGAAAGAGCACCAGCCCCACAAAGGTGTACCCGAAGCCCACCAGGATCTGGCCCAGCTGCCGGCGGCGATAGCGGCGGCTGACCAGCTGGAAGAGCACAAACACCCCGGCGATGGGCAGGAAGGAGGATAAAACCTCCATGGCGTAGTGGGGCAGCTGGGAGACAAACACCAGGGCCACATCCCGGGTGTCGGACACCTCCACCACCTGGGACAGGGCGTAGCTGGTCTCGCCGGTGTCGTAAAAGCAGCCCAGCAGTAGCACCGCCAGAATGGGGCCCACGCTGGACAGGGCCACCAGGCCGAAGCTGTCGTCGGAGGCGTCCTTGTCGCCCCGGACCCCGGCGATGCCCAGACCCATGGCCATGATGAAGGGGACGGTGATGGGGCCGGTGGTGACGCCGCCGGAGTCGAAGGCCACCGCCAAAAAATCCCGGGGGACAAAGAAGGACAGCACCAGCAGGGCCAGATAGAGGATGGTCAGCAGGACGGACAGCCGGATTTTCAGCAGGATTCGCAGGATGGCCAGGGCCAGAAACAGCCCCACGCCCACCGCCACCGCCAGCACCAGGGGCCGGTTGGGGATGGAGGGCACCTGATTGGCCAGCACCTGCAGGTCGGGCTCCGCCATGGTGATGACGGCACCCATGAGAAAGCCGATGGCCAGGATGACGGGCAGTTTGCCGGTCTTGGCCATCTGGCTGCCGATGCCCTTGCCCAGGGGGGTCATGGACAGCTCGGCCCCCAACTGGAAAAAGCCCATGCCCACAATCAGCATCAGCGCCCCCACAAAGAACAGCACAACGGTGCCCAGATCGATGGGCACCAGCAGCACGCTGACGGCCAGCACGATCAGGGTGATGGGGAGGACGGCGGAGAGGGACTCTTGGAGCTTTTCAACCAGTTTGGGATTCAAAAATTACCTTCCTTTCACGATGGGGCGGATTTTCTGTACTTTTACCACCATTATAGAGGAAGAAGCCCACCCCGTCAACGAAAAACGGGGCGAAAAGGGGCCCTCAGATCAAAATGCCGTTGCAGTGGTCGATCTCGTGCTGGATGATCTGGGCCACGAAGCCGGTGAAGGTCTGGGTGCGCCAGGTGAAGGTCCGGTCCTGATAGCGGACGGTGATGGTGGAAAACCGCCGGGTCTTGCGGACTCCGGGCAGGGACAGGCAGCCCTCCTCGGTCTCATAGGAGTCGGTGCCCTTGGTGATCTCCGGGTTGAAGAGCACCAGGAACAGAAACCCGGTGTTGACGGCGATGATGCGCTTGTTGACGCCGATCATGTTGGCGGCCATGCCCACGCACTCGGCGGCGTGGGCGCGCAGGGTGTCCAGCAGGTCATCGGCCACCGGCAGATCTGCCTTGGTGGCGCTCTGGGAGGGGCGGGACAGGATAACCACATCCTGATTGATGGGTCGGATCATGGCAAAACGCTCCTTTCGGAAGAAAAACACAAGCCCTCCGGCCTGTGGAAAAGTCCACCTGATCCCGCAGCTGCGGGACCAGGAAAATATACATTGTAACAATATTATAGCGGCCGGGAGAAATTGCTGTCAACTCATGGGGAATATGGTAAAATAAAAATAATATTTTTAGAGGAGGAAACGGTGCCATGACGCTGCGAAGCTATCAGAAGGGGGACTGCCCTGCCCTGGCGGAGCTGTTCCATCAGACGGTGCACCGGGTCAACGCCGCCCATTACACCCCGGAGCAGCTGGCGGCCTGGGCCCCGGGGTCGGTGGATCTGGCGGCCTGGGAGGCCTCCTTCCTGGCCCATGAAACCCTGATCGCCCAGGAGGCGGGGGAGATCTGGGGCTTTGGGGACCTGGGTGAGGGGGGCTATCTGGACCGGCTCTATGTCCGCTGGGACCGGCAGGGGATGGGGGTGGCCACCGCCCTCTGCGACGCCCTGGAGGAGCTGGCCCGGAGGGCCGGGGAGCCGGTGATCCACACCGACGCCTCCATCACCGCCAAACCCTTTTTCCTCTCCCGGGGCTACCGGGTGGTCCGGGAGCAGCAGGTGGAGCGCCGGGGGGTGTGGCTCACCAATTTCCGGATGGAAAAGGCGCTGTGATCCTTCCCGGGAGAAAAGATCCTTCCGGTCATGCTGAGGAGGCTTTCCTCGAAAGCCCACAAAGCATCTTTCCTTCCGGAAATTCATCGGGAACGGCGGCGGGGGCAAGCCCCCGCCCTACGCATTTTCCTGGGCATCCGGGGGAAATATGAAAGCAGATCCTTCGCTGGGCTCAGGATGACGAACAGGCGGGCCCCATGTGGAAACATG
>CABRZO010000245.1 GCA_902475455.1 uncultured Eubacteriales bacterium
TTGAACCCCTGCTGAAGGAGCAGGACCCGGAGATCCGGGGGGTGGTCAAGGCGGCGGACAAGCTGTCCGCCTACCTCAAGTGTGTGGAGGAGCTGAAAGCCGGCAACAACGAGTTCCGGCTGGCCCGACAGCAGACCTGGGAGGCCCTGATGGACAACCCGCTGCCCGCCCTGCAATATTTCATCGAACATTTCCTGCCCAGCTTCGAACTGACGCTGGACGAGCTGCAACAATAAAGGAGAGATTATTATGCGCGCCATTGTAACCGTCATCGGCAAGGACCAGGTGGGCATCATCGCCAACGTCTGCGCCCTGTTGTCCTCCCATCAGGTCAACGTGCTGGACATCAGCCAGACCGTCCTGCAGGAGTATTTCACCATGATCATGGTGGTGGATACCTCCGACTGTCCTCTGGACTTCGCATCCCTGGTCACTGAGCTGGAGCAGCGGGGCGTGGAGCTGGGGCTCACCATCCACGCCCAGCGGGAAGACATTTTCAACGCCATGCACCGGATCTAAGAGGGTTTTCGTCATGCTGAGTAAAGAAGAAATCATCCAGACCGTCCAGATGATCGACCAGCAGCACCTGGACATCCGCACCATTACCATGGGCATTTCCCTGCTGAGCTGCGCCAATCCGGACGCCAAGGTGTGCTGCCAGAACATCTACGACAAGATCTGCAAAAAGGCGGAGCACCTGGTCTCCGTGGGAGAGACCATCGAGCGGGAGTTCGGGATTCCCATTGTCAACAAGCGGGTGTCCGTCACCCCCATCTCCCTGGTGGCCGCCGGCTGCGACACCCAGGACTATGTGCCCTTCGCCGCCGCCCTGGACCGGGCCGCCAAAACCGTGGGCATCAACTTCCTGGGGGGCTATTCCGCCCTGGTCCAGAAGGGGATGACCGAATCCGACGTGAAGCTGATCCGCTCTATTCCCGAGGCCCTGGCCACCACCGAGCTGGTGTGCTCCTCGGTGAACGTGGGTTCCACCCGGGCGGGTATCAATATGGACGCGGTGAAACTCATGGGCGAGACCGTGAAGGCCGCCGCCGACCGCACCGCCGACCGGGGCGGCTTCGGCTGCGCCAAGCTGGTGGTGTTCTGCAACGCCGTGGAGGATAACCCCTTCATGGCCGGCGCCTTCCACGGGGTGGGCGAGGCGGAGACCGTCATCAACGTGGGCGTATCCGGTCCCGGCGTGGTCTATCACGCCCTCCAGAGCGTCAAGGGCCAGCCCTTCGACGTGGTGGCGGAGACCGTGAAGAAAACCGCCTTCCGCATCACCCGCATGGGCCAGCTGGTGGCCCAGGAGGCCAGCCGCCGGCTGGACACCCCCTTCGGCATCGTGGACCTGTCCCTGGCTCCCACCCCCGCCATCGGTGACAGCGTGGCCCGGATTCTGGAGGAGATGGGGCTGGAGACCTGCGGCACCCACGGCACCACCGCCGCCCTGGCACTGCTCAACGACGCGGTGAAAAAGGGCGGGGTCATGGCCTCCTCCTCGGTGGGAGGACTCTCCGGCGCCTTTATTCCGGTGTCCGAGGACGAGGGCATGATCGCCGCCGCCCAGTCCGGGGTGCTCACCCTGGACAAGCTGGAGGCCATGACCTGCGTCTGCTCCGTGGGCCTGGACATGATTGCCGTCCCCGGGGACACCACCGCCGAGACCATCGCCGCCATCATTGCCGACGAAGCCGCCATCGGTATGGTCAACAACAAGACCACCGCCGTCCGCATCATTCCCGCACCGGGTCTGGATGTGGGAGATACGGTGGAGATGGGGGGGCTGCTGGGCTCCGCTCCGGTGATGCCGGTGCACAAGTCCTCCTCCGCCGACTTCATCCATCGGGGAGGCCGGATTCCCGCACCGCTCCACAGCCTGAAAAACTGATAGTCCTTTTGTAATACGAATATGAAAACATCCCCGTTCAGTTTCAAACTGAACGGGGATGTTGTATTAAGAGAGCAGCTCATTTGGCCTGATAGTAGAAGATGCCATCCTTTGCCACCGACTCCAGTTTGCCTGTGTCCAGCAGGTACTCCAGATAGGAGTGGATGTTCCGCTCATAGAGGGCCACCGCCCCCTTGTCCCGGGAGCGCAGATGGAAGGCGCTGGCCACCCGCAGACTGAGTTCGCTGAGGTTCAGGGGCCGGTCGATGAGCTTCAGGATCTGTTCCGCCCGGCTCTCAATAAGCCGTATATTCCGCTGGGGTAAGTCCCCCAGGGATTCATAGACCCCGCGATGGGCCGCCAGATAACGTCTAGCGGGGATTTGGGGCAGCTTTTTCAGGGTTTCCATGGCCTGCTGAAAGCAGAAGTGATAGGGGAACCGGGCGCTGTCCAGTTCGCTGCCCGTCAGCAGGGCGTCCCCCAGATAGAGCACCCCATCCGGGGTGCCGATGGCGATGGGGTCCACCGAGTGGCCCGGGGTGTGGACGATCTGGAACTCCACCCCGCAGAAGTTGATGTTCTGTTCCTCCGGCAAAATCACCCGGTCCGCCCGGACCACCATATGGGAGATCCGCTGGTTGGCCCGGAGAGATTCCAGGGAGTCCATATAAAACAGGCTTTTTAGGCTCTCCAGGGAGGTACACAGCCCCGCCTCCCCCAGAGACAGGGCCACGGGAATGCGGTAGCGCTGCTGAAAGTAGTGGTGGTTGGAGGAGTGGTCGTTGTGGGCGTGGGAGCCCA
>CABRZO010000246.1 GCA_902475455.1 uncultured Eubacteriales bacterium
TCCCCTCAGCTGTCCGCCTCCGTCTGCTCGCAGCGCACCGTCAGGCGGCTTCCGCTGTCGTAGGTGCAGGTGAAGAGGGTCAGGTCGTAGGCTCCGGCGGTCATCTCCTCCACGGCGGTGGGCTGCAAAATGTCCAGGGCCACCACCTGGTAGTGGGTCACCACGCCGTCCATGTCGGTGAAGATGACCTTGTCCCCCTCCTCCAGCTCATAGAGGGTCCCAAAGTGGTGGGTGGTGTAGTTGTGTCCGGCAATCACCAGGTCTCGGGTCTTGGTGGAGCCGGAGTACCGGCAGGGGGCAATTTTCAGGCGGGCGGCGTCCCATTCCGACATCACAGGCAGCTCCAGCTCCAGGGCGGGGATGGTGAGAACGCCCACGTAGCCGTAGCCGTCGATTTCTACCACGGTCATCTCCGGGTCATAGGGGTCGGGCAAGGTGGCGTCTGGGGTGGCCGGTTTGGTTCTGGCCGCTTCCATGTTCTCCACCAGGCGGGGCAGGACTGCTTCCGCCGCCCTTCCTGCCTCTGCCGCCTCCCTCTGATTCCAGAGGAACAGGGACAGCGCTGCCAACACCAGCGCTGTCCCTAATAGCATACACACGTTCCCGGCCTTACCCATGGCGGCTCTTCCTCCGCAGCGCCAAGCCCAGCGCAAGCAGGCCCAGTCCCAGCACCGTCAGAACCGGCACCGGCCAATTCAGCTGGCCGGTATAGGGCAGGCGGGGGTCGGTGGGTGCAGGGGGCGTGGTGGAGGTGGGTTCCGGTTCTTTTTCCAGTTCCACCTTGGGGCTGGCGTCTACGTCATAGCGGAGTACGCCGTCTTCCTCCATAGGCACGCTCACCAGGAAGGGGGCTGCCGTTTCATAGCCCTTGGCCGCCTTGTGTTGCACCAGCAGATACAGGCCCAGCTCCAGGCCGGTAAAGGCAATTTCTCCATCCTTGTCCACGTCCTTGGCCGTACCGGACAGCTTGTGGTCCTTGGCATAGGCAGCCAGGGTGTTCGCCAGTTGGGCAGAGGAAACCTCCTCCAGGGAGACCTTGGAGCCGGCGAAGGCCTCGGTCAGGACAAAGCGGTAGTTCCCGTCTTCCTCCTGGAGGGCGCCCACCTGATACAGGGTGAAGGAGCCGCCGGGAACCGCTGTTCCCCCCTGGCGTATGGTCAGCTGGATCGACCCCTTCCGGGATGTATCCGGCGCTTCCCGGGCAAAGGTGGTCAGACTCATGGTACACACCAGCACGGCGGCGAGGAGCAGTGCAAGCAATTTCTTTCGTATGGGCATAGTGTTCCCTCCCTTATTTCTTCCTGCGGGTTTTCACCAGCAGCAGGATCAGCAACACAAACAGCATCGGCACCGCCACCAGGGGCGCTACCAGAACCGGTTCAATTTGCATAGCGTCGGCCGTGACGCGAACCGTCCGGGCCTCCGGCTGGTTATCCACCCGGCGCCCCCGCACCAAAAGCCGGTGGGTATTGATGCCGTAGGGGGTACAGGTGACCAGGGTGCAGTAGTCCTTCCCCTCTTCAATGCCCAGGTCATCCAGCTCATATGGCTCTACGGTGCGGATTTGATCCACCTCGTAGGTCAAGGTCTCGTCCAGAATCCGCAGCATGAAGGTATCCCCCTCTGCCAGCTGGTCCAAATCGGTGAACAGCTTGGCGCTGGGCAAACCCCGGTGGCCGGACAGGACGCAGTGGGTCCCCGCCCCGCCGGTGGGCAGGGAGGAGCCTTCAATATGGCCCACAGCAATCTGTAGCACCGATTCCTCGGTCCCGTGGTAGATGGGCAGGCTGCACTGAATCATGGGAATTTCAATATAGCCAATGATCCCGTTGCCGGAGACATTCAGCAGGCTTTCATACTCCGCCCGTTCTTCCTCGGTCATGTCATAGCGGTCGGCCTTGTCCAGCAGGGTTTCATTGTAGCGTTGGGCATCGGCCCAGAGGCCTTCATATAAATCGTCATCCAGGTTTGCCACCTGCTCGGCATATTCGGCAATGGCCCGGGATTGGTGCAGGGAATTCCAATAGTCGCTGACTGTGGGATACAGCAGCAAGGACAGCCCGATGAGAAAAATCAGAATCAACAAAATAGTAGACAGGCGCTTTTTCATACGGGTTCTCCTTGGTGTTGTAGGCGGATGGGGGTGTGAGGCGTTCATACAGCCGGAGTACACGAAAGCCTTTCGCTCTTTGTACCGGCGCTTCGCCCTTGCCCCCGGGGGAAGGCTGGGCGCTGCCGCGCCAGTGCAAAAGATGGCGGTATTTGACCACCGGGGCCGCCTCCCTGGTGGGGGAGGGGCCCGGTGGGATGTAAGGGGAGAAATTAGGCAGCGGCGTTCATGCGCTTCTTGGTGATGAGCAGCAAGCAGCGCCCAAAACCAGGATGGAGCCCAGCACGTAGAAGATGGTGGTACCCATGCCGCCGGTTTCAGGCAGCTCGGAGCCAGACTTGTTTTCGACCTTGGCAGTAACAGGAGTGAGAGTCAGGGTCTTACCGTCATCGCCCTTGGTCGGGGTGATAGTCACTTCGACATCCTCCGCCAGTTTGTTATAACCGGCAGGAGCCACAGTCTCGCGCAGATAGTAGGTATCGGCGTCCAGACCGGCAATGTCGATCTTGCCCTGTGCGTTGGTGGTCAAAGTAGTGTTTTCAGGCCAGGTGATCGTACCATCGGTTCCAGCGACAG
>CABRZO010000247.1 GCA_902475455.1 uncultured Eubacteriales bacterium
CCACCGTGCCCCGATCCGCTCCAGGCCGGTACTGGGCATACTTCTCCCCCAGATCGGTGTAGCAGGCCACTTTTACAACGGTAATCCGAACAGTGTGGTTGACAAAGGTACGGTCTCTCATAAAAAACGCCTCCCAAACAGCTTTTATTAGGTTGATTGTACCACAACTTTGGTACCAAGAGCAATCGCAAGCTTGTTTTAGCACTCTTTGCTTGTGAGTGCTAAAATTTACATTGACGTCACCTTGTGTTCACAATTTGTTCACACTCTCGACCTATACTGAGACCAAACAAAAAGGAACGGGAGGCGAAATATCCTTCCGGAAGGAGGTTTGACAGTTATGAGTCAACTGAACTATACGCAAAAATCCACCGAGGTCCTGCAGACCGCTCAGGCCACGGCGACAGAATATGGAAGCCCCCAGATCGAGCAATGCCATCTGCTCTATGCCCTGGTGGCGGACCCTCAGGGTCTGGCCTCCCAGCTGCTGGAACAGACCGGGGTCACCATGGCCAGCTTCCGGGCCGCCGCCAAAGCAGAGGTGGAGAAGCAGCCTCGGGTCTCCGGTTCTGGCCATGAGGCCGGCAAGGTCTACGTCTCCCGGGATGTGGACCGGGCTTTGCAGGCCGCCCAGTCTGTGGCCGTGGGCATGAAGGACGAGTATGTGTCCGTGGAGCATCTGCTGCTGGGCCTGTTGGACAGCGCTGACAGCAAGCTGAAACAGCTCTTCCAGACCTATCAGATCACCAAGGAAAAGCTGATGCAGGCCCTGTCCGCCATCCGTGGCAACCAGCGGGTGACCTCCGACAACCCGGAGGAGACCTATGACGCCCTGAAGAAGTACGGCACCGACCTGGTGGAGCGGGCCCGGGCCCAGAAGCTGGACCCGGTGATCGGCCGGGATGATGAGATCCGCAATGTGATCCGCATTCTGTCCCGGAAAACCAAGAACAACCCGGTGCTTATCGGCGAGCCCGGCGTGGGCAAAACCGCCATCGCCGAGGGCTTGGCCCAGCGGATCGTCAGCGGCGACGTGCCCAAGAGTTTGACCGACAAGACCATCTTCTCCCTGGATATGGGCGCCCTGATCGCCGGTGCCAAGTACCGGGGCGAATTTGAGGAGCGGCTGAAGGCCGTGCTGGAGGAGGTCAAGAAGAGCGAAGGCCGCATCATCCTCTTTATCGATGAGCTGCACACCATTGTGGGTGCCGGTAAAACCGAGGGCAGCATGGACGCCGGCAACTTGCTGAAGCCCATGCTGGCCCGGGGCGAGCTGCACTGCATCGGCGCCACCACCCTGAACGAGTACCGCCAGTATATCGAGAAGGACGCCGCCCTGGAGCGTCGGTTCCAGCCCGTCCTGGTGGCGGAGCCCACGGTGGAGGACACCATCGCCATTCTGCGGGGCCTGAAGGAGCGCTATGAAGTCTATCACGGCGTGAAAATTCAGGACAACGCCATCATCGCCGCCGCCACCCTGTCCAACCGCTATATCACCGACCGGTTCCTGCCGGACAAGGCCATCGACCTGGTGGATGAGGCCTGCGCTCTGATCCGCACCGAGATGGACTCCATGCCCACGGAGCTGGACGTGATCTCCCGTAAAATCATTCAGCTGGAGATTGAGGAATCCGCCCTGAAGAAGGAGGAGGACGAGCGCTCCAAGGCCCGTCTGGCAGAGCTCCAGAAGGAGCTGGCGGACATGCGGGAGGACTTTAATGCCCGCAAGAGCCAGTGGGAGAACGAAAAGAATGCCATCGGCAAGGTCCAGGAGCTGCGCAAACAGATCGAGCAGGCCAAGCAGCAACTGGAACTGGCCCAGCGCAACTACGACTACGAAAAGGCCGGCGCCATCCAGTACAGCCAGCTGCCCCAGCTCCAGCGCCAGCTGGAGGAGGAGGAGCGGCTGGCGGCCCAGGGTAAGCAGTCCTCCCTGCTGCGCAATGCGGTCACCGAAGAGGAGATCGCCCGGATCGTGGAGCGCTGGACCGGCATTCCCGTGGCCAAGCTGATGGAGGGCGAACGGGAAAAGCTGCTCCATCTGGAGGACATCCTGCACCAGCGGGTCATCGGCCAGGATGAGGCTGTCAGCCGGGTGGCCGAGGCCATCCTGCGGTCCCGGGCCGGTATTCAGGACCCGGATCGGCCCATCGGCTCCTTCCTGTTCCTGGGCCCCACCGGCGTGGGCAAGACCGAGCTGGCCAAGACCCTGGCGGCTACCCTGTTTGACGACGAGCGCAATCTGGTTCGCATCGACATGAGCGAATACATGGAGAAGTACTCCGTGTCCCGACTCATCGGCGCCCCTCCGGGATATGTGGGCTATGAGGAGGGCGGCCAGCTGACGGAAGCTGTCCGGCGCAAGCCCTACTCGGTGGTGCTCTTCGACGAGGTGGAAAAGGCCCACCCCGACGTGTTCAACGTGCTGCTCCAGGTGCTGGATGACGGCCGGATCACCGACAGCCAGGGCCGCACCGTGGACTTCAAGAACACCATTATCATTCTTACCTCCAACCTGGGCTCCCAGTTCCTGCTGGACGGCATTGAGCCCGACGGCAGCATCAGCGAGACCGCCCGGAACCAGGTGGAGGAGTTGCTGAAGCGCTCCTTCCGGCCCG
>CABRZO010000248.1 GCA_902475455.1 uncultured Eubacteriales bacterium
CATGCACTTTACCGGCTGCTGCCCCGCCAAGTATCAGCCGGATCCCGAGCTGGTGGCCACCTGCCAGGCCATCGCCGCCGAGACCGGCGCCACCATCCGCTTCACCGAGGACCCCATGGAGGGGGCTAAGGAGTCCAATGTGATCTACACCGACGTGTGGGTGTCCATGGGCGAGCCGGTGGAGGTCTGGGAGGAGCGCATCCGGGAGCTGGCCCCCTATCAGGTCAACACCCAGGTGATGGAGGCCGCCGCCCAGGACTGTGTGTTCATGCACTGCCTGCCCGCCTTCCACGATCTCAACACCACCATCGGCAAGGAGATGGGGGAGCGCTTCGGCCGGGACTCCATGGAGGTGTCCAACGAGGTGTTTGAGTCCGAGCGCTCTATCGTCTTTGACGAGGCGGAGAACCGGATGCACACCATCAAGGCCGTCATGGCCGCCACGCTGTAAGGGGAATTTTGCCCCAGAGCGGCTGATCCGAGGAAAAATAACAGCCTTTTGAAAATCCGGGGCGGCTACGCCCCGGATTTTTTCGCTTTCCTCCCTATTTCCGACTGTATTTTAGGGATTTTATCTTGCACAGAATGGAAAATCTGGATATAATAAAAAGACGCGCCGGAAGGATCCGACGCGGAGGTATTAAAAGACAGAAGGCAGTGAATCAAAATGCTGGAATTGCGTGACCTCTGTTTCTCCGTCCCCGGGGATGGGAAGCAGATCGATATTTTGAACCACATTAACCTCACCGTGCCTGATGGCAAGCTGGTGGTCATCACCGGCCCCAACGGCAGCGGTAAATCCACCCTGGCCCGGGTCATCATGGGCCTGGAACAGGCTATTTCCGGTACCATCACCTTTAACGGCCAGCAGATCCAGGACCTGGGCATTACCGAGCGGGCCAAGCTGGGCATCAGCTATGGCTTCCAGCAGCCTGCCCGTTTTAAGGGCATGAAGGTGTCCGACCTGCTGGAGTGCGCCGCCGGCAAAAAGCTCACCCGGGAGGACTCCTGCCACTATCTGGCCCAGGTGGGCCTGTGCAGCCAGGAGTATGTGGACCGGGACGTGGACGCCAGCCTCTCCGGCGGCGAGCTCAAGCGCATTGAGATCGCCACCATCCTGGCCCGCAACGCCCCGCTGATGATCTTCGACGAGCCCGAGGCGGGTATCGACCTGTGGAGCTTTGGCCGGCTCACGGAGACCTTCCAGGCCATCCACCGGCAGCACAAGGCCTCCATGATCATCATTTCCCACCAGGAGCGGATCATCCGGCTGGCGGACGAGGTGGTGCTGATCTCCGGCGGCACCGTGGCCGGCCAGGGCTCCGCCGACCAGCTGCTGGAACAGATCGAGAGCGCCAGCCTGGGCGGCGGCAGCTGCGCCACCTGCATGTAAGGAGGTTGGAATCCATGAGCGAACGTTATAGCGAAACCGTCTCCACCATGCTGGAGAAGATTGCAGGCCTGAAGAGCACCCCGGACGGGGCCTATAACTTCCGGTTGGACGGCAAGGGGGAGGAGCGCAAGTCCTCCGACCATATCAAGATCACCCAGAAGACCGACAAGCCCGGCATTGATATCCATATCGCCGACGGCACCGTCAATGAAAAGACCTTCATCCCGGTGGTCATCACCAAGAGCGGCATCGAGGATCTGGTCTACAACGACTTCTTCATCGGGGAGAACTGCGACGTCACCATCATCGCCGGCTGCGGCATCCACAACTGCGGCTGCGAGGACTCCAAGCACAACGGCATCCATACCTTCTATGTGGGCAAGAACTCCAAGGTGTCCTATGTGGAGGTGCACTACGGCGCCGGCGACGGCACCGGCGGCCGGATTCTGAACCCCCAGACCGTGGTCTATCTCCAGGAGGGGGCCACCATCGTCATGGACACCAGCCAGATCGGCGGCGTGGACTCCACCAAGCGGTATACCCGTATTGTGGCGGAGGGAGAGGGCAGCGAGGTGATGATCACCGAGAAGCTGATGACCCACGGGGACCAGACCGCCGACTCCGACGTGGATATCGTCCTCAACGGCCAGGACTCCAAGGCCCGGGTCATCTCCCGCAGCGTGGCCAAGGGCAACTCCCGGCAGGTGTTCCACCCCAATGTGGAGGGCAACGCCCCCTGCTTCGGCCACGTCCAGTGCGACTCCATTATCATGGGCAACGGCAAGGTGCAGTCCATCCCCGCCATCACCGCCAACCATGTGGACGCCAGTCTCATCCATGAGGCCGCCATCGGCAAGATCGCCGGGGACCAGATTCTGAAGCTGCAGACCCTGGGCTTCACCGCCGAAGAGGCGGAGGAGAAGATCCTGGAGGGCTTCCTGCGCTAAGTGCAATAAATGCGCTCCGCTGAAGGGCGGAGCGCCGCATACAGAGACGAAGCCGGGGTCGGACATGTTTGTCCGGCCCCGCAGTCTGTCATAAAATATAGGTTTTGGCTGTTTCACAGAATTCCGTCCTCCGAAGAGGACGGAAGAAAATTCGATCCCGTCATTTCCGGGGACATGTGCCTCGGAAATGACTCTTCTCATGCAGGACAGGGTGACTTTTGCGTAAGCAATCG
>CABRZO010000249.1 GCA_902475455.1 uncultured Eubacteriales bacterium
TTTAGAGAGTAGCAGCGTATGCCATAGGCGGCCCACACGCCCATTTCCATCGGCAAAGGGATGAATCAGTTCCAATTCATAGTGGAACACGCAGCTGCGGATGAGCATGTGTACCTCACTGGTCTTTGCCCAGTCCAGCAATTCCGTGACCAGATCAGGAACATATTGTGGAAGCGCACCGAAATGCAGGACATGTCCTTCGCTGTCTACCACTCCTACAGGTCGTGTTCGGAACATGCCGGATTCTTCCACCAAGCCCCGAGTCATAATGCCATGGGCAGTCAACAGGTCGTCCACCGAATAAGGATCAAGTTCATCCAGCCGCTCATAAATTTCATAGGCGTTTTTGACTTCGGCAATATCCTTTGGGGGTGCCAAGACATGCTTTCCATTCAACACAGCAGTTACCTGCTCCAAGGAAAGGGTGTTCTGCTCAATCGCCAACGAACCATGTATGGTGCGGATTCGGTTGCTGCGGCGCAAAGTAGGGTTTGAAGAAAGTGCGTCTGTCACATTCAGTTTTCCGAGCAGTTCAGCGATTTCCGCTACATAGTCAATCATCCGGTTTGTGATTTCAAAAGGAGGCCTTTTGTTTCTCATTCCAATACCTCATAATCGAAATAAAGTGATTTTATTATATCATGCATCGCTCATTTCATCAATCAATATGTAAAGCGGCCTCTGATGCATTCATCAGAGGCCGCTTTGGTGTTTGTCTCAGAAGGCGGTGTGGTGGCCGATGTAGCAGGCGATCCCTGCATCCAGATAGAGGGTCTGAAGTTCATTCATGGCCTCGTCGGTCATCTCTCCGCCGGTGGCGTAGTCGTAGACCTTGCCCAGCTGTTCCCACTTGGTCTGTCCCAGGCGGTGGAATTTCAGCAGATTGATCTCATACAGATCGTTTTCCTGCATGAATGCGATGAGCGCGCGGGCATTGTCCACGCTATCGTTGTAGCCGTGGATGGTGGGCTGGCGCAGCACCAGCCGTCCCCGCCATCCGCTCTGCTTCAGCAGCCGGATATTTTCCAGGATCCGCTCATTGCCCACGCCGGTGCCTGCCTTGTGGGCCTGGCTGTCCATGTGCTTCACATCAATGAAGGCAAAATCAATGTGACGCATCACATCCAGGAAGATGTCGCTGGGGAAACAGGCGCTGGTCTCAATGGCGGTGTGGATGCCCAGCTTTTTGCAGCCCTCCAGCACTTCCAGCAGAAAGTCATACTGGGTGATGGGGTCGCCGCCGCTGAAGGTGACGCCGCCCTGGCTGCCCCAGTTACTGAAATCCCGGCGGAGGATTTGCAGCAGCGCCTGGCTGGTGTACTCCTTGACGCACTGCTTCAGGGCTTTGTTGGGGCAGATCCTGGTGCAGGCGAAGTCCGTGCAGGCGTGGCACTTGTCCCAGTCCACCCGGGGCGGCTGCCTCGGCGCCATGGCAATGGCGCCGGTGGGGCAGACGCTGACACACACATCACAGCCCTTTTCCCACTTGCAGGAGTTCTGGGCAAACATGAGGTGTTTGCCATAGATCCAGCTCTCCGGGTTGGCGCACCACCGGCACTGGAGGGGGCAGCCCGTGAGAAATACCGTGGTGCGGCACCCCGGCCCGTCGTGGACAGAGAAGGACTGAATATCAAAAATATGTCCGGTTTTGCCCATATGCTTATTCCTGGGCGGCCTTGTAGTGCTCGCAGCTGAAGGCGCCGCAGTTGGCATAGGCCCAGTTTTCCTTCTCAAAACCGGTGCAGGTGCCGATGCCGTGGCTGTCCTGGCAGGAGAAGCAGGCGCAGTTGCCGCAGACCGGGGCGGCCTTGAAGTTGGGACAGGCCTCGCTGCCCTCGCCGTCGATGGGAACAATCTGCTTGGAGAGGGCGCACATGCCCTTCTCGCAGTCCAGATTGATATAGTTGATACAAGCTACATGTTTCATGGTTGTCATGCCTCCAATTAAGCTTCGTCGTATTCGGTGCGGAAAATGACCTCGTCCTGAATGGGCTTGCCGATCTCACACCAGTACTGGGTGAAGCCGGCCACACGGACCATCAGATCCCGGTACTTGTCGGGGCTCTTCTGAGCATCCCGGAGGGTGTCGGAGCTGACCACGTTGAACTGAACGTGGAAGCCGCCCTTCCGCATGTAAGTACGCACCAGTTCCAGCAGCTTCCGGGTGCCCTGGCCCCCCTGGACGGCGGAGGGATGGAGCTTCAGATTCATCTGGGCGTTCTGGTTCTGGGAGTGGTCGTAGACGGTAGCGGACTCAAACAGGGCATAGACACCGTTCTTGTCGGTACCGGCAGCGGCAGACACAGAGCCGTCGGAGTAGGTGGTGCCGGCCAGACGGCCATCGGCGGTGGCCAGGGTGATGAAGCCTTGGGGACCGTGGGTGGACACGGAGATCTGGCACAGGTACTCGGGCTTGCCGAAGAAGGACTCAATGGTGGGCAGATAGTGCAGCAGATACATGTGGTAGTCCCGCAGCAGGCTGTCGGCGTAGGGATCGGCGTTGCCGTACTTGGGGGCGTTGACGCAGTCGGCGAAGATTTCGGCGTACTTGGCGGCCTCGT
>CABRZO010000250.1 GCA_902475455.1 uncultured Eubacteriales bacterium
CCGCCCCCAGGCCCTTTTCCTGCCCCAGATAGCGGACCGCATCCCGCAGATCCTCCGCCCAGAGCCGGAGTGAAAACCTTTTTCCCTCCATCCGGCGGTGCTCCACCAGTCGGATACGGCTCTCCACCAGGGCCGCCGCCAAAGAGAGGGCACACTGGCCCAGCAGAATGACCGCAACCCCCACCCACTCATAGAGAATTGCCGCCACAGGAGTCATGACCACCATCACGGTGGGATAGACCATGGCCCCCACGGTATACCCCTTCTGCTCGCAACCCTTAGGGATCAGATTCGGATAGATGGCGTTATAGGCCAGGCCGTCAAAGGAGCTCAGGGCAGCCAGCACCAGAGAAAAGAGCAGATAGCCTGTGTAGGAAAAGGGCTTCAGCAGCAGCCACACCCCCATGAGGCCGTAGAGCAGGCCGTTCACAGCGTCGCCCCCCACCAGGAAGGGCTTCCGGGGCAGCCGGTCCAGCCAGGGAGAGGCCACCAGGGGCAGCACAAAGTTGGGCAAAATCTGGGCCGCCAGCAGCAGGGCCGAGGCCAGGGTGCTGCCGGTCTCGTCAAAGACCAAAAAAGAAAGCGCGAAGGACGACGCCACACCGCCCATCGCGCCCAACACCGTTGCCACTGTCAGCAAGGTGAAATCGCGATTCCAAAGGGTTTGCTTCATGGAACGATACCTTCCTTTCCCCTTCAGAATAGCATATGAATTCAATTTTGAATATCCCCTTGTTTTGGGAAAATCAAACTATTTCGTCACAGTTAAACCCGGTTAAAGGCCACTCCGCCAGGAAACTGCTTCACAAGTTCCAGGGCCTGCTTGTACTGCCGGTTGGCGGTGTACCACTCCTCCAGCCAGGGCAGGTGAAAGGCGGAATAGCCCACCGGCAGTTCGTTCCGCAACCGGGTCATACAGTCCACCAGCATGGCCCCATAGGCCTCGTCCTTCAAATAGTCCGGATGCTCCAGCCGGTAACGCACCACATGACACATCGTCAAGGCCAGCTCCCGGTGGGGCATCTGACTGTCGGCCTGTTCCGCCCGGTCCAGGGCGGCCAGCGCCTCCTGTCCCCTACCCAGGCCCTCACAACAGATGGCCAGCTTGTGCAGATCCATGATGCTGGGAGCTTCTACCCGGCTGAAATAACCATAGGCCTCCTGGTAGCGGCCAAACTGCATCTGAGTGGAAGCCAGGTTATAGCGGATATCCCGCAAATACCCTTTCTCTCCCAGAGCCTTGGCCAGCCGCTCCGCCGCGGTGTAGTGGTATAGGGTATCCGGATAGTCGCACAGATCGCTGGCACAGTTGCCCAGGATGGTCCTGCAAAACAGCATCAGGTGGGGGCGGCACTCCTCCGCCGCCTGGTCAAAGGCCCGCTGGAGCCGCTGCCGGGCCCGGGAATAGCGGCCCGCCCGATAATCCTGCTGACCCGCCAGGGCACAGGTGACGGGCAGGGGCAGCAGCTGAAAGGCCTCCTCACAGCGGTCCTCCAACAGCAGCCACAGCCCCCGCTGGCGCTCCTCCATGACCGGAACAAAGGGATTCAACTCCGGGCAGGGTTTTCCGGCGCACAAGGGCTCCAGGATCAGCAGATCCAGCATGGCGGGAGAGTTAACATAATCATCCTGGTGCATCGCCAGTTCCTCCAGCAGTGCCCGCTCACGGCCTTGGTGCATGGAGCAGAAGGCGTCAAAGAGCTCCTCCGCCAGGGACTGGGCTTTCCGGGCAACCTCTCCGGAACTGGCGATGCACCCCAGCCGGTCCAGCAGCAGGTTGAGCACCTCTTGGCTGGGCTCCGCCTTACCCTGTTCAATTTTGCTCAGGTAGGAGATGGTGCAGATTCCGCTGCACAGCCCCTTCTGACTCCAATCCCGCTTCAGCCGCTCCCGGCGGATCAGTAACCCGGCAAATCCCACGGAAAACGCCCCCGTTCAGTCCTTCAGGCAGTTCAGAATACACTCCACCGTGCGCTCCGGGGAGGAAAAGTCCTGGATGACAAAATCCGCCGCCTTTTGGTAGAGGGGGGAGCGCTGTTGGAACCGGGCCACAAAGGCGTCCTGGCCCTCCTGAGCCAGGGGCCGGCCCTCCATGGACTCGGAGGCAAAGGTGTCTGCCGGGTCCCGCTTGAGCCAAAACACCACCCCGTTGGGCTTCAGGGCGGCCACATTCTCCTCCCGGAGGGGCAGACCGCCGCCGGTGGCGATGATCAGGTCGCTTTGATCCCCCAGTTCCCGGGCTACGGCGGTCTCCAGGTCCCGGAAGTAGCCCTCCCCTTCGGCGGCAAAGATGTCGCTGATACTGCGGCCCTGACGCTCCACGATCAGGGCGTCGGTGTCCACCACCTGCCGGACCAATTTCTGGTGCAGCAGGTTGGCACAGGTGGTCTTGCCACAGCCCATCATACCGATAAGAACGATATTTTTCATGCAGACACCCTCCCTTTATTCCAGGTTGGCCACGAAGTTGCCAAAGACCCGGAATCCGTCGGTGGACTGGGTCAGCTCCCGGAGCACCGCAGGCATATCCTCACTCAGCAGGTCCCCGG
>CABRZO010000251.1 GCA_902475455.1 uncultured Eubacteriales bacterium
CCGGGGCGAGGTGTCCTGCGGCATGCTCTGCGGCCTGTCCGAGCTGGGTCTGGACGAGCGGGACTTCCCCTACGGCGCCATCCCCGCCGCCGCCATCCTGGGGGACTATCACCCCATTGACCCGGAGAAACCCAGCATCCCCGCCGACATCCAGCCCGGCCATAAGATCTTCGGCAAGGTGATTGCCGCCCGGCTCACCAGCGTGGAGACCGTGGCCTTCGGCAGCTATGCCGTCAAGGCGGACACCGGCGCCGGCGAAGTGGAGCTCACCACTCCTCTGCGCAACCTGCATGAGGGTGATCTGGTGGCCCTGAACACCGCCTCCAACACCATCTGCACCCTGGCCGACCTGCACGCCGAGCAGAAGGAGTTCCCCAACTGCATTCCCGACGGCATCTTTGTCCTCAACGAGGAGGGCATCGCCCCCGGCGACGACATCAAGCCCATCATCGGCATGGACGACCATGTGGTGGAGTTTGAGATCACCCCCAACCGCCCCGACTGCCTGTCCGTCATCGGCCTGGCCCGGGAGGCCTCCGCCACCTTCCGTCAGCCCCTGCATCTCCACACTCCGGAGGTAAAGGGCTGCGGCGGCAGCATCATGGAGGACCTGGACGTGGAGATTGAGGATCCCGAGCTCTGCCCCCGGTACACCGCCCGGATGGTGAAGAACGTCAAGATCGCCCCCTCCCCCAAGTGGATGCGGGAGCGGCTGCGGGCCTCCGGCGTCCGGCCCATCAACAACATCGTGGACATCACCAACTACGTCATGCTGGAGTATGGCCAGCCCATGCACGCCTTTGACTTCAAGTGCGTGGAGGGCGGCAAGCTGATGATCCGCACCGCCCGGGAGGGCGAGACCATCCAGACCCTGGACGGCAACGAGCGGAAGCTCACCACCAGCATGCTGTGCATCTGCGACGTCAACAAGCCCGTGGGCGTGGCCGGCGTCATGGGCGGCGCCAACTCTGAGATTGAGGGTGACACCGCCGCGGTGGTCTTTGAGTCCGCCAACTTCAACGGTGTGTCCATCCGCCGCACCGCCACCGCTCTGGGCATGCGCACCGAGGCCTCCGGCCGCTATGAGAAGGGCCTGGATCCCATGAACACCTATCTGGGCGTTCAGCGGGCCTGCGAGCTGGTGGAGCTGCTGGGAGCCGGCGAAGTGGTAGACGGCATCATCGACGTCATCGCCGCCGACCAGAACCCCACCACCGTCCAGCTGGAGCCTGAGAAGATCAACGGCCTGCTGGGCACCGACATCTCCCGGGAGGAGATGGTGGAGATTCTGGAGCGGCTGGGCTTCACCCTGGAGGGTGACACCATCATCGTTCCCTCCTGGCGCAGCGACGTGGAGCACTACTCCGACATCGCCGAGGAGGTGGCCCGGTTCTTCGGCTACAACAACCTGCCCACCACCCTGATGCGGGGCGAGACCACCCGGGGCGGCCTGAACCGGACCCAGAAGGCAGAGCAGCTGGCCACCGCCACCTGCCGCAGCCTGGGTTACAGCGAGATCATGACCTACTCCTTCATCTCCCCCAGCTACTATGACAAGGTGCGTATGGCCCCGGACTCCCCCAAGCGGGACAGCATCCGGATTCTGAACCCCCTGGGCGAGGACACTTCCATTATGCGTACCACCGCCGTCCCCTCCATGCTGGAGGTGCTGGCCCGGAACGAGCACTACCACAACAAGCAGGCCCGGCTCTATGAGCTGGCCCGGGTTTACGCCAAGCAGGAGGGCACCGCCATGGCCCTGGAGACCCAGGATCTGATTCTGGGCGCCTACGGCGGCAACATGGACTTCTTCCGGCTCAAGGGGGCTGTGGAGACCATTCTGAAGGCCTTCAAGATCTCCGGCGTCACCTACACCGCCACCGCCCAGCGCCCCGCCTTCCATCCCGGCCGCTGCGCCGATGTGGCCGTGGAGGGCCAGGTCATCGGCACCCTGGGTGAAATCCATCCCCTGGTGGCCAAGAACTATGATGTGACCAGCCGGATGTATGTGGCCCGGCTGGACTTCACCGCCCTGCTGGCCCTGCAGAACACCGAGATCGCCTACAAGCCCCTGCCCAAGTATCCCTCCGTGGCTCGGGACATCGCTGTGGTCTGCGACGCAGCTACCCCGGTGGGTGATCTGGAGGCCTGCATCTCCCGCAGCGGAAAGGGCCTGGTCAAGGAAGTCGAGCTCTTCGACATCTACACCGGTTCCCCCATCCCCGAGGGCAAGAAGAGCGTGGCCTTCTCCCTGAAGCTGCGCAGCGACGACCACACCCTCAACGACCAGGAGGCCGACGAGGATGTGAAGGCCATTCTGGCCGCTCTGGAGTCCCAGCTGGGGGCTGTGCTGCGCTAAAATCCTCTGCTTTTTCCCAGTTATTTATGCCCGGATCGGTGCCTTATCACAGGCCGCCGATCCGGGCATTTTTCTAAACTGTTTCGCAACAGTTTCTTCTAAACCCGCAAATCTGTCTTTTTTCAGGAATATTGGCAACGAATTATGGGCAGAACGGAAATTAAAGTCGGTTTTGCTCTTTAC
>CABRZO010000252.1 GCA_902475455.1 uncultured Eubacteriales bacterium
GGCGGTGATGATCCGCTTGCCCAGCAGCCGACACTTGGTGATCAGCCGCTTCTGGACGGCGGGCAGCTCCTCAAAGGGGATCTCCACGCCCATGTCGCCCCGGCCGATCATGATGCCGCTGCACTCTTTGCAGATATCTTCAATGTTGTCAATGCCCGCCTGGTTTTCGATCTTGGCGATGAGTTCAATGTCAGTGGCCCCATGCTGCTGCAGGAATTCCTTTACGTCCAGCAGATCCTGGCGGCAGGAGACAAAGGAACAGGCGATGAAATCCACATCATGCTCAATGCCGAAGAGCAGATCCTGCTTGTCCTGCTCGCTGAGGTAGACCTGTTTCAGGACTTTATTGGGGAAGCTCATGCTCTTCCGATCCGAGAGTTCACCCCCGGCGATGACGGTGCAGATCACGTCGGTGTCGGTGAGCTCTTTCACCTCAAAGATCAGCAGGCCGTTGTTCACCAGCACCCGGTCTCCCACCTGAAGATCCCGGGCCAGCCCCTCATAGCTGACGGAGACCCGGGTCTCATCTCCCTCCACCTGGCGGGTGGTGAAGGTGAAGGTGTCCCCGTCCTGAAGGGTGATCTTGCCGTTTTTGAAGGTGCGGATCCGGTACTCCGGTCCCTTGGTGTCCAGCATAATGGCGATGGGCAGCCCCAGCTTTTCCCGCACACGCTTGATGAGCTCGATCTTCTTGCCCTGCTCCTCGTGGGTGCCGTGGGAGAAGTTCAACCGGGCCACATTCATGCCCGCCTGACACATGCCGGTCAGGGTCTCCTCATCGGAGCAGGCCGGCCCAATCGTACAGATGATCTTGGTTTTTCTCATGGAACATGATCTCCTCTCCAACCACTGTGTGGACGTTGATGCTTGGCTTTATGGTAGCATAGCCGCATCTGTTTTTCAAGAAATTCAGGCGCTAAATTCCAGAAAATCCTTTGATTATCTTAACATTTCAATCCAAAATGTATTGACTTTTATTTTTGTCAATTACAAAAGTCCCTCCGCTTTTCCGCTTGTTTTCTTGATTTCCCTGGCCGCCCCCACTATAATGGAGAAAATAAAACCGCATCGCTTTCTCTTCCATGGGCAGCGATGCTTCCAGAGAGGAGTGGACCAACTATGGCGAAAAATTACCGGGCGGAACTGGTGGGGGTCTTTGGCGACCCGGTGGAGGGTAACCCCACCGGTGTCATGGAGGAGGCGGGGTTTGAAGCCCGGGGCCTCAATTATCGCTATGTCACCATCAAGGTGACCCCAGAGGACTTTGACGCCGCCATCCGCAGCCTGATGCCCCTCCACTTCCGGGGCATCAATCTCACCATGCCCCACAAAATCGCCGTACTGCCCTATCTGGATGAACTCTCCCCCGCCGCCGCCATCATCGGGGCAGTGAACACAGTGGTGGTACGGGAGGACCGGCTCTATGGAGACAACACCGACGGCCGGGGCTTTGTGGCGGCCCTGGGTCGGGCGGGGCTGTCCCCGGCGGGCAAGACCATCACCCTGCTGGGCGCCGGCGGGGCCGCCCGGGCCATCGCCGTGGAGTGCGCTCTGGCCGGGGCAAAACAGATCACCGTGATCAACCGGACCCGGGACCGGGGCCAGGGGCTGGTGGACACCCTCCGGGCCCACACCGGGACCCAGGCGGAGTATTTGCCCTGGAGCCATCAGCTGCCGGTGCCGGAGGGCACGGATATTCTGATCAACGCCACCCCGGTGGGGATGCGCCCCCGGGAGCGGGAGGCTCCGGATCTGGACTATGCCACGGTAAAGCCGGGCATGGTGGCCGCCGACGTGGCCTTTGATCCGGCAGACACCCAATTTCTGGCCCGCTGCGCCGGTCAGGGGGCCCGGTGCATCAACGGCCTGGGAATGCTGGCCTGTCAGGGGGCGCTGAATTTCACCCTCTGGACCGGTGTGGAGGCCCCCTTCGAGGTGATGCTGGAAGCCCTGGCCCGGGAATTTGAGGAGGAGCACCATTGAATATACTGATCATTGACGCCCAGGGCGGCGGCATCGGCCGCCAGCTGGTATCCGCCGTCAAACAGGCCCTGCCGGAGGCCACTGTCACAGCGGTGGGTACCAACTCCGCCGCCACTGCCGCCATGCGGAAGGCCGGGGCGGATCAGTCCGCCACCGGGGAAAACGCGGTGATTGTGGCCTGCCGCAAGGCGGACATCATTGCCGGCCCCATCGGCATCGTCATCGCCGACGCCCTGCTGGGGGAGATCACCCCGGCCATGGCCCTGGCGGTGGGCCAGAGTCCGGCCCGACGGGTACTGATTCCAGTCAACCATTGCGATAATATTGTGGCCGGGGTGGCCGACTTGGGCCTGGGGCATCTGATTCAGTCCGCTCTGGAGGAGATTCGCAAGGTGTGCCGCTGATTCGGGATTACTTTGCAGCTTGACAGTCCCGAACCAGACTGGTACACTATAGAGGTAGCAAGGCACCGGCAGGAAGCCGGGCCGGGACATCGAAATGTCCCAATCCAAAACACTCCCCTGCCAAGCAGGCG
>CABRZO010000253.1 GCA_902475455.1 uncultured Eubacteriales bacterium
GAAGCAGTTCCCCCTGCCCTATGTGCTCACCAACTGCCACAACTCCCTCTGCGCCGTGGGCGGCACCATCAACGAGGACGACCACGTCTTCGGCCTCTCCGCCGCCCGGAAGTACGGCGGCGAGTTCGTCCCCGCCCACCAGGCCGTCATCCACTCCTACATGCGGGAGCGCTATGCCGGCTGCGGCCGGATGATCCTGGGCAGCGACTCCCACACCCGCTACGGCGCCTTCGGCACCATCGCCTTCGGCGAGGGCGGCCCGGAGCTGGTGAAGCAGCTGCTGAACCGGACCTATGACATTGCCTATCCCCGGGTCATCGCCGTCTACCTCACCGGCAAGCCCAACCCCGGCGTGGGCCCCCAGGATGTGGCCCTGGACCTGATCCGCACCGTGTTCCAGCCCGGCACCGTCAAGAACGCCGTGCTGGAGTTCTTCGGCCCCGGCGTTGCCAACCTGGCCATGGATTACCGCTGCGGCATCGACGTGATGACTACTGAGACCGCCTGTCTCAGCTCCGTCTGGTGCACCGACGACACCACCCGCAAGTGTCTCGAGGTGCTGGGCCGGGGCGACGCCTACCAGCCCATGGCCCCCCAGGAAGGCGCCTGGTATGACGATCTGGTGGAGATTCCCCTGGATCAGGTGGAGCCCATGATCGCCCTGCCCTTCCACCCCTCCAACGCCTACACCATCCGGGAGTTCAAGCAGAACGCCGAGGAGCTGCTGCGGCAGGTGGACGAGGCCACCCTGAAGCAGTTTGAGCTGAAGGCGCCTCCCGCTCCCCTCACCGAGAAGCTGAAGGACGGGGAGTTCTATGTGGATCAGGCCGTCATCGCCGGCTGCTCCGGCGGCACCTGGCAGAACCTGATGCGCACCGCCGAGATCCTGAAGGGGGAGACCATCAGCAACATGGCCTTCGGCTTGTCGGTGTATCCCGCCAGCCAGCCTACCTTCCTGGACCTGGCCAAGCACGGCCAGCTGGCGGACCTGACCGCCGCCGGCGCCACCATCCGCTCCTGCTTCTGCGGCCCCTGCTTCGGCGCCGGAGACGTGCCCTCCAACGGCGGCTTCTCCATCCGCCACTCCACCCGGAACTTCCCCAACCGGGAGGGCAGCAAGCCCGGCAACGGCCAGATCGCCTATGTGGCCCTGATGGACGCCCGGAGCATCGCCGCCACCGCCAAAAACGGCGGCAAGCTCACTGCCGCCACCGAGCTGGACTTTGTCCCCGAGGACAAGGCCGACGAGCTCTACGGCTATGACGACTCCGCCTACCGCAGCCGGATCTATCGGGGCGTGGGCCATCCCGACCCGGAGGCCGAGCTGGTCTTTGGCCCCAACATCGCCGACTGGCCCGAGCAGGTGGCCCTGCCCGAAAACCTGGTGCTCACCGTCTGCTCCGCCATCTATGACGCCGTCACCACTACCGACGAGCTGATCCCCTCCGGCGAGACCTCCTCCTACCGCTCCAACCCCCTGGGTCTGGCGGAATTCACCCTGAGCCGCAAGGACCCCGCCTATGTGGGTCGGGCCAAGGAGATCAAGGCCCTGGAGCTGAAGCGCCGCTCCGGCGACATCGACGCCGACGTCACCGCCGCCCTCCACGGCTTTGACCCCGCCAACACCGGTCTGGGCTCCCTGGTCATGGCCCTGCGGCCCGGCGACGGCTCCGCCCGGGAGCAGGCCGCCTCCTGCCAGCGGGTGCTGGGTGGCGTGGCCAACATTGCCCTGGAGTACGCCACCAAGCGCTACCGCTCCAACGTGGTGAACTGGGGCATGCTGCCCTTCGTCACCGCCGATCTGGAGAGCCTGGGCATCGCCCCCGGCGATCAGGTCATCCTGAAGGGAGTCCGTTCCGCTCTGGAGCAGGGCGCCGAGGACTTTGAGGCCACCCTGATCCAGCAGGGCCAGGAGAAGACCATCACCCTGCGGCTGCCCGCCATGACCAAGGAAGAGCGGGACATCATCCTCTCCGGCTGCCTCATCAACTATTACGCCAAGTAATTTACCCCCGGCGACATTTTCTCATCAAGAAACTAGTTCAGCCTGGCGGCAAACCTTTTGGTTTGCCGCCAGGTTTTCCCTTTTTGGGCAGTTTCCCGGATTCAATCCTGCGGAAACCGTTTTATCGGAACTTTTGGAAAACTATTTTCCCTAAAAACTGCAAAAAACCTGTAAAAACTGCCCTTTTTTCGATTGCAAAATCCGGCTCAATCGGTTATACTTGCCATTGGAACGGTGTTTCTATCGTTTCGCTTCGACCATAAACAACGCTGTCCCGTCCCTTGTGGGGCCGGTGGTTCCTCCACCTGGCCGCTCCGGGGTGACAGGCGGCGATATGAGTAGAAGGAGGTAGCACATGAATTACAGCATTCCCTTCGTCTGTGCCTTCGGCATCCTCACCGTGTTCGCCAGTCTGATCGTTATTGTCATTCTGTCCTCTGCGATGAGCGCCGTCGTGCGCAAGCTGGAAAAGCCCGCTCCGACTGTGACCAAGGCCCCCGCCGC
>CABRZO010000254.1 GCA_902475455.1 uncultured Eubacteriales bacterium
GTCTGTTTCTCGTCTCCCATCAACTTCTGCTCAACGGCCCAGCCCAGGTTGCGGATGGCCTGCTCAACCGGCACATTTTCCGGCTCCTGCTCAAAATACACGCTCAATAGGGAAAGAAGCGGAATTTTCAGCACCAAGACAGCCACCGTCATCGACAGCAGCGCCTCGGTGGTGGGCTGCTGTACATAGAAACTGATCAAATGCGGTGACATCGTTTGCAGCTTTCGGTCCGGATTCTCTTTATCTGCCTGAAGTAAGGAAAATAATATACCCCGGCGTGTCCAACCGCTGGACACGCCGGGAGCAAACGGCCACTGGGGCCCGCAATTTTTGATTGCGGGCCCCAGTGCTTTAGGGGGGAGCGAAATAAAGGAAAATATCAAATCATATCACCAAAATAGGTCTTCTTCAGGTCGGAATAGGTTTGATAGGGCACCGGAGGCTCGGGTTGGTCAGCGGGATAGACGCTGTGGCGTCCCATATACCAGGGGGTGTCCGTGCAGGGTAGGTCGGTCTCCGGGAACTCGCTCAGATCCATGGGGCCGGAAAAGTCGCTCCACTCGGTCCAGGAGGTTCCTACCGGAGTCTTGAACATGGGATAAATTCTCATCCGCCAGATCTTCCAGCCGTCTTCCTCCTTGATAAAGTCGGCGCCGTACTTACTCCAAGCCCAGATGGCGGCCTGGCCATCCTCCCGGTCAGGCCGGGGGAAAGTCTCGTGGCCGGGAGACCACCAGGTACCCCGGGCGGTCTGGCCATCCTCAGCCACCACGATCACCGGAGTGTCCAGGTGGTGGAAGAACACTGCTCCCTCCATCTTCTCCTGGGCACCCTCGTCGCCCCGGTCGAAGTGGTGATCCAGGTAGCACTTCTTCACACTCTCATAGCCCACATACTTGCCCCAGGGCATCTCCAGAATGTCGTCCTCCCGCTGGGCCCAGAACTTCACATAGTCCTTGTGCCGGAACGAAGCGTGGAAATAGACATAGCGGCTCATGATGTTGGCGCAAATCTGGGCAGCCTCCACCCGATCCAGCTGCAGCTGCATGGCCTCCAGCTTCCGGCTCATTTCTTCCATTGTCATTGTCATTACCTCCTGTTTATGATAATTGATTGATCTCTCTGATGTGGTGGCAGGCGGCGAAGTGGCCGGGCAGCACCTCTTCCAGCTCGGGCTGAGCCTGATGGCACAGCTCGGTGGCGTAGGGGCAGCGGCTGGCAAACCGACAGCCGGGTTTGGGATTGATGGGGGAGCTGATCTCCCCCTTCATGATTACCCGCTTCTTGTCCTTTTGGATGACCGGAACGGGAATGGCGGAGAGTAGTCCCTTGGTATAGGGGTGCAGCGGCTGGCGGAACAGGGCCCGGGAGGGACTCTTTTCCACCACACAGCCCACATACATCACCATGATGTCGTCGGAGATGTGTTTGACCACCGAAAGGTCATGGGTGATGAACATATAGGTAAGTCCCCGCTCCTCCTGCAGATCCTGCAGCAGATTCAGGATCTGGGCCTGGATGGACACATCCAGGGCGGACACCGGCTCGTCACAGACAATGAACTTGGGGTTCAATGCCAGAGCCCGGGCCACACCAATGCGCTGACGGCGCCCACCGTCCAGCTCGTGCGGGTAGGAATAGGTGAGCCGCCGGGCCAGCCCTACCGTGTCCATCAGCTCGCTGACCCGCTGCTTCAGCTCCTCTTTGCTGTGATAGGCGTGGTTGATGCGCAGGGGATCGGCGATCTGATCCCACACTGACTTTCTGGGATCCAGTGAGGAGAAGGGATCCTGGAAAATGATCTGCAGATCCTGGTACAACTTCCGGCGCTGGCCCCCCCGCAGATGGGTAATATCCCGGTTCTGAAACAGCACCTTGCCGTCGGTGGCCTCATTGAGTCCCAGTATTGCCCGGCCCAGGGTAGACTTGCCGCAGCCAGACTCTCCCACCACACCCAGTGTCTTGCCCGTATCCAAGGTGAAGCTCACATCATCCACCGCATGGAGATAGCCGGAGGGGGTCTTAAAATATTTTTTCAGATGCTCTACCTGAAGCAGTTCATTGCTCATGCTCGGCGCCCTCCTTCTCCTTGGCCAGCAGGCATCGCACCAGATGGCCCGGTTCTATTTCTCTCAGCTCCGGCTCCCGCAGCCCGCACTCCCCGGTAGCCCAGGGGCAGCGGGGATGGAATTTGCAGCCGGTGGGCAAGTTGCTGGGGTCTGGCATCAGCCCTTCAATGGGATGAAGCCGCCGCACCTCCCGGTCCAAGGAGGGCAGGGAGTCAAAGAGTCCCTTGGTATAGGGATGCTGGACATGGTTGAAGATCTGCTCCAGGGAACCGTACTCCACCACTTCTCCGGCATACATGATGGCCACCTTGTCGCAGGTCTCCGCCACCACCCCCAGATCGTGGGTAATCAGCAGCATGGAGGTCCCCTGCTTTTCCTGCAGCTCCTTAATCATCTCCAGCACCTGGGCCTGGATGGTCACATCCAGGGCGGTGG
>CABRZO010000255.1 GCA_902475455.1 uncultured Eubacteriales bacterium
GGTGTCCTGGGGTGGCTGCTCCAGGTTGTCCGGGGCCTCTCCGGAGGCGCCGGGTCCCCGGCCCCCGAAGTCGGAGGGGATCCCCTCCTCCCCGTCAAAGCCCTGGGGCAGCTCGCCCCCGCCGCCGGGGGAGCGGCCCATACCGCCGTCCATGGCCTCCGTCCCTCCGGGGGACATGCCCATTCCACCGCCGGAGCCGTAAACCAGACTGTCCAGGGTGACCTCTGTGACGCTGTCCCCGGCAGTCAAGGTATAGCTGCCTCCCTGGACCAGCTCAGGGCAGCTGATGAGAACGCTGTTAAAGGCCTTGGGGGACTGCCAGCGGATCAGCTCGGTGCCGTCGCTGTCCGTCAGAACAATGTCGCTGCCCCCGGCCACGGACTCTACGGTGACCAGCATTACTCCCTGGGTGGAGTCTGTTCCAAAGTTCTGGGCCATGCCGGAATCTCCCGCCGCCACAAAGACGCCGCCGCTGATCACGGCCTCCCCGGCATAGTCCAGCACCCCATCGCCGCTACTCTCAGGGCCGGACACATAGATTTCACCGCCGCTGACCGTCAGGTCACCGTTGGAGTCAATGCCATCCCCCGAGGCGTCAATATACAGCGTCCCTCCGGAGATCTCGATCATTGCCCCTTCCGTGGCCCCGAATGTGTCCCCGCCCCGGCCGCCAAAGCCGCTGCTGTCGGTGCCGCCGGCGGCGTTGAGGCCGTCATCGCTGGCCACCAGGGAGATGGTGCCGCCGGAAATATAAATAGAAAACCCCTCGATGCCCTCGTAGCTCTGGGTGATGTTGAGCTCCCCCTGGGAAATGGTCACCGTGGTGTCGGCGTGGATCCCGTCGTCCCCGGTGGCAATCTCAAAGCTGCCCCCGGCCAGGGTCAGATCCCCGTTGGAATGCAGCCCGTCATCTGCGCAATCCAGGACAAAGCTGCCGCCGGTGATGGTGAGATCGGTGGCCGCTTTCAGCCCCTTGGTGCTGACGGTGTCCTGGGTCTCCTGGGTGTCCTCCGCCTGCTGCCAAGCCTCCGGCCCAAAGGTCTCTTGGGTATCCTGGACGGCGTTGGCGCTGCCGCCGCCGGTCTCAATCCGGAAGGTGCCCTCCTCCACCAGCAGGTAGGAGCTGGCACTCAGGCCGTCTCCCTCCGCCGTGAGGTCAAAGCTGCCCCCCGCCACATACAGGAATCCCAGGCTGGCGTCTTCATCATTTTCCGCCTGGACGGCATCCTTTCCGGAGACAATGGTGAAGGTGCCGCCAGCAATCCGCACGCTGTCCTTTCCCGACAGGCCGTGGCTGGCCGCCGTGATCTGATAGGTGCCGCTGGTGATCACCAGGTCGTCCTTGGAGACAACGCCATGGCCCGCGGCGGCATTGATGGTCAATGTTCCCGCTCCATTCAGAGTCAGATCTGCCTTGGAGAACAGGACGGCGTCGATGTTGTTGTCGTCAATGGCCTCATAGCTGCCGCCGTTGGAAAGGGTGTTGTCGGAATCGGCGGCAGTGGTAAGGAACACTTTGTCCGCCTCCAGCACATAGATGGCCGCCGAGGTGGCGCTGGTGATCTGGACGTTGTCCAGCACCAGCTGCACCTTGTCGGTATCATGGGCGTTGACGATCACCATCCCATCCTCCAGAGAGCCGGTGAGAATGTAAGTTCCCTCATCACAAATGGTGATGGTGGTACCGGAAATCTGCACCGCATCCGAGTCGCAGACGGCGCTGTCCCCGAAGAGGGTGATTGCCACGGCGGTCTCCTGGTCGTAGCCGATCTCCAGATCGCGATCCGTAAACATCTCCGAGGTGTCCACGCTGACGGAAGTGGCGGTGGCCTGGGCTGAGGTGGACGAAGTGCCGGCGTTCTGTATGCTGTTTCCGCCGCAGCTCCCCAGCAGCAACATCACCGCCGCCATTACCGGCAAAACCGCTGTTTTTTTCACGCTGTCCACCTCTCTTTACAGTTCCCCCAGGACGGTCTGCTGCTTGGAAACGGTGATTTCCAGGTTGCCGTTTCGGCAGCGCAGCTTGTCGATCAGCTCTTTTTCCGACTCCGGGCTCCGGAGGGTCAGGTCGTATGTCAGCCGGAACAGGCTGCCCATGTTGGTGGTCTTGACCTGACTCAGCTCATATTCCGTGGCGTACTGGCCGAGAATTTCGTCAAATACGCCGGTGTAGTCCAGATCCTCCGGAATGGTGATATGCAGGGTCTTGTAAAGGGCCGTCCGTTTTTTGGTTCCAAGGCTCAGGCGATGATAGAGCATACTGACGCCCCCCAGCACCACTGCGCAGAGGAGCCCGTAGCCCAGGTAGCCCATGCCCACCACCAGGCCGGTGCCCATGGCCAGAAAAATGGCCCCGATCTCCCGGGCGGAGCCGGGCACCGACCGGAACCGGACCAAGCTGAAGGCCCCCGCCACCGCCACGCCGGTGCCCACGTTTCCGTTGACCAT
>CABRZO010000256.1 GCA_902475455.1 uncultured Eubacteriales bacterium
CCAGCTCCGGGGCATCATCACCGGCTTTGATGCCTTTGTGGTGGTGCTCACCAGCGAGGGCCGCCAGCAGGTGATCTACAAGCACGCGATCTCCACCATCACGCCGGAGCGGCCGGTGCCGCTGCGGGAAGAGGAGGTCTGAGCCGGGCAGGTGGCGCACTCCGAAAGGACTTTGGAACAATGAAACAGGGAACTGTGATCATCCGCATTATGATACTGGTCCTCTTTTTGGGGATTCTGGCCTATTTTGGCGTGTACATCTACAACGCCCTCACCGCCAACACGGTGACTGCCACCCTTTACAGCTACACCGCCGAGGAACAGGTGACCGCCACCGGCTACTTCTTCCGGGACGAGGTGACGCTGGGGGAGGGGGCCGACCTGACGGAGGTGCTGTGCGCCGAGGGCGAACGGGTGGGCTCCGGCGACGTGGTGGCCCGGATCTACTCCAGCTCCGAGGGCTATGAGATCCAGCGGCAGCTGGACGAGGCCCAGTCCACCCTGGAGGGGCTCCAGTACATCCAGAGCCGCACCAGCCAGTCCGCCGACACCATGGCCCTGGAGGATGACATCACCGACACCATCGCCGGCCTCCACGCCATGGTGGCCGCCGGGGATCTCAGCGATTTGAGCACCGAGGCCGACGAGCTCCGGAGCCTGATTTTCCGGCGGGACTACACCTACAACGGCAGCGACAGCCTGGAGACCCAGATTGAGGAGACTCAGGCCCAGGTGGACAGCCTGGAGGCCCAGGCCAGCAGCGCCTATACCACCGTCACCGCCCCGGTGGCGGGGCTGTACTCCGCGGAGGTGGACGGCTATGAGGGGATCATGACCGTGGCGGCCCTGGAGGGGCTCACCCCCAGCGGGCTGGATGCCCTGGCAAGCCAGCAGGCGGCTACCTCCTCCACCAGCCTGGGCAAGATCATTACCGGTTCCGGCTGGTATTTCAGCTGCAACCTGGGGGAGGATCAGGTGGACAATCTGTACGCCGGGGCCCAGATCACCCTGCGGTTTGACGACTCGGGTCGCACCTTCTCCGCCAAGGTGTCCCGGGTCAGCGACCCGGAGGATGGCCGGGTCAACGTGACCTTCTTCTCCAACGACTACGCCACCCAGGTCACCGCCCTGCGGGAGCAGGAGGTGCAGATCATCACCCACAGCGTCACCGGCCTCCGGGTGGCCAAGCAGGCGGTCCGGGTGAATGAGGAAGGAACCCTGGGGATTTACCGGGTGTCCGGTGCCCAGGTGAACTGGGTGCCGGTGCAGATCCTCTGGGAGGAGGACGACTACTATCTGGTGGCCCAGGCGGACAAGCTGGACGAGGAGGGCAACCAGGCGGATCTGTCCCAGTTCGAACGGGCCTCCGCCCTCCGGGCGGGAGATACCGTCATTGTCCGGGGCGAGGATATTTATGACGGAAAGGTGGTCATGGACTGATATGGAACAGCAGTTGATCCAACGCATTGAGGCGGTGCGGCACCAGATTGACCAGGCCGCCCGGGCCGCCGGCCGGGACCCGGCGGAGATCACCCTCTGCGCCGCCACCAAGGTGCAGACCAGCGACACCATCCGTGCCGCCATTGCCGCCGGCATCACCGTCTGCGGGGAAAACCGGGTCCAGGAATTCACCGCCCACCTGGCCGACGGGGCCTATGAGGGGGCCCAGGTCCACTTCATCGGCCACCTCCAGCGCAACAAGGTGAAGTATGTGGTGGGCAAAGTGGATCTGATCCAGTCCGTGGACGGGGAGGAGCTGTTGGAGCTCATTGACCGGCGGGCGGAAAAACTTGGCATTGTCCAGGATATTTTGATCGAGGTGAACATCGGCGCCGAGGCCTCCAAATCCGGCGCTGACCCCCAGTTGGCCCACCGTTTGGCGGCCCTGGCGGGGCAGATGGAGCACGTCAGGCTCCGGGGGCTGATGGCAATTCCGCCAATTTCCACCAAAGAGGGCGAAAATCGGAGATTTTTTGCCGAAATGCGTCAGCTTTTTGTTGACATAACAGAGAAAAAGTACGATAATGAGAGTACTATGGACATATTGTCCATGGGCATGAGCGGCGACTTCCGGGACGCGATCCTGGAGGGGGCCACCCTGGTTCGGGTGGGCACCGCCCTCTTCGGCCCCCGGCCCCCGATCCGGGCCCAGGGCTGAGTAAAAAAACGTCATTACAAGGCAGCAAATTTTAAGGAGGAGCCTTTTTATTATGGGACTCATGGATGAACTGAGAAGACTGGCCCGCCCCTATGAGGACGAGGACGAGGAATACGACGAGGATCTGGAAGAGGAGACCACCGAAGAGGAGGAGGCCCCCGCACCCCGCCGCAGCTTCCGCCGTGACAGAAGTGAAAGCCGCGAGCCCCGGGAGAGCCGCGACAGCCGCGAGAGCAGCCGGGAAAGCAGCCGGGAGAGCGTCCGCTCCTACTCC
>CABRZO010000257.1 GCA_902475455.1 uncultured Eubacteriales bacterium
GGGTGATCCTGGCTGCGCCGGTCTGGCAGTGGGGTGTCTATTATGAGGCCATGCTCCGGCGGATCCAGGACAAATCCTTCCAGACGGAATACGAGGAGAGCGGAAAGGCCCTGAACTACTACTGGGGTATGTCCGCCGGCGTGGTGGCCCTCCACTGCACCGACAAGGTGCCCCCAGGCACCCGGAAGCTGGCGGAGCTGCTGCAAAACAGCATTCGGGCCGACCTCTACTACCCGTTCCGGGGCAAGCTCTACGCCCAGGGTGGAAGGGTGCTGGACGGAAATCTGACCCCGGAACAGATCATCGGCATGGACTGGCTGGCGGAAAACATTGTGGGCTCCATCCCACAGTACGACGAATTGAATGAGACCGGCAGGGCCACGGTGGACATGGTAGGCGTGGATGCCGTCTCTAAAAACAAGCGGGGATTCTATGAAGATATTAACCATCGCTGATGTGACAGCCAAATACTATTTTGACTACTATACCCCCGGTAAGCTGGATGGATTCGATCTGATTCTGGCCTGCGGTGATCTGCACCGGGAGTATCTGGAGTTTTTGGTCACCATGGCCAAGTGTCCTGTGCTCTATGTCCACGGCAACCACGACGAGTGTTATGACCGCTTTCCCCCCGAGGGCTGCATCTGCATTGATGACATGATCTATGTCTACCAAGGAGTCCGCATTCTGGGCCTTGGAGGCTCCCACCGCTACCGGAACGGAAAGTATATGTACACCGAGGCCCAGATGCGCCGGCGCATTCGCCGCCTGTGGTTTCAGCTGCGTAAGCACAAGGGCTTTGACATTCTGGTGACCCACGCCCCGGCCCGCCACATCAACGACTTTGAAAACATCTCCCACCGGGGGTTCTCCTGTTTTTTGGATCTGTTGGACAAGTATCAGCCCAAATATTTTCTCCACGGCCACATCCACCAAAACTACGGCATCCGCATCCCACAGAAGACTATTCGCGGGGATACCGTCATCATCAACAGCTACGATCACTATGAATTTACCTTTTAAAGCCCCGGCTCCCTGGATAACAAAACGCGCCCATACCCCGGCACAGACTGGGGTATGGGCGTATTTTTCTCCATTGTCTATGGTTTGCGTCCCACAAACCGCACCACAAGGCCCATGGACAGGACTCCCAGCAACAGGGCAATCCAAACCGGGACCCCGAAGCTGGTCAGCAGCGTTCCGAAGATGACGCTGGTGGCCGCCACCGTGAGGGCATAGGGCATCTGGGTTTTCACATGGTCCATGGTCTCGCATCCCGCTCCCAGGGCCGCCAAAATGGTGCAGTCGGTCATAGGGGAGCAATGGTCTCCGAAGATGGAGCCGGACAGAACAGAGGCCACGCAGGCCAACATAAAGGGATCCGAGGCGGGCTGATCCGCAATACCGCTGACGGCGGCCACAATGGGGATGGCCATGGGCATCACCATAAACATACAGCCATAGCTTCCCGCTGCGAAGGAAACCACACAGCAGGCCAGGAAGATCAGGGTGGGGACCAGCAGTTTGGGCACTCCGGCCTGAATCACATCCACCACAAAGTAGACGGTGCCCAGTTGCTCCACCACTCCTGCCAGGGTCCAGGCCAGCACCAGCACCACAATGGTAGGAATCAGGGAGGAAGCTCCGTCCAGCCAGGCCAGGATGCCGTCCGCTAGGGAGAACAGCCCCATCAGGGTGCCCAGCAGCAGGGCCACAATTCCTGCCAAAAAGGCGGCTTCCAGCACCAACTGGATGGTATCGGCACATCCGATGATCACTGCCAGATCCCCGAAACGGAAGCCGGCTGGGTCAATCAACCCCTGAGCAATGGCGCTTTGGCGGCCTGTGGTATAGAAGGCCACCAGGGCAAAGACCAACAGCAGCAAAACGCTGCCAAAGGCCAGGGCAATCCGTCCTCCCTCTTTATCGGTGGCGTCAGAGCCCGGGAGTTCCTCCCGGCGGTCCGTAGCCACCTGGGTGCCCGCCTTCAGGGGCTGGCCCCCCCGGGCCCGGCGCTCCGCCGCCAGCATGGGCCCGTACTCCCGCCCCAAAATGGTGGTGAGCAGAATAAAGGCCAGGGCAAAAATGCAGTAAAAGCAGTAGGGAATGCTGTGGAAAAAAATCTCAAACGCGTTGGCATTTGCCCCCGCCGCGTCCAAGCCCTCCTGAATGACGGAGACCTCCACCGCCACCCAGCTGGAGATCACGGAAATGCCCGCCAAGGGGGCCGCCGTGGAATCCACGATATAGGACAGCCGCTCCCGGCTCACCTTGGCCTTGTCGGACACAGGGCAAAGCACCGGCCCTGAGATCAGGGCGTTGGCATAGTCGTCAAAGAAAAACAGGGTACAGAACAGCTGGCTGACCAGATTCATTTTGCGGGGGCTGTTCAGACGTCCGGTGAGTTTG
>CABRZO010000258.1 GCA_902475455.1 uncultured Eubacteriales bacterium
GTTATTGACAAATAAAAGGGTGAATGCTATGCTTGAAACAAGCAAAGCGTTGTGTAATCTGCATATATAGTTTTGCGAAATATTGTATATTATTTCGCAAATGCGATGAAATAATCGGATCTGTGTTTGGAAAACAATGTGGGAAATAGAAAATTCTGTCGGGATTTTTCCATAACCGGACCGCCCCTGATACCCGTCAAAACCATCGAATCCATCGCTGATAGCAACGGCAATTTCCGCTGTTGCTATCGCCGTATTTCAGACGCTTTACTCTTAGTATAGTTTTTCACTTTTGTCCCTTGCATTTGGAAACTGGTCAAAAGAAAGGTACTGATGACACATGAACGCCAGAACCCGGCTTCTGCAGCTGCTGCAGGAACGCAGCTGGACGGAAAACAGGCTATCCCAGGAGTGTGGTTTGCCCCAGTCTGCTATCGGCAGTATCCTCAGCCAGGAGGCAGAGCCCTCCGTCACCACCCTGGAGGCCATTTGTAAGGGGTTTGGCATCTCCCTGGCCCAGTTCTTTTCCGAAAAGGAGATCGTGGAGCTTACGCCGGATTTGAAGGAGCTGTTTGACAACTGGACTTGTCTGTCGGCTCGGCAAAAATCCGCGGTACTCCAAATGCTGAGAGTGGTAAATTACAGGAGCGAGGGCTTTTATTGAGCGAAACTGCCGGCTCCGGGTGTCAACCCGGAGCCGGATTTCTGTTATACCGAAGATGGGAGAATGACGGGGACTTCCTGGGGGTGTCATATGGCACCCGAATACGCTTTTCGTTGATTTTTGTCCGTTTGTGGGGTAATATGGGTTACTGAGACCGGCTTGCGCCTGCAAACGGGGCGTATGATGATTCAAGCCGGCAACCGGGAGGCAATTATGGATCAGCGGATTTATCAGGAGTATGTGAAAATATTGCGGGAAGAACTGATGATGGCCATGGGGTGCACCGAGCCCATCGCCGTGGCATATGCCGCGGCTCTGGCCCGGGAGACGCTGGGCTGTCTGCCGGAGTGGGTTCAGGTGAAGGCCAGCGCTAATATTATCAAAAATGTGAAAAGCGTGGTGGTACCCAATACGGGGGGACAGCGGGGGATTGCCGCCGCCGCCGTGGCGGGGATTGTGGCGGGAGACGCCGGAAAGAAGCTGCAGGTGCTTTCAACTGTCACCGAGCCCCAGATCCAGGAGATGGAGCAGTTCCTGGGGAGCGTCCCCTGTACGGTGGAACCCTCGGAGCAGCCCTACGTCTTTGACATCCAAGTGATGCTGGCAGGGGAGGGGCATACCGCTTTTTGTGAGATTTCCGGCTATCATACCAATGTCATCCGCCTGGAAAAGGACGGAACTGCCCTGGTCCACCGGGAGTATACGGAGCAGGTGGTGGAACATGAGACGGACCGCAGCCTGTTGAATGTCAGCGATATCGTAGCCTTTGCCGATTGTGTGGCGCTGGAAGAGGTGCGGGATGTGCTGCAGCGTCAGATCGATTGCAATACCGCCATTGCGGAGGAAGGCATGCGGGGGGATTGGGGGGCCAATATCGGCCGGGTCCTGATCCGCGCCTACGGAGATTCGGTTCAGAACCGGGCCAAAGCCATGGCAGCGGCGGGCTCCGATGCCCGGATGAGCGGCTGTGAGCTGCCGGTGGTCATCAACTCCGGCAGCGGCAACCAGGGCCTCACCGCCTCTTTGCCGGTGATCGTCTACGCCCGGGAGATGGGGGTGGACCAGGAGCAGCTGTACCGGGCGCTGGTGGTCTCCAATCTGGTCACCATCCACTTGAAAACCGGCATCGGCAGCCTTTCCGCCTATTGCGGCGCCACCAGCGCCGGCTGCGGGGCGGGCGCGGGTATCTCCTATCTCCATGGAGGCAAAAGCGACGCCATCGCCCATACCATCGTCAATGCGGTGGCCATTAACTCCGGCATGATCTGCGACGGTGCCAAGCCCAGCTGCGCAGCGAAAATCGCCTCGGCGGTGGAGGCGGGGCTGCTGGGGTGGCAGATGCAGCTCCAGGGTACGGAGTTTTACGGCGGTGACGGCATTGTCACCAAAGGGGTGGAGAATACCATCCAGAACGTCAACCGGGTGGCCCGGATCGGAATGGCGGAAACGGATCGGGAGATCATTGAAATTATGATTTCCAACGAGACCAAGTGTTGATGACAAGACTAAAACCGGCCGGGGTTTGTCCCGGGCCGGTTGAGCTTGTCGAAAAAGGCCATAGGCCTTTTTCGACAAAGGGGCTGCATGCATGACAGGGCTCGATTGCTGGCGCAAAAGTCACCCTGTCCTGTATGTGAGCCCGAAATAGAAACATGTTGGCAGCATGTTTCAGGGCGAG
>CABRZO010000259.1 GCA_902475455.1 uncultured Eubacteriales bacterium
CCGCCACACTCCAAAGCCCCGACAGGGAATCCGCCAGCAGCACTTTATAGCCCAGCCCCAAAATCAGCAGGCTTGCCCCCTTCTCCAGCCGCTTCAGGGTGCAGCGAGGGGCCTCCAACTGAGGCAGCACCTGCCCCGCCCGGGCAATGGGGCCGGCGATCAGACGGGGAAACATGCCGGCGTAGGCTCCGAACTCCACCGGCGAGGCCGGCTCCAACTCGCCCCGATACAGATCCGCCAGATAGCTGATGAGCGAGAACACAAGGTAGCTGACCCCCGGCAGGGGCAGCGGTGTCAACCGGCAGGCCACCACCAGCCCCAGATCCAGCACCACGCCGGCCCACAGGCAGATCCGGCCCCAGCGGCACACTCCAAGCCCCAACATGTAGTTGACAATAATGACTCCAAGGAGCAAAGGCGCCGACCAGAGGGAGTGAAAGGCCACAAAGGCCAGGCTGGCCAAAATCAGGGCATAGCTCCTCCACTTTGCGGGGCAAACATAATATAAAATGAGAAATACTGGCAAAAACCGAAATAGAAATGACAAATCGCTGAAACTCATGACCCATCCACCTTCAGGCGACTTTTGATTTGCCATACGGTTTACGAAACAGCACCGCCGCCCATCGCCGTGCATTATGTTAATTTATGATTCGACCAATTTCAACAACAAAGCACTACACAATGGATACATTTCGTAACAGTTCTCCTTAAAAAGTGTTTGGATTTCCATCTGTTTCCGGAAAGCTATCCCCTTTTAATTTTTCTTAAGAATTGCACCAAATTAAAAGCGGTTTCCGTCTGCCTCTACAGACGGAAACCGCCAGAATAAACTGGATACTATGCCCTTTCTCAGTCCGCAAACATGGGGGTGGACAGGTAACGATCCCCGGTATCCGGCAGCAAGGCCACAATGGTCTTGCCGCGATTTTCCGGGCGCTTGGCCTGCTCGATGGCGGCCCAGAGGGCAGCCCCGGCGGAGATGCCCACCAGCACGCCCTCTCGCCGGCCCAGGAGCCTGCCGGTTTCAAAGGCGTCCTCATTGGTCACCGGTACGATCTCATCATAAACATGGGTGTCCAGCACCTCCGGGACAAAACCGGCTCCGATGCCCTGGAGCATATGGGGTCCGGCTGGCTTGCCGCTGAGCACCGCAGAGGTGGCGGGCTCCACCCCCACCACCCGGATATCGGGATTTTTGCCCTTCAGATAATTCCCCACACCGGTGATGGTGCCCCCGGTGCCCACGCCGGCCACAAAGATGTCCACCTGGCCGTCGGTATCCTCCCAGATCTCCGGGCCGGTGGTGGCGATATGGGCCGCCGGGTTGGCAGGGTTGACAAACTGGCCGGGAATAAAGCTGTTGGGCATCTCCGCCGCCAGCTCATCCGCCTTGGCAATGGCCCCGCTCATCCCCTTGGCCCCCTCGGTGAGCACCAGCTCCGCCCCGTAGGCCCGCATCAGCTGACGGCGCTCCACACTCATGGTCTCCGGCATTACGATGATAACACGATATCCCCGGGCGGCGGCCACCGAGGCCAGGCCAATACCAGTGTTTCCGGAGGTAGGCTCAATGATGACGGAATCCGGCTTCAGCAGGCCCCTGGACTCCGCGTCGTCAAGCATGGCCTTGGCCACCCGGTCCTTGACGGAGCCGGCGGGGTTCAAATACTCCAACTTGCCCAAAACCCGGGCCTCCAGCCCCAGGCTCTGCTCAATCCGGGTCAGTTCCAACAGCGGAGTGTGGCCGATCAGCTGGTCCACGGATGTAAAAATCTTGCCCATACGATGCCTCCTATTCTCATTGCACTGCCGACCATCTTTCACCATGGCAGGCGGAATTCTTTTACCAATCTATCAGGTGGGTTTATAGGAATTATAGGGCACCACCTCCCCTTTGTCAAGGAAATTTGGTCGGTTGAATTCCTACAAACCCTGTTGTATAATAGGTTAAAACCCTGACGAAGGAGGCATTTTCATGATAATCTCAACCAAAGGGCGGTATGCCCTGCGGGTGATGATCGACCTGGCGGAACATCAGACCGACAGCTATATCCCGCTGAAGGAAATCGCCCGACGCCAGGAGATTTCGGAGAAATATCTGGAGAGCATTTTAAAGATTCTGGTGCAGCATAAATTGCTCACCGGCCTGCGGGGCAAGGGGGGCGGCTACCGGCTGACCCGGGCCCCGGAACTTTACACCGTGGGCAGCATCCTGCGGCTCACCGAGGGGGATCTGGCCCCGGTGGCCTGCCTTGAGGCGTCGGCCTCCCCCTGTCCCCGGATGGCCGGCTGCCGCACCCTGCCCTTATGGCAGGGGTTGGAGCGGC
>CABRZO010000260.1 GCA_902475455.1 uncultured Eubacteriales bacterium
CGCCGCTTCCATGGGAATATCGCCATCGGGTGCCCGTTCGTCGGCGGGCAGGCCCAGCAGGTTGTCGTTGATGGTAAAGTCGCCATAGGCGGAGGGCAGACCGTGCTCGGTGAGATCCAGGCCCTTGATCTCCTCCTCGGTGGAGCAACGCAGACCCACAGTCTTCTTGATGATCATAAACACAATGGTCATCATCACCAGGGTGTAGGCGCAGATGGTGACCACACCCAGAGCCTGAATGCCCAGTTGATGGAAGCCACCGCCGTAGAACAGTCCATTTTCGATGTCAAAGAGACCCACAGCAATGGTACCCCACAGGCCGTTGGCCAGATGGACACCCACAGCGCCCACGGGATCATCTACATGGAACTTCAGGTCCAGGGTCTCCACTACCACATCCACCAAGATACCGGAGACCAGGCCGATGAAGAAGGCGCCCACGCCATCCACCACATCGCAGGGGGCGGTGATGGCCACCAAGCCCGCCAACGAGGCGTTCAGGCACATGGAGACATCGGGCTTGCCGTTCTTGATCCAGGTGAAGATCATGCACACCACCGTGGCAGTGGCGGGGGCAATGGTGGTGGTGCTCAGAATCTTGGCCAGCTGGGTGGCGTCGGAAGCGGCGGCGCCGTTGAAGCCGTACCAGCAGAACCAGAGGATGAAGCAACCAAGGGCACCCAGGGTAACCGAGTGGCCCAGAATGGCCCGGGACTGCTTCTTGCCATTCTTGTCGATATAATACTTGCCCAGACGGGGCCCCAGGATGATAGCGCCGATCAGAGCGGTGAGGCCGCCCACCATGTGGATGACGGCGGATCCGGCGAAATCGTGGAAACCCAGCAGGGCCAGCCAGCCCTGGCCGTTCCAGACCCAACCGGCTTCAATGGGATAGACCACCGCGGAGATCACCGCGGAATAAATGCAGTAGGAAACGAACTTGGTCCGCTCGGCCATGGAGCCGGAGACAATGGTGGCAGCTGTGGCGCAGAACACCAGTTGGAAGAAAAAGTTGGACCAGTTGAAATTGGCGAAATCGGTGAACATCTGGTATTCAGGCCTACCGATGAGACCGAAGAAATAGTTTTCACTGTTCATCAGGCCGTAGCCCAGAGCAAAAAAGACGATGGTTCCAATACAGAAGTCCATCAGGTTCTTCATAATGATGTTGCCGGCGTTCTTTGCTCTTGTAAAACCGGTCTCCACCATTGCGAAGCCACCTTGCATGAAGAAGACGAGAATAGCACCCAACAGGTACCATACACTCATATCCATAACAAATGCCTCCCAAAACGATTTTTGGCGTGCATCCCACTGATCAGGTGGAACGCACGCCATTGTGCTAACATCGCTTTGCTGTTGCAACAAACAAAACAGGCGTTGCAGGATGGGGGGATCATCCTGCAGCGCCCTTGCTGTTATGCTTGCAGTATAGCATCAAAATGAAATATGTCAATGCCCTAATTTCACTTTTGGAGCATGTCACGAAATTATCCCCAGTTTTAAAAATTCCTTGTGCAATTCACAATGAATTATCCTGCACACAGAGGCGCACAGGCAACTCTGACTCAATCTCTAAACCGTCTGGATAAACCTGGCAGCAAAAGGCCCGCACACCGACCCCTGCCGCTGCGGCCTCCCGGAGGGCTTTGGCGAAGGCAGGGTCAGTCTTCTCGTTGGGTTCCAGCCAGCGCATCCCCTTCATCTGAACCACGAAACAAGCCCAGGCGTGAAATCCCTCTCGGACCGCCCCAGTCAACTCTTCCAGGTGTCTGGCCCCACGATCTGTGGGGGCGTCCGGGAAGCGGCAGATGCCGTTTTCCTCCAGGGTGACCCCTTTGATTTCCACCAGATGACGCTCTCCCTGGCGCTCAAAATAGAAGTCAATCCGAGAGGATCCATAGCGATACTCCGGTTTCACCAGGGTTACACCCTCCAGAAAATTGCCGGAGCGCAAAAATTCCCCAAAGACCTGGTTGGGAGCCTGGGAATCCATATTGACCAACAGATCCCCCTTCTCCACCGCCACCAGATCATAGCGATATTTGCGTTTTTCATTGTTGGAATCCACCAAATAGACGGTAGCCCCTGGGATCAACAGTTCCCGGCAGCGGCCGGTATTTTTTACATGAACCTGTATTTCCACTCCGTTCAGAATGACCGTGGCCACAAAACGGTTCTGACGGGACACAAAGCTGGCTTTTGTGATATTGGGATATCTCATGGATTAGCCTCCAAAGTATAAGAAAAGCGGTCAGATTATGTATCTGACCGCTTCTTTGTGTTGGCATTACCTATCTTCCCGGGCCGTCGCCAGCCAAG
>CABRZO010000261.1 GCA_902475455.1 uncultured Eubacteriales bacterium
TCACCCGCCGATCCGGTAGATCGGGGCCTCCACGCCCACATCCGCCACCTCCAGGTCAGAGCTGACATTGATGAGGGGACGGATGCCCACCACGTCGTTATAGGCGTAGGTAAAGGAGACGGAGCCGTAGGGGCTCATGACCCGCTGCAGGAACTTGTACATAGTGCTGGGGGTGCGCATGTAGTACCACCAGCCGAATTTGGGGTCGTACATCTGGGCCCGGTCAAAGAACATTCCATGCTCCGGGTCCTCCGGGTTCCAGCTGCGGCCGTACTTTTCCACCTGGTCCGGCGCCGGCACCGCCTTGAAAATGTAATGGTCATAGAAGATGGGCAGGGGCTTTCCCTCGGCCACGCCGATCTCGTCCCCTTTGTTCATCTCCGTCCGGCTGGGCAGAAATGCACAGGCCTTGACATATTGCAGCTCTCCCTGGGTCTTTCTGGTGCGTACCAGAACGGGAATATCAGTCTCCACCAGGTGCTGCTGCATGGCACTGGAAAACTGGCTCAAAAAGCCCGGGGTGTCCAGATAGGGGTGCTCCCCATATCTCAGGTGCTCCGCCACCGGAGGCTGGTCCCGGTCGTGGGTGGGATGATACCACTGTTCTTCCCGGGCGTTCAGCCACTGATGCAGGTTGCTGTTAGGATAGTTGTTGTTGCCGAACTTTCCGCTCTGCTCAAAGGGATAGGCCCCTTCCGGCCCGCTCTCCGCCGCATCCAGCGCCCGCACGCCGATCACATACCGGGCCAGCAGCGTGGTGATGCCCGGGCCGTAATGATCCTGGGCGGCCACCAAAAACTCCATACCGCTCTTGGGATCATAAACCTTACGGCTGATCCCCAGATCTCCGATCCGCAGCATCACTGCTCCTCCTTTCCGTTTTCCCGGGCCTGCTGGGCCGCCGCCAGCGCGTCCTCGCCCACCTTGCGGGCCATGGCCGTGGCCGCCTCCGGGCCGAAGCGCTCGATCATCTTATCCTGCTTGCAGTGATGGAAATGACAGTGCTCCCCCAATCCCATCTGGGTCAAAGCCCGGTTGAGCTCCGCATGGTGCTGGGCGCAGTACTCGCAAAAGCCGTGCAGGGGGCAGGTGCGGGTGGGGCAGACACAGTTGGGGTTCATTTTCTGATGATCGGGTATGATGGTGGAGCTGTTCTCCATACCGGGCTGATCCGGGCACAGGGTATGCCCGGGGATGAGTCCGTGCTCAATCAGCATCTTTGCCATCGGTTTCTTTTCCATGTGATACAACCTCCTTACAACGGTTTTATGCTGGTAACAGAATCGCCCCTCCAAACGGAGGGGCGATCCGCGTTGGACTACGAACGCTTAAAATAACTCAACGTTTGGATTGCCGCAAGGGAATCAGGGCAGCTGGGCCAGATAATCCTGGACGTTATCAGGGGTGACCATCTCGATGTCAACCTGATATTCAGCAGGAGGATTCTGGCCGCTCAGCCACTCGTAGGCGGCGTCCACGGTGCCGGTGCCGTACATAATGCCGGACAGGGACAGGGTGGCGTCAATCTGGCCCTTTTCCACCAGCCGGAGGCCGGTCTCGTCGCCGTCCTCGGAGACGATGAACACGGAGTCAAAGTCATAGCCGGCCTGCTCCAGAGCGGCGCAGGCGCCGGCGGCCACGGTGTCGGTGGCGCACCAGATGGCGTCAAACTCAATGCCCATGCTCAGCCAGTTCTCCATGTAGGACATGCCCAGATCCATCTGGGCCTGAGGATCTTCCTCAGCCACCACTTCAATGTCGTTGGCCTCAAAGACGGCCTTGGCGGCGTCGTTCTCCTGGACCCAGCCGGTCTGCTGCTGGTTGCCCAGAAGCATCAGCACCTTGCTGCCGGGGCCGCAGGCGTCCACGATGGCCTGGGCCTTCATCTCACCCTTGACCTCCATGTCCACCACCAGGGCGGAGCTGTAATATCCGTCGGGGGCCACGGCCATAACTACCAGGTAAATACCGTACTCTTCACACACATCGCACTGGGGGCCCATGGCGGTGGGGTCGGAGGGGACGCAGACGATGGCGTCGCAGCCGGCGTTGGCAGCGTTCTCAAAGCAGGTCTGATAGGCAGCCATATCCTGGTTGGCGTCATAGCTCTCGTACTCCAGTCCCAGCTCCTCGCAGCGCTTCTGGGCCGCGGTGTTGAAGGAAGACTCGAAGGAAGAGTTGACGTAGTAGGTGATGATGCCCACCTTGACCGGGTCGCCGTTCTTGTCCACCAGGCCTTCCACAGCCTCGTCTACCGCGTCGGAACCGGCGGCGGAG
>CABRZO010000262.1 GCA_902475455.1 uncultured Eubacteriales bacterium
CACCGCCTCCGGAGTGGTCTGGGCGTAGCAGCCGCACACCGCCACCACCGCCTCCGGGTTGAGCCGCCGGGCCCGGCGGATGGCCTGCCGGGATTTTTTGTCGCTGACGGCGGTGACGGTACAGGTGTTGATGATGTAGGCGTCGGCCATATCCTCAAAATCCACCAATTCATGGCCCCGCTGGCGCAGAATGGTCTCCATGGCCTGAGTCTCGTATTGATTCACTTTGCACCCCAGGGTGTAAAAGGCAATTTTCATAGCGATCATCCTATTAATACAATATGTTTTCTCATTATAGCCGCAACGGCCCATTCTGTCAAAAGCCGCTGGTTCCAGAGAAGTTCACAAAGTCTGGCGCCTGGTTATACTACTATACTGTGAAAGTTATAATAAAATAAGGGGGGCTCATTGATTCTCTGGAATCCTATGGTAAAATAAAAAAGCCTGTACGATTTGAAAACGAGACGGATGAGGAGAAAAAGATGGAAAAAATTATGACTGAAGGCAAAGAGTGGAAACTTATTCTGCTCTTTACCCTGCCGCTGATGGCAGGCAATCTGCTGCAGCAGCTCTACAATACGGTGGATGGAATCATCGTGGGCAATTTCGTGGGGGAGGCGGCCCTGTCCGCCGTGGGCACCTGTTCCCCGCTGACCCTGCTGTTCATTGCCATCGCCATGGGCATGTCCACCGGCGCCTCCATTGTGGTGTCCCAGTTTTACGGGGCCGGGGCCATGGAGGAGATGCGCCGGGGGGTGGCCACCGCCATGCTGATGCTGATGGGTATGGGTGTGGTCTTTACCGTTTTGGCCTTCGCCGGGGCGGGCTGGCTGCTGGACGGGGTGCTGGGGGTACAGGATTACCTGCTGGCGGATGCGGTGACCTATTTCCGCATTTACGCTTTGGGCCTGTTTTTCCAGTTCGTCTATAACATTGCTGCGGCGGTGCTGCGGAGTCTGGGCAACAGCCGGGCCACCCTCTATGTGCTGCTGCTGTCCTCCATCTGCAATGTGGTTCTGGACTTGGTGGCGGTGCTGGTGTTCCACTGGGGCGTCATGGGAGTGGCGGTGGCCACCGTGTTGTCCCAGATCATCTCGGCGGTGGTGATTGTGGCCTATATGTTCCGGGTCCACAGCGTGGTTCGTTTCCAGAAGGGGGAGTTCCGCTTCCACGGGGAGACCGCCGGCCTGATCCTGAAGATGGGCATCCCCTCCACCATTCAGCAGTGCGTGGTGTCCTTCAACCATATGGCCATCCAGCGGGTGGTCAACGCCTTTGACATCACCGCCGGCTACACCGCCGCCATGCGGATTGAGAACTTCATCTACATCCCCAGCCAGAGTTTCTTTCTGGGCATGGCCACCTTCACCGGCCAGAACCTGGGGGCCAAACGACTGGACCGGGTGCGCCGGGGTTTACACGGCACCCTGATCATGGGCACCATCACCGTGGTGATCATCTCCAGCCTGGTGCTGCTGCTGGCTCCCCAGCTCATCGGCCTGTTCGGCGTGGTGGGCGCCTCCAAGGCGGTGGGTGTCACCTATCTGCACTATGTGGCCCTGGGTTTCATCCTGTTCTGCTGGTACTTCTGCTTCAACGGGGTTCTTCAGGGCTCCGGCGACGTGATGTTCACCCTGTTCAACACCGTCTCCAGCCTGGTGATCCGGACGGTGATCACCTATATTCTGGCCTTCCTGACCCCGGTGGGCTATGTGGCCATCTGGTGGAGCCTGCTGGTGAGCTGGGTCTATAATGTGGGGTTGGCCTACCTGCGCTACCGCTTTGGGCCCTGGAAACGCAAAGGCGTTGTGGCGGCGGAATGATCCGGCGTGGCAAAAGCGCCGAAAAGCCTTTGCAAATATAGTTTAATGTTCTAAAATAAACTCCATCCTGTCCCAGGACAGGATGGAGTTTCTGTTAGGAGGGATTGCGGTGCCGGGAGAGCACAACTTCTACGCCCTGATCGCCCGGATGAAATACATCGACCGCTGGGCGCTGATGCGCAACACGGAGCGGGAGAACATCCAGGAGCACTCCCATCAGGTGGCGGTGCTGGCCCACGCCCTGGCGGTGCTCCAGAACCGCTATTTCGGTGGACAGTTGGACCCGGGGCAGGTGGCGGTGGCGGCCTTGTACCACGACGCCACGGAGATCATCACCGGCGACATGCCCACCCCCATCAAGTATTTCAACGACACCCTGCGG
>CABRZO010000263.1 GCA_902475455.1 uncultured Eubacteriales bacterium
ACGGCGGCTCCCCGGAGAACCGCCGCCGGTTCCCCCTGGAGGTGATCCGGGCGGTGCGGCAGGCAGTGGGGCCCGACTACCCGGTGTTCCTGCGCATCAGCGGCAAGGATTTCATCCCCGGCTCCAACGGCCTGGAGGAGGCTATCACCTTTGCCCGGGAGGCAGAGGCGGCGGGGATCGACCTGCTCAATGTCACCGGAGGCTGGCACGAGACCACGGTGCCCCAGCTGCCGGGGGATCTGCCCCGGGGCGGCCTCAGCTATCTGGCCGCCGGGGTCAAGGCGGCGGTTCAGATCCCGGTGGCCGCCTGCAACCGCATCAACGACCCGGCCCTGGCGGAGGAGCTGCTGGCCCGGGAGACCGCCGACCTGATCGGCATGGGCCGGGCCCTGCTGGCGGATCCGGAGCTGCCCAACAAGGCCCGGGATAGCCGGGTGTCGGAAATCCGGCCCTGCGTGGCCTGCAACCAGGGCTGCCTGGTGGGGGCTTTCTTTGACCGGCCGGTGTGCTGCCTGTCCAACGGCCTGGGGGGCCGGGAGTCCATGCTGAAGCCGCAACCTTGCCCCGGCGGCCAGGTGCTGGTCATCGGCGGCGGTCCCGCCGGCTGCGAGAGCGCCATCCGGCTGGCCCAGCGGGGTTACAGCGTTACCCTCTGGGAGCGCTCCGATAAACTGGGGGGCCAGCTCAATCTGGCGGCGGCCTGCCCCGCCAAGGGGGAGTTTGGCACCCTGCTGAATTACTACGCCGCCCAATTGACCGCCCTGGGGGTGGAGGTCTGCCTCAACCGGGAGGCCACCCCGGAGTCCGTCCAGGCCGCCGGCTTCCGGCGGGTGGTGGTGGCCAGCGGCGGACAGCCCAACCCGATTCAGATCCCCGGCGCTTTTTCCGCTGAGGACATCCTCACCGGGGCCGTCATCCCCGGCAAACACGTGGTTGTGGTGGGGGGCTCCTTCAAGGGGGTGGAGACCGCCCGGTACATCGCCCGGAAATCCGCTTTGAGCCCGGAAGAGCTCTTCTTCCTGATCACCCAGCGGGCCGAGTCCCCGGACCAGGCCGCCCACATGGCGGACACCAGCGCCCGGGAGATCACCCTGGTGGAACAGGGCAAGAAAATCGGCCTGGGCTACGAGCCCGGGGTGGCATGGACTGTCATGCAGGACCTCCACCGGCTCCACGTCCATTTGAAGAAAAACACCTGGAGACCACCGACAAGGAGGGCAATGTGACCCGGAAGGCCATCCCCTGCGACACCCTGGTCTATGCCGCCGGAGTCCATCCCGACGAGAGCCTGACCCAGGCCCTGACCGCCCTGGGCATTGAGGCCGTCAGCCTGGGCAACTGCCAGAAGCTGGGCCGGGCCATCGGCGCCATCTCCGACGCCGCCGCCCTGGGCTGCGGGTTTTGAATACCATTATATAGCGCAAGTTATAGCGATTCTTTCAAATAAGTATTTTACATTTCCGCTCAGTCTGTTATAGTTATAGTAGTAATCTAAATCATACTACTTTGGCAAATAGAAAGGATTGATCATTTCATGGATCGTTTGAAAGGCAAAGTTTCCATTGTGACCGGCGCCAACTCCGGCATCGGCAAGCGCACCGCCGAGATCTTCGCCCAGGAGGGCAGCGACCTGGTGCTGGTGGCCCGGCGCCTGGACAAGCTGAAGGAAGTGGAGGCCGAGTGCGCCGCCATGGGCGTCAAGGTCATCAGCGTCTCCGCCGACGTCAGCATCTATGACGACTGCAAGAAGGTGGTCAAGGCCGCCATCGACACCTTCGGCCGCATCGACGTGCTGGTCAACAACGCCGGCATCGCCGACAAGCACCGCCCCATCACCCGCTGCGACGCCGAATGGTGGGATCACGTCATCAAGGTGGACCAGTACAGCGTCTACTACATGATGAAGGAGGCCCTGGTGTACATGGAGCAGGCCCACAGCGGCTCCATCATCAACATCTCCTCCATCGGCGGCACCGGCTTCAACGCCGGCATCTCCTACTCCGCCGCCAAGACCGCCGTTATCTCCATGTCCAAGAACGTGGGCATCCAGTTCGCCGGCACCGGCATCCGCTGCAACGTGGTGGCCCCCGGCCCCACCCCCACTGAGCTGAACACCCCC
>CABRZO010000264.1 GCA_902475455.1 uncultured Eubacteriales bacterium
TCGCAGTCCAATATTCCCACCTTCAGCCCCCGGCGCGCCAGCTCACCCGCCAGCAGCACGGTGACGCTGGATTTGCCGGCGCCCCCCTTGCCGCCGTTGACGGCGTACATCCGCTTGGCAAATTTGGGCAGCTGGGCGCTCTCCCGGTGGTCGCAGTCGGACTGGCAGGAGGAGCAGTCCCCGTGGCAGCCCTCCTCAAAGGTCTGCTCAATTTGGGCGTTGATCTCGTCATACATGTCCGGGGTAATGTCCTTCCACTTGGAGGGATCGGTGATAAAGCTCAGATCGCTCATGGGCGCAAATCTCCTTTGTATTTTCATCATTGTCCTGAGTATAACATAATTCTACCGGTTTGATAACTCTTTTTTTGCGCAAAACCGTGGCGTCGGAGACTGTATTCCGCTATAATAGTGTGGATTATAAGCACAACACGGAGGAAACGATCATGGTCAATGCCCGGAAAAATCAGCTGATTCCCCTGGAGATTGAGGGATATTCCAGCGAAGGGGACGGCATCGCCCGACTGGAGGGGATGGCGGTCTTTGTAAAGGGGGCCATCCGGGGTGAAACCTGTCTGGTGAAGCTGCTGAAGGTGGGCAAGACCGCCGCCTGGGGCAAGGTGGAAGCGGTACTCTCCCCCTCCCCGGCCCGCATCACCCCGGACTGCCCCCACTTCCCCAAGTGCGGAGGCTGCGCCCTGCGGCACATGACCTATGAAGAGGAGCTCTCCTTCAAGCGCCAGCGGGTGGAAGATGCCCTGCGGCGCATCGGCGGGCTGGATCTGACGGTAGACGTGATCCACGGGGCCGCCCATCCGGACCGGTACCGCAACAAGGCCCAATTCCCGGTGTCGGGAAAACAGGGGGTAAGCGTGGGCTTTTTCCGGTCCCGGAGCCATGACGTCATCGATGTGCCCAGCTGCCTGTTGCAGCGTCCCGAGGCCGACGGGGCCGGCCGGACCGTCAAAAGCTGGATGGAACAATTTTCTGTTCCTGCCTATGATGAGGTGAGCCACACCGGACTGGTACGCCATGTCTACGTCCGCACCAACCGGGCCGGCCAGGGCCTGATCTGTCTGATCTGCAATGGAGAAAGCCTGCCCCATCAGGCGGAACTGATCGCCGCCCTCCGGGAGGCGGTACCCCAGGCCGTCGGGGTAGTACTCAGCGTCAACCGGGACAAGACCAATGTGATTCTGGGCAAGCAGTACCGCACTCTCTGGGGCCAGGACTACCTCTATGACACCCTGTGCGATCTCACCTTCAAGCTTAGTGTCCCCTCCTTCTTCCAGGTGAACCCGGAGCAGACCGAAGTGCTGTACCGGAAGGCGGCGGAATTTGCAGGGCTCACCGGAAATGAAACTGTGGTGGATCTATACTGCGGCACCGGCACCATCAGCCTGGTGCTGGCGGGCGAAGCCAAACAGGTCATCGGGGCGGAGATTGTCCCCTCCGCCATTGAGGACGCCCGAGAAAACGCCCGGCGCAACGACCTTCAGAACACGGAATTCATCTGCGCCGACGCCAAGGAGGCGGCGGCGGAGCTGGCCCGCCGGGGGCTACGGCCGGACGTCATCTGCGTGGACCCGCCCCGCAAGGGCATCTCCCCGGAGGTCGTGGACGCCATCGCCCAAATGTCCCCCACCCGCCTGGTCTACGTCTCCTGCGATCCCGCCACGCTGGCCCGCGACGTGGCGAGACTGCGGGAAAAGGGCTATCACTTGCAGCAGGCCGAGGCCGCGGACCTCTTTCCAAGGACCGGGCATGTGGAGACGGTCTGTTTGCTGTCAAGAAAAGATAAATAAGAGCCAAAAAGTGGCGTATTTCCGGGCTTTTGCTAGGTGAGCATCATCAGAGGAGCCTTGCGAAAAGCTCGGTTTTCTTATATGGAAACATATCTACTAAGCGAATTTGCCGGGCAGCGGAAATTGAGTGGTAGGGTTTAGGCTGCGGATTAGATGTCATAGGTTGTGGCAGTGATTTAGATAACAGTGACGACCGCAGTTCAAGCCACTCGATACTAATGAGCAAACTTGGCAGTGGAATAGATAACAGGAGGAAGTGTAAAATGTTCAAAGATATAT
>CABRZO010000265.1 GCA_902475455.1 uncultured Eubacteriales bacterium
GGCCGCCGGGGTGGCCAAGGCCTGCGGTTTTGACATGGTGATGATCCACGCCGGCCACGGCTGGCTGCTCCACCAGTTCATCTCCCCAGTCACCAACCACCGCACCGACAAATGGGGGGGCAGCATCGAAAACCGGATGCGCTTCCCGCTGCTGGTGGTGGAAAAGGTCCGCTCCGCGGTGGGCCCCAGCTTCCCCATCGACATCCGGATCTCCGGCTCCGAGCGGATGCCCGGAGGCTACGGGCTGGAAACCGGCATTGAGATCGCCAAGGCCCTGGACGGCAAGGTGGATCTGATTCACGTCTCCGCCGGCAGCCAGCAGGATGAGTACTCCGCGGTGCTGATGCACCCCGGCGCCTTCCAGCAGCACGGTGAAAACTCCGGCCTGGCGGCTGAGATTAAGAAGCATGTGAAAACCCCGGTGGTCACCGTGGGTGCCTTCAGTGAGCCCGACAAAATGGAGGCCTTCCTGGAGGAGAGCGGTGTGGACTGCATCGCCATGGGCCGGGCCCTCATCGCCGACCCCTTCCTTCCCCGCAAGATCATGCGGGGCAGGGTGGAGGACATCACCCCCTGCCTGCGCTGCGGCGAGTGCCAGAGTGGCATGATGAAGAACAAGACCATGCGCTGCGCCGTCAACCCCTACATCGGCCGGGAGATGGAGTATTTCCATCCCATCCCCACCCGGGAGCAGAAAAAACTGCTCATCGTGGGCGGCGGCCCCGCCGGTATGCAGGCCGCCATCACCGCCTGTGAGCGGGGCCATCAGGTGACCCTGGTGGAGAAGAGCGACCGGCTGGGGGGGCTCAAGTACGCCGACAACGCGGATTTCAAGGCCAATATCCGCCGGTATCGGGATATGACCGCCGCCAAGGTCATGAAGCTGCCCATTGATATCCGGCTCAACACCACTGTCACCGACGAGCTGGTGGCGGAGGTAAAACCCGACGCCATTCTGGCCTGCGTAGGCGCAGACCCCTGGGCGCTGCCGGTGCCCGGTGCCGACGGCCAGAACGTGATTTTCGGCGCCGAACTTCAGCGGAACGATCCCCGGGTGGGCCACCGGGTGGTGGTCATCGGCGGCGGCCTCATCGGCTGTGAGGAGGGCATCGCCCTGGCCCGGGAGGGCCATGAGGTCACCATTCTGGAGATGCAGCAGGAGCTGTGTCCCGACTGCGGCAGAATGCACCGGCTCAACGTGATGCACCAGATCGAAGTGGCAGACACTCTCTCCACCGCCACCGGCCTGCGCTGCACCGGGATTGACGCCCAGGGCGTCACCGCCGTGGACGGCGAAGGCAAGGAGCACACCTTCCCCGCCGATACCGTGGTCATGTGCGCCGGCATGCGGTCCCGTTCCGCCGAGGTGGAGCGGCTGAGCAAGTACTGCGCTGAATTTTATGTCTGCGGCGACGCCGCCCGGGCCCGCCAGATCGGCCAGGCCACCCGAGACGGCTACGATGCCGTCATCAACATGGGCCTTTGAACCCAATCAGATTGATCCGATATCAGAAAGGAGCAGGATTCATGGCAACATTCACCACCGAGCAGCTGACCCAGCGCTGGGAAGACCAGCGGGCCCTCAAGAACCTGATGGGCAAGTACGCCAACTGCATCATCCTCAACCGGGAGCAGGACATTTTCGATCTGTTCTGGAGCCGGGAGGAGGACATCTGCCTGAGTTTCAACGACGGCGCCTATGTGGGCGCGGAGGCGGTCTCCGGCTACTACCAGGCCTGTTATGAGCGCAACAAGCTGGTGGCCTCCCTGATGCAGGCCCGTTTCCCCAAGGAGCTGGGAGGCAAGAGCGAAGAGGAAATTTACGGTGTGGGCCCCTTCAAGGTTAAGCCCCTGTCCTCCCCGGTCATCGAGGTGGCCACCGACGGCAACACCGCCAAGGGCCTGTGGCACTGCCAGGGCGCCTACAACGACGTGGAGGTCTGCGGCCCGGTGGCAAACTGGACCTGGGGATACTTCGCCGTGGACTTCGTCCGCACCGCCGAGGGCTGGAAGATCTGGCACATGAGCTACACCAACGACGTGGACTGCATCTGCGGCCAGAGCTGGGGCAAGCCCCGCC
>CABRZO010000266.1 GCA_902475455.1 uncultured Eubacteriales bacterium
CGGGGCGGGCTACCCCGCCCCGGGATTTTTGTACACAACCGAGACACAAAAGAAGGGACCTGTCTATGCGCAACAAGCTACCCCTGTTTCTCACCGCCGCCGGTTTGGTGGTGGTGGACCAGATCACCAAGATTCTCACCCGGGCCCTGATCCCCCTGGGCGAACAAATCACCCTGATTCCCGGCCTGGTGGGGCTCACCTATGTGCAGAACACCGGCGCCGCCTTCTCCTCCTTCAGCGGGGGCACCCAACTGCTGGCCCTGGTCTCCCTGGTGATGACCGCCCTGCTGGGGGTGGCCATCGCCAAAAGCTGGCTCAAGCACCCCTTTGCCCAGTGGTCCATGGCGGTGGTCATGGCCGGGGCCTTCGGCAACTTCATTGACCGGGCCTTCATCGGCTACGTCACCGACATGGTGGACACCCTGTTCATGACCTTCGCCGTCTACAACTTCGCAGACATCTGCGTGGTGCTGGGAGTCATCGCCCTGGCCATCTATATCATCTTCTTCTACGAGAAGTACGAGGGCAAAAAGGCCCCCAAAACCGATGCCGACGCTGACGCTGCGGGCTGACCGGCCCGGGGAGCGGGCGGATCAGCTGCTCTGCCGCCAGATTGAGGGGCTCACCCGCTCCGCCGCCCAGAAGCTGCTGGAGCAGGGGCTGGTCTGCTGCCAGGGGGTTCCCCTGAAGAAAAACGCCCGGCCGGACCCCGGGGCGGAGCTGACGGTGGAGCTGCCGGAGCCGGAGCCGGTGGACATCCTGCCCCAGGACATCCCCCTGGACATCGTCTATGAGGATGAGGACGTGGTGGTGGTCAACAAGCCGGTGGGTCTGGTGGTCCACCCGGCCCCGGGCCACCCGGACGGCACCCTGGTCAACGCCCTGCTCTACCACTGCGGGGACACCTTATCCGGCATCAACGGCGAGAAGCGCCCGGGCATCGTCCACCGGATCGACCGGGACACCTCGGGGCTCATTATCGTGGCCAAGAACGACGCCGCCCACCTGGCCCTGGCGGCCCAGCTGGAGGATCACACCCTGGCCCGGGTCTACGAGTGCGTGGTCCAGGGCAACCTCCGGGAGGATTCCGGCACCATCGACGCTCCCATCGCCCGGAACCCCAACGACCGCAAAAAAATGGCCGTTGTCCCCGGTGGACGCCGGGCGGTGACCCACTACCGGGTGCTGGGCCGCTACAACGGCTACACCCACGTGGAGTGCCAGCTGGAGACCGGCCGCACCCACCAGATCCGGGTCCACATGTCCTACTCCGGCCACCCCCTTTTAGGGGACACGGTATACCGGGGCAAGGCGGTGAAGGGGCTGGCGGGCCAGTGCCTCCACGCCCGGCAGCTCACCTTCCTCCATCCCCGCACCGGGGAGGCCATGACGGTGGAGTGCCCGCTGCCGGATTGGTTTACCGCCATTCTCAACAAACTGGAAAGGGGCCAAAAGCTATGAAATTTTCCCGGCTGTTCTCTCCCATCGAGATCAAACCCGGTTTTGTGCTGAAAAACCGCATCTTCATGCCCGCCCTCCACAGCGGCTTCTCCGAGGACGGCAGCGTCAATGACCGGTTCACCGAATATTACAAGGCCCGGGCCCGGGGTGGCGCCGGGCTGCTGATCATCGGGGCCTGCCGCTTCGAGTCCACCGGGGCCAAGCCCAACGTGATGCACATCTCTGAGGATGCGGACATTCCCATGTGGAAAACCTTCACCGACGAGATCCACGCCCTGGACTGCAAGGTGGCCCTGCAGCTCTTCCACGCCGGCCGCTATGTGGCCTCCGGGGCCAACGTCAGCGGCGGGGATGCCCTGTCCCCCTCGGCGGTGTACTCCTCCTTCTCCCGGAGCACCCCTCGGGAAATCACGGTGGAGGAGATCCACCAGCTTCAGGCCCAGTGGGCCGCCGGGGCGGTCCGGGCCAAAGAGGCCGGCTTTGACGCGGTGGAGATCATTGGCTCCGCCGGCTACCTGATCTCCCAGTTCCTCTCCCCGGTCACCAATCAGCGCACCGACGAATACGGCGG
>CABRZO010000267.1 GCA_902475455.1 uncultured Eubacteriales bacterium
CCCGGGCGGCATCGGCTGCGTTGCCCTCGCCGGTGGCCTCCAGGGCCTTCAGGATCGCCGCGGCAATTTTATTCTGATCATAGAGGACGACCCGGCCGTCCCGTTTGGTGATGCTGTGGATCATAGTCTGTCTCCTCGCTGTGGGGTTTCCCATTTTTCGCACTATATCTTGTGTCTTATTTTAGGTGCGCCACTATATTTTGACGGCTCCACCGGGTGTTGTCAAGAGCCGCCGGGGCATTTCAGCTCATTTCACAAAATTTTGAGACCTTTTTCTCCACTTGCCACAACATGTTGCGGTTTTCTCGGAAATTAGGCCATACCATAGGGCGTGTCATTTTGCAATGCCGCCGGAGGAATTCACATTTTCCCGCTTTTCTTTCCCAGTTGGGTGTAGTAAAATGAGGCCAGCGCTGTCAAGGCAAAAACCCCGTTCAGGGAGGATCATTATGATACAAGAACCGGAAAACGTCCAGAAGGTTGTGGTCATCGGCCACAAGAACCCGGACACCGACTCCATCTGCTCCGCCATCGCCTATGCGGAGCTGAAAAACCGCACCTCAGACCTGGTGTGTGAGCCCCGCCGGGCCGGGCGGCTCAACGCGGAGACCAGCTATGTGCTCCAGCGCTTCGGCGTCCCGGTGCCCCGGATGTGCACCGATGTAAACCCCAAGGTCCGCAACGTGGACTACCGCCGCATTGAGGGCATCTCCCGCCACACCAGCATGCGGGAGGCCTGGACCATCATGCGGGATCAGCAGATTGACACCCTGGCGGTGGTGGATGAAAACCGGGAGCTGGAGGGACTCATCACCGTCAAGGGCATCGCCATGGCCAACATGGACGTGTTTGACAACACGGTGCTGGCCAAGAGCGGCACCACCTACCGCAACATTTTGAGCACCCTGGGCGGCACTATGATTGTGGGCAGCCCCGAGGGGGTGTGCGACCCCCGGGCCCGGGTGATGGTGGGCGCCGCCAGCCCCGAGGTGCTGGAGAATACCCTGCGCAGCGGCGACATCGTCATCCTGTCCAACCGCTATGAAAGCCAGCTCTGCGCCATTGAGATGGAGGCCAGCCTCATTATCGTCTGCCAGGGGGCCAAGGTGGGCAAGACCATTGTGAAACTGGCGGAGGAGAACGGGGTGTCCATTATGAGCGTCCCCTGCGACACCTACGCCGCCGGCAAGCTCATCAGCCAGTGCGCCCCCATCGGCTACTTCATGGACACGGAGGATCTGCTGAAATTCACCGTGGTCACCCCGGTTTCCGACGCCATCGCCGTCATGGCCAAGGTGCGCCACCGCTACTTCCCCATTCTGGACGAGGAGGGCAAGTACTGCGGTATGCTGAGCCGCCGGAACATTCTGAGTCTGCAAAAGCGGCGGATCATCCTGGTGGATCACAACGAGAGCACCCAGGCGGTGGAGGGCTTTGACCAGTCGGAAATTCTGGAGATCATCGACCACCACCGGATCGGCAGTCTGGAGACCACCGGCCCGGTCTACTTCCGCAACCAACCCGTGGGCAGCACCGCCACCATTGTCACCCAGATGTACGACGAGCAGGGGGTGGACATCCCCGCCCCCATGGCCGGACTGCTGCTCAGCGCCATTCTGTCGGATACCCTGAAATTCAGCAGCCCCACCTGCACCCCCCTGGATCAGGCTGTGGCCCGGCGGCTGGCCAACATCGCCGGGGTGGACATTGACACCTACGCCTCCGAGATGTTTGAGGCCGGGGAAAAGCTGGACGGCAAGACCGCGGAAGAGGTCTTTATGCAGGATTTCAAGGTTTTCATGTGCGGCGATCTGCGGTTCGGCGTAGCCCAGGGCAATTTCCTGACCCGCTCCAACCTGTTGGAGGCCAAAAAGCTGCTGGAGGGCTACCTGCCCGAGGCCCTGGTGAAGCAGAACCTAGAGGATCTGTATGTGCTGCTCACCGACATCCAGGCCGGGGAGAGTCTGGCCATCTGCGCCGGCACCAACGCCGCCGGGGTGCTGGCGGAGGCCTTTGAG
>CABRZO010000268.1 GCA_902475455.1 uncultured Eubacteriales bacterium
GCCGGGCCCACCGGATCTATGCCGGCGCCGACGCCCTGCTGGTGCCCTCCCGGTTCGAGCCCTGCGGCCTGACCCAGCTCAACGCCATGCACTACGGCACCCTGCCCATCGTCCGGGAGACCGGCGGCCTGAAGGACACGGTGGAGCCCTACAACGACTTCACCGGCGACGGCAACGGCTTCACCTTTGACCGCTATGACGCCGGGCTGCTGCTGGACGCCATCAACCGGGCCAAGACCCTCTATTTCACCAACCGCTACCACTGGGACGAGATCGTCCAGCGGGACATGGCCAAGGATGTCTCCTGGGAGAACTCCGCCAAGCAGTACAAAGACCTGTATCTGGAGCTCACCCCCTGGTGAGCAGTCCGCCCCAATCCCCACAAAAAGCAACAGGAGCGAAGCCCACGATGGGCTTCGCTCCTGTGTTTTCTGTTCTGCCGCCGGGGGCCGGCGGGTAAAGCTTACTGGGGCGTCTCCTCCGCGCCGCTGTCATCGGCGGAGTGGTCGGATCCGGTCTCCTCCGAGCCGGGGGCAGCTTCCTCCGAAGCGGCAGGAGCAGTCTCTTCCGAAGCGGTGGAGTCGGCCTGGGAATCCTCCGGGGTGGCCCCCTCCTCCGGAGCGTCGGGATTGTGGTTGTCCTCCTCCACATCGGCAGGAGGATCGGCGAAGGGGTTCACCGGGGCCTCGCTGATCATGTGGATGGCCCGGGCCGGGGGCTCCACATCCCCGGTCAGGGTGCGCTTCCGGGGCTCCGGGGTGGCGCCGTAATTGTCCACCAGGGCCGGGTCCCGGCCCTCCAGAATGGCCATCATCTCCTGACCGGTGATGGTCTCCTTCTCCAGCAGATAGCTGGCGATCTTGTCCAGCATCTCCCGGTTGTCCTGCAAGATACGGATGGCGTCCTGGTAGGCGTCGGCCATCAGCTGCCGGACCTCCTCGTCCACCTGGGCGGCGGTGGCCTCGGCGCAGTTCATGCCGGCGGTGCCGTCCAGGAAGCGGTTCTGCACCGTGGCCAGCCCCATGACTCCGAAGCGGTCACTCATACCGAACATGGTGACCATCTTCCGGGCCAGGTCGGTGGCCCGCTCAATGTCGTTGGAGGCGCCGGTGGTCATGGTGCCGAACACCGTCCACTCGGCGGCCCGGCCGCCCAGCAGAGTGCGCATATCCGCCAGCAGCTCCTCCTTGTCCTCCAGGTACTTTTCCTCCTCAGGGGTCTGCATGGTGTAGCCCAGGGCCCCCTGGGTGTGGGGGACGATGGTAATCTTGCTGACGGGCTGGGTGCCCTTCTGGCGGGCGGCCACCAGGGCGTGGCCCACCTCGTGATAGGCGATAAGCTTCTTTTCCTTCTCGGTGAGCACGGTGCCCTTCTTCTCGGCGCCGGCGATGACCATCTCGAAGGAGGCCAGCAGGTCGTTCTGGTTGACGGCCTGGCGGCCCATCCGCACCGCCCGAAGGGCAGCCTCATTGACCAGGTTGGCCAGGTCCGCGCCCACGCAGCCAGCGGTGGCGGCGGCGATCTTCTCCAGATTCACGTCCTCAGAGAGCCGGATGTTCCGGGTATGGACCTGGAGGGTGGCCAGACGGCCCGCCAGGTTGGGCCGATCCACGGTGATCCGCCGGTCAAACCGGCCGGGCCGCAGCAGGGCCTTATCCAGCACCTCGGGGCGGTTGGTGGCACCCAGGACGATGACGCCCTTGGTGGGGTCAAAGCCGTCCAGCTCCGCCAGCAGCTGGTTCAGGGTCTGCTCCCGCTCGTCGTTGCCGCCGATGCCGCCGCTGTCCCGCTTCTTGCCGATGGTGTCAATCTCGTCGATGAAAATGATGCAGGGGGCCATCTTGGCCGCCTCTTTGAACAGGTCTCTCACCCGGCTGGCGCCCACGCCCACGAACATCTCCACGAAGTCGGAGCCGGAGATGGAGAAGAAGGGCACCTTGGCCTCGCCGGCCACGGCCTTGGCCAGCAGGGTC
>CABRZO010000269.1 GCA_902475455.1 uncultured Eubacteriales bacterium
TCACCATCACCGCCATGACGGCGGGCATCCAGACCGGGGATTCCTCGGAGCCCCCGGAGACGGTGACCGGGGTGGGGAAGGACTATGCCGAGGCCCGGCAGGACATGATGGACCAGCGCCAGGCCTCCCTGGTCCACAGCACCGACTGGGTGGTGGAGCAAAACGCCCTCTACGACCTGCTGAACGCCTTTCTGGAGGATCCGGAGCTCACCTATGCCGCCAAACTCTATCTGCTGAAGGATCAGTCGGCGGAGGATTTCCTGGCGGCCTTTCAGGAGGAGGAGACCGGCCCCGCCCGGTCACTGGCGGATCTGGACCGGGCTATGAAGGAGTCCGGGGTGACGGTGCTGGAGTGCTCCGCCCGGCTGGCGGAGGGCAAGGAGTGCAAGATCCCGGCGGTGCGGGCGGAGGACGGCAAGCTGGAAGTGGTGGAAGAGGTGACGGTACAGGGATGGAAGTAAAGGAGATCACCCGCCGGCCCCAGGGCTGGATGGCGGGGGCGGCGGTCTTTGGCATTGTGGCCGCCCTGATGCCCCGGGTGGCCGCCTGTCCTCTGGGCTGGGCGGCGGTGCTGCTGGGGCTGCTGCCGGCGGCGCTCTTGCCCCAGTGTCAGCTGCCCAGCCACTGGCACAAGGCGCTGCAGCTGATGCGCTGTGTCTGGGGACTGGGGGCCATGGCCCTGAGCCTGGGCATGTGCGCCCAGGGCATCGTCTACTATAACTATACCGGCTGGGCGGTCTGGTGCCCCGCCCTGCTGATGCTGGCCCTGGGCTGGCGGGGCAGCTACCTGAGCCCCAAGGGGCTGGAGCGGCTGGGCAAGCTGATGGTGTGGCTGCTGGGGGGCATGGCCCTGGCCCTGTTCATCCTCACCGCCCCCCGGGTGGAGCTGAGCCGCTTTGCGGTCCGAGGTTGGGGGGACGTGGCAGAGGCGGGCAAAATCTTCCTCATCACCCTCTGCGCCGCCGCCACCCTGGTGCCCTCCGGGGGCAAGGTGCCGGTGCTCACCACCTCCGGGGCCGGCACCGTGGCTGTCATCACCACCACCGGCGCCGAGGGGGCCGCTCTGGCGGGGATGCTGAAGTATCCCTTCCTGACCCTCTGCGATGCCGCCGCCTTCGCCATGCGGATGAGCCCCTTCGGCAGCGCCATGTGGGCCCTGAGCCAGTGCGCCCTGCTGGTCCGGCTGTTGTCCTGGTTTCCCGGGGGCAAGTGGGTCCGGCTGGCCGCCGCCGGGGCGGTGTTTGCCCTCACCTTCACCCTGCCATGGGAGCCAAAGGCCCAGCTGGTGCTGCAGATCTCCGGCGCCGTGTTGGCGTATTTGCCAATCCTTTGGTGTATGCTGCACAAGCGCCTCACCGGGGAGAGCTATATTTAGTGTCCCCAAAGGAAAGAAAACCACAGAATATGCCGGGGTGGAAAGTGTTTCAAAAAAATCCGAAAAATAGTGAAAAAAGGTGTTGACTTTCCCTCTGGTGTGTAGTATATTAGTCAAGCTCACTTGAGAGCACCGCAATTCGCCGCTTCGGGCCCGAGAGGTTGCGCCGAGCGGATGAAAAAAGTGCTTGACAAATCAAGTTCAGCTGTGTATAATAATCAGGCTTGCTTCGAGCGGCACTGAAAATCAAGAACTTTCGGATGACAAAATCTGAAAGAAATTGAAAAAAGGTGTTGACAAAGAGCGCTGCTTATGATAATATATATAAGCTGTCCGCGAGAGCGGGAGCGAGCGTGTACCTTGTAAATTAAACAACGTGAAACAACACACAAAGCACCAGATAAGATTTTTTCTTAAACTTGGATGCATTCGGAAACGAACGTACCAAGTCAATTCTTGATAGCGAGAATCGCGATCAATAAAGATTAGATCGAGCTGCGCAAGCGGTTCGTTTTAATACCATTTATTGAGAGTTTGATCCTGGCTCAGGATGAACGCTGGCGGCGTGCTTAACACATGCAA
>CABRZO010000270.1 GCA_902475455.1 uncultured Eubacteriales bacterium
CGCCCGGGGCGACAAGCGGTTTGAAATTCCCCTGGCGGTGCTCATCGCCCTGGTGCTCTTTGCGGTCTATGTGGTGGTCATCGCCCTGATCCTGGGGTTCTGCTTTGGCTGGCGGTTCCGGTTTGCCGGGCCGGAGCTGGGGCGGAAGAGCGTCAACGACGTGATGGACCAGATTGACGACGCCGCCGGCGAAGTAAGAGAGCGGCTGCGCCGGGAGTGGGAAAACCACAAAAACAAATGACCCGGAATTGAGAGATAAACGGAGGGACCCAATCATGTCCGACAAGATCCTGATCGTGGAGGACGAGGAAAAGCTCAATCGGATGATCGAGCTGGAGCTGCAATATGAGGGCTATGAGACGGGCAAGGCCCTGGACGGCCGCACCGGGCTGGAGATGGCCCTGTCCGGGGAGTACCGGCTGGTGCTGCTGGACATTATGCTGCCGGGGCTCAACGGGCTGGAGGTGCTGCGGCGGATCCGCCGGGAGGACGAGAGCCTGCCGGTAATTCTGCTGACCGCCCGGGACACCACCATGGACAAGGTGTCCGGCCTGGATTCCGGGGCCGACGACTACATCACCAAGCCCTTTGCCATTGAGGAGCTGCTGGCCCGGATCCGCTCCGCCCTGCGCAAGCAGGTCCAGCGGAAGCCGGAGCTGACGGGCTTCACCATCCAGGGGGTGCGGCTGGAGCCCGACAGCCGCCGGGTGACGGTGAACGGCCAGGAGGTGGAGCTGACCCGGAAGGAATTCGATCTGCTCCACTGCCTGATGGCCCACCAGGGCAAGGTGATGAACCGGTCGGAGCTTTTAAACTCCGTCTGGGGCTACGACTTTGCCGGGGAGACCAACACGGTGGATGTGTACATCCGGTTCCTCCGCAGCAAGATCGACGAACAGTACTCCCTGAAGCTCATCGAGACGGTCCGGGGCGTGGGCTATGTCATCCGCTAAGTTTCCGCTGACCAAGGACGCCGCCGCCGCCGCGGGGCCCTATGTGGCCCGGGTCTTTTTCCGGTCCCTGCTGAGCTTTCTGGCGGTGGACATCGTGGTGATGCTCTGCTTTGACGGCCAGCTCTGGCAGTGGGCGGTGCTCACCGGGGTGGAGGCCCTGTTCCTGATGTTCAACGTCTGGCGCAGCAACAAGGCGGTCCGGGAGGTGCTGGCCCCCCTGGGCACCCTGGCGGAGGCGGCGGAGACGTTAAAGGACTCCTCCCTGGACGCCAACGAGCTGCGGCGGCTGGCCCGGAAGCTGGAGCGGGTGGACGAGCGCACCATGGCCCAGCGGGTGGCGGTCACCGGGGGCGGCAAGGAGATTTCCGCCCTGGGAGAGGCCATCAACGCCATGCTGGAGCGCATCGACCGGCGCTATCAGGCCCAGGTGCGCTTCACCTCCGACGCCAGCCACGAGCTACGCACCCCCATTTCCGTGATCCAGGGCTATGCCAACCTGCTGGACCGGTGGGGCAAGGACAACCCCCAGATCCGGCAGGAGGCCATCGACGCCATCCGCCAGGAGGCCGACGCCATGGCCAACCTGGTGGAGCAGCTGCTGTTTCTGGTCCGGGGGGATAACGAGACCCAGAAAGTCACCTTTGCCGACCTGGATTTGACCGCCCTGGTCACCGCCGTGGCCAAGGAGACCGACCTGGTGGACGACACCCACCATGTGGAGGCCCAGGTGGCGGAGGGGGTCAAGTGCATTGCCGACGGGGCCATGATCAAGGAGTGCCTCCGGGTGCTCTGCGACAACGCCCTGAAATACACCCCCGAGGGGGGCAGCGTCACCATCGGCCTGAAAGCCCAGGAGGGCTGGGCCCATGTCTCCGTCACCGACACCGGGGTGGGCATCTCCGAGGCGGACCTGCCCCACGTCTTCGACCGGTTTTACCGGGCGGAGGAGTCCCGGTCCCGGGCCACCGGCGGCACCGGCCTGGGGCTGTCCATCGCC
>CABRZO010000271.1 GCA_902475455.1 uncultured Eubacteriales bacterium
TGACCTGGCCCCCCGGGTGGCCTGCAAGCTGGAGACCGGCCTCACCGCCGACTGCACCGAGCTGGACATCGACGAGGAGACCGGGCTGCTGGTGTCCACCCGCCCCACCTTCGGCGGCAACCTGATGGCCACCATCATGTGCCCGGATCACCGGCCCCAGATGTCCACCGTGCGCCCCGGTGTGTTTAAGAAGGGCACCCCCGATGATAGCCGCACCGGTGAGATCGTGGCTGAGGATGTCCACATTGACCCCAGTGAAATCCGGGTCCAGCTGGTGGAGCGCATCAAGGAAGTGGCCGAGGCGGTCAACCTGGAGGAGGCGGAGATCATCGTCTCCGGCGGCCGTGGCCTGAAGGACGAGAAGGGCTTTGAGCTGCTGCGGGAGCTGGCCCAGGTGCTGGGCGGCACTGTGGGCGCCAGCCGGGCCGCCGTGGATGCCGGCTGGATTCCCCACGCCCATCAGGTGGGCCAGACCGGCAAGAACGTGTCCCCCAAGCTGTACATCGCCGTGGGCATCTCCGGCGCCATCCAGCATCTGGCGGGCATGAGCGGCGCCGACACTGTGGTGGCCATCAACAAGGATCCCGACGCCCCCATCTTCGGAGTGGCGGACTACGCTGTGGTGGGTGACCTCTTCGAGGTGGTCCCCGCCCTGACCGAGGCCATCCGGGCCAAGAAGGAAGCCTGAGCTTCCCTTTGATTCCAAGCATAAAAGGCGGTATGAGCAGAGCTCATACCGCCTTTTTTTTACCTGGATTGCCGGGACGAAAGAAAACAAAACCCGGAAGAAACGGCCGAAAATACAACGATGACCGGCTTCCTATGCACGTTTTACCCTTCTGAGGCATAACCTGCCCCGGGAGGGATCCTATGGAAATCACACACACCCGAGCCAGAGCCCTGATTCGGGGGGCGGGGGCATGGGCAGGCGTCAAGGGCCTGGCCACCTTTCGCCAATGCCATCGGGGGGTGCTGGTGACGGTAGAAGTAGAGGGACTGCCCCAGCATCAGGGGGAGCGCTGGTTCCTGGTGAATATCCGTCGGGGACAGCGGTGTTCCACGCCGCTGATGCCCGAGGCGTCGGAGTCCCCGGGCCGTCTGCAGCAGGAGAAAACACCGGGCCAAACGCTCCGCCGGGAGTTCCCCCTGCTGCTGGACTGCGGGGGCGTCGCCTTCTCCTCCTTCTTGACCGACGCCTTTCGGGTGGAGCAGATCATTGGCCGCAGGCTGGTGGTACAGACCCGTCAGGAGGAAGATTGCCCCGGTCCGGAGGCCCAAGCGGGGGAGCTGCTGGCCTGCGGCGAAATCGTGGCGGGCTGTTGATGGCGGCGCTGTACACCTGTAAAAAGCCCTCCGGAGCAAAATAGCGCCGGAGGGTTACATTTTATCGGCCTTGGTGGTATAATCTACAATGTATGATTAGTATCTCTAGGAGGATCGCTATGGATGTTTCCAAGCTGAAAGACCGCCTGACCGCCGCCTGTCCCCAGCTGGAGCTGCTGGAGGGGGAGCCGCTGAGCCGCCACACCTCCTTCCGGATCGGCGGCCCGGCCCGACTGATGGCCCGGGTCAGGAATGAAACGGAGTTTGCTGCCGCCCTGGGGGTTGCCGCCGGGCTGAATATAGTACCTTTTGTGCTGGGCAACGGCACCAATGTGCTGGCCTCAGACGGAGAAATAGACCGATTTGTCATCCTGACCGCCGGGGGAATGGACACCCTGGAGCGGCAGGGAGAGACGGATATTATCTGCGGAGCCGGGGTGTCCCTGGCCCGGCTGGCCACCTTTGCTATGGAGCAGGGGCTCACCGGGCTGGAATTCGCCCACGGGATTCCCGGCACCCTGGGGGGCGGCATGGCCATGAACGCCGGCGCCTACGG
>CABRZO010000272.1 GCA_902475455.1 uncultured Eubacteriales bacterium
GCAGTTCACTCACACTGTCGGCGTAGACGAAGCACAGCTCCTCATCGAACAGGCCACCGATGAAGTTGCCGTTGCAGTACAGCATATAATTCTTGGACTTGGCCGGAGAATAAGAGAGGTTATATTCCTGCGAGTCCAGGCTTTTATGTACCTTGTTCAGAAAGTCTATTGATGTCATGGCTTTACTCCTCAAACTCGCCCTCGATCATCCCGTTCAGATACCGGCCGGGATCTGCGATGAAGTCATCCCATTTGGCCAGAGGGTGGAATTCCTCATGCTCGATATCCAGATACCACAGCTTTTTGTCCCTGGGGCTCCACAGCAACAGATAGTCGCTGTAGTTATCCATCTGCACCATCAGGGAGAGCAGCTTCTTCCGTTTCCAGGTCATCTCCTGCACATCCATGAAGGAGTAGAGCTCCGCCCACTTCACCCATTTTTGATCCGGGAACTCCAGCCGTAGGGGGCCGGTCTTCAAGTATTCCACCAGCTTGGCGGGCAGCTTGTAGGGCATGAGCTGCCGGATCTTTTCCTGCTCGTTGTGCCATTCCTCCGGCTCCAGAGCTTTCAGGTAGTCGGCCAGCTCTTGATTTTTGTTCTGCACCGCCACGGTGTAAGGCCGGTCGCCGTATTTGTCAGCAATGGTGATGTCGGCCCCCTGTTCCACGAGCCAGCGCACCATAGGGAAATTGTTGGAGCGGGCGGCCTCGGTGACAGGGGTGGAGGCGTAAGGGAACACCATGTCCGGCTTGTGATAATTGATGTCTGCCCCTTTTTCCAGAAGCAGCCGGGCAAGTTTGGTATTGCCCTCGGACACAGCGGCCCGGAATGCCTCGCCGCCAAACTTCTCCACTGTAATCCCGGCTTGCTCCAGCACCTGGATATTCTCCGGGCGCTTGCCCCAGCGTACTTCCTGGAAGGCCCGCTCTTTCTGCTTCGAGCTGAGTTTTGCGGCCTGTCCAGCAAAGAGCGCCACCACCTCCGGCCCACAACAGCGGGCGGCGGTGAGCAGCAGGGGCTGTTCCTCTGCCAGACTGGAATCAGCTCCATGCTCCAGCAGGAAGTGGATCATGGGCACATCATTCCGAAAAACCGCAATCTCCAACGGCATCAGCTTGATGTATTCGCTGAGCTGGATGGGAACATCTAAATCCAGACCGCCTTGGAGCAGCGCCTCCAGCTTGGAAGTGTCATGGTCACAGATGGCGGCAGCCGTTTCCGGGAGGGTCTCCCAGCGGCCAATATATGCAATTTGGTACATAAGACACCTACTTTCGTTGTTGTTTCACTTGATAGGGAACGGTCCGGCCCAGCACCCGGCCTTTGCCAACGGCATTGGCTCCCGCATTATTTTCCAGCGGGCCGTAGTCCACGGCATCCGGGTAGAGGGGCTGGGCATTTCCCAAGGCCGGTTCATCAAATGTACACTCGGTTCCGTCCAGAAAGCATACCCCCAGATATTCCGTGGTTCCTTTGACGACAAAATGGGGACAATATTTCCACTCATCAGACTGGGGGGAGTCTTTCGCTTGCCGCTCCAGAAGATGGCCTCCACATAGAGCACCGCCCGGTTTTCATCTGTCCCGATCATGCCAGTCGCTCCATTCCTGCTTAATCGCCAAACCGCTCGGCGGCATCCTGGTAAACGGTGATGCTTTTGGCAACCTTCTTTTTCTGGCTTCGGATGCGGAAGTAGTCCCGTAGAATGTGCTTCAGTTCCGGGTTTTCCACCTTGCGGGGCAGCAGACTGATGA
>CABRZO010000273.1 GCA_902475455.1 uncultured Eubacteriales bacterium
TGAGCATTTTTGAATTGGTTTGTCGGGCCTGTTATCTCTTGGAGAACTGAGGCGCACGACGGGCAGCTTTGAGACCGTATTGCTATCGTTTTAGCGCCGTTTTTCCTTGATTTTACGGGCTTTTTTGAGGTTGCATCCCTTGGTTGTCCTACCCCTTAACCCAATCAACCGGCAGCATTATCCGCGGTGCCGGATGGGTGAAGCGCCTGATTCACAACGCCAAAAAGTTCTTCGGGCTTATTGTACTTGACCTTTGCATAAATGTCCATAGTTGTTTTGCTATTTTCATGTCCAGCAAGGTACTGAACCGTCTTTGGGTCAACGCCCGCATAAAGCAAATTTGTAATGTAGGTACGCCGGAGCTGATGGGGTGTCACTTCAAAATCCAGGGTATAGACAATCCTGGGGTTGTTTTTCTGGCTGGTTCCCAGCGTCGGCTTTACCGTGTACTTAATGCTCTGTCCGTTCACATACTTATAATAGGTGCGCTCCTTGGTGGAGCGGACAACAATGTACTGCCACACTCGCTTGAACTGTGAGTAAGACAAGGGCTGTTCCTCACTGTCGGCAATCACATAGTCAGACGTAGAGGTTGCTTTCGCTTCCCGCAGACAGTCAGCCAGACACTTGGGGATAGGGATGTCTCTCCGGGCCGCCTTGGTCTTTAGAACCGTAGAGACCACCGGGCGGTTGTGTTCTGCCCGCCATGCCCGCCGTACCGAAATGTACGGGGTGGGAACATCCAGAAACACACAGTCCCATTGGAGGGCAAGGGCTTCTTCCCGACGCAGGCCAGCGTATAAGCCGATCATCACAAAGAGATATGGCGGCAATCCTTTGATGGTCTCCAAAAGTACCGCCACCTGCTGGTCGCTCAGGGCCTCCTTCTTCTGTGCCGGCTTCCCGCCCTTACCCGATATTCCCGCGCAGGGGTTATCTTCAAGAAGCTGGCTGCGCTCCGCCGAATAGAAAACGCACTTGATGAGCATATTCACTTTGTTATACAGGCCCTCTGACTTCCTGGACAGCGGCACCAGCGCCAGCCGGATGTCATCCGCCGTCACTTCCTCCATATACATATCGCCCATCGGCTTGATGACGTAGTTCCTCATGTTGGAGGCGTATCCTTTCAAAGTGGCTGCCGAAACTTTTGCAGACTGCATCACCAGCCATTTCTCGCAATACTCCGCAACGGTCGGGTGCTGGCGGTGAAAGAGGATCTCCTGCACTTGGCGTCTCGCCGCTAATTGCTTCTCGTAAAGTTCCTCGCAGGTTGTCGCGTACAGGCTGACCTGCTTTCCATCGGCGTCCAGAATCCGCGTGCGGTAATACTGGATTCCTTTTCGCTCTACGCTGGTGTACTGGGGAATTGTTTTTTTCTTAGCCATAGATAATTTCCTTTCTTATGCGCAAATCAAATTGATTCCTTCACTCCTTTTTTATCAGAAACGCCGGATTGAATCAAAGATACGGATTAGGAAAAGCAAAGAGCGAGGCGTTCCTGCCTCGCTCCTACTGTATTTTCTGTTCTATGCCCACATGGCATCCCATTGGGCAAATGCGCCGTCCATCGCTTTGACGACCTGATCTGGCTGATTGTATTTGACTTTGGCGTAAATATCCATCGTAATTTTGCTGCTCTCATGGCCCGCCAGGTACTGCACCGTTTTGGGGTCCACCGAAGAATGAATCA
>CABRZO010000274.1 GCA_902475455.1 uncultured Eubacteriales bacterium
CCCGGCCCTGGAGCGGCGGTTCCAGCCGGTGCAGGTGGAGGCCCCGGACGCCCCCGGGGCCATCTCCATTCTGAAAACCCTGCGCCCCCGGTATGAGGCCCACCACCATGTGATGATCTCCGACGAGGCCCTTCAGGAGGCGGTGCGGCTGTCCATCCGGTATCTGCCGGACCGGTTTCTGCCGGACAAGGCCATCGACCTGATGGACGAGGCCGCCGCCCGGGTGCGGATCCGGGGCCGCCGGGAGCCGGAGGAGTTAAAGCAGCTGGAGGAGCGTCACCGCCAGGCGGAGCAGGAGCTGCGGCAGGCGGTGGAGCGGCAGGACTTTGAGGCCGCCGCCCAGCTCCGGGACGCGGAGGAGAGTTTTCTGCTCCAGTACCAGGAGGCCCGGCAGCGCTGGGCGGACTCGGACCAGGCCCAGCAGCTCCAGGTGGAGCCCCAGGACATCGGGGAGGTGCTGTCCACCTGGACCGGCATTCCGGTCAGCGCCCTCACCGAGGACGAGAGCCGAAAGCTGCTGCGGCTGGAGCACACCCTGAAGCAGCGGGTGGTGGGCCAGGAGGCCGGGGTGGCCGCCCTGGCCCGGGCCATCCACCGCAGCCGCTCGGGACTTCAGGAGGAGGACCGGCCGGTGGGCTCCTTCCTCTTCGCCGGCCCTTCCGGGGTGGGCAAAACCGAGCTGAGCCGGGCCCTGGCCCAGGCCCTCTTCGGCAGCGAGGATGCCCTGATCCGGCTGGACATGTCGGAGTTCTCCGAGGGCCACAGCGTCTCCCGGCTCATCGGCTCTCCCCCGGGCTATGTGGGCCACGAGGAGGGAGGCCAGCTCACCGAAGAGATCCGGCGGCATCCCTATTCTGTGGTGCTCTTTGACGAGCTGGAGAAGGCCAACGACCAGGTCTGGAATCTGCTGCTGCAGATTCTGGAGGATGGGGCCCTGACAGACGCCCAGGGCAAGAAGGCGGACTTCCGCAACGCGGTGCTGATCCTGACCTCCAACCTGGGGGCCCAGGCCTGGGCCAGCCACCCCCTGGGCTTCGGCACCCCGGACCAGGCCGACTACGAAAAGTCGGTGCGCGCCGCCCTGCGGAACACCTTCCGGCCGGAATTTCTGAACCGGCTGGATGAGGTGATCTGCTTCACCCCCCTGACCAGGGAACAGGTGGCCCGGATCGCCCAGAAAATGCTCTCCCAGACCGCCCGGCGGCTGGAACAGAAGGGGATCACGCTGACGGTGCTGCCCGGGGCCCTGGAGGTGCTGGCCCGGCAGGGCAGCGACGTGGAGTACGGTGCCCGGCCCCTGCGGCGCTATCTGCGGGAGGAGCTGGAAAACCCCGCCGCCGAGGCCCTGCTCACCGGGGCCCTGGCCCCGGGGGCTACCCTGGCGGTGGACGGAGACGGGGACCATCTGAAGCTGGATATCCGGCCCGGGATGCCGGTGCCCGCCATGCACAGCCCCGGGGCCCTGCCCAGCTGATCCCGGTTTTTGCACGCCGCCCAATTCATCAGAACAAAACACGGGCCCGCCGCAAGAGAGTGCGGCGGGCCCCAGACTGTCGAAAAACCATAGGTTTAAGCAGTTTCACAGAATTCCGTCCTCCGAAGAGGACGGAATAAAATTCTATCCTGTCATTTCCGGGGACACACCCCAGGGTGGCTTCTCTTGCCCTTCGGGCAATTCAC
>CABRZO010000275.1 GCA_902475455.1 uncultured Eubacteriales bacterium
GTAACGGCCATGGCCCTCACCAAGCTGGACGGCACGGCCAAGGGCGGCATTGTCATCGCCGTGGCGGATGCGTTGCAGATTCCGGTGAAGTATATTGGCGTGGGAGAGAAGGCGGAGGACCTGATGCCCTTTGACGCCAGGGACTTTGTAGACGCCCTTTTGTGAGGTGACGGATGTGAGACAGGATGGAAGAGCCTTGGACCAGCTCCGCCCCGTGACCATGGAGCTGGGCTTTACAAAATTTGCCGAGGGCAGCTGCCTCATCCGGGCGGGGGACACGGTGGTGCTGTGTAACGCCTCGGTGGAGGAGCGGGTCCCGCCCCATGTGAGCAAAGGGGGCTGGGTGACGGCGGAGTATTCCATGCTCCCCAGGGCCAACCGGGAGCGGAGCAAGCGGGATGTGGCCAAGCTGAAGCTGGCTCCCCGGAGCGCGGAGATCCAGCGGCTGGTGGGCCGGGCCCTTCGGGCGGCGGTGGATCTGGAGGCCCTGGGCCCCCGGACCATCACCATCGACTGCGATGTGCTCCAGGGAGACGGGGGCACCCGGACGGCTTCGGTGACCGGTGGCTTCGTAGCCCTGGTCCTGGCTTGCCGCTGCCTGGCGGCCCAGGGGCTGCTGGAGAAGCTGCCCATCCGCAATTATGTGGCGGGGGTTTCCGCCGGGATTGTGGGGGGAGAGGCCATGGTGGACCTGTGCTACGTGGAAGACAGCCAGGCGGCGGTGGATTTCAATTGCGTGATGAACGGCAACGGCAACCTGATTGAGGTCCAGGGCACCGGGGAGGGTAGGCCCTTCACCCCGGAGGAGGAGCAGAAGCTGCTCCGGCTTTGCGCCAAGGGCTGCCGGGAGCTGGTTGCATTGGAGAAAAAAGTTTTGGGGGAATTGGTATGAAAGTCGTACTGGCCAGCAAGAATCCACATAAGCTGGTGGAAATTAGCGCAATTCTGAAGCCCTTGGATGTGGAGCTGGTGTTGGAATCCGACCTGGGCGTGGATGTGGAGGTGGAGGAGACGGGGAGCACCTTCGAAGAGAACTCCTTCCTCAAGGCAAACGCCGTGAGGAAGGCCACGGGCCTTCCGGCTCTGGCGGACGACTCTGGCATTGCAGTGGACGCCCTGGGGGGCGCTCCTGGGATGCATTCCGCCCGGTACGGGGACGATCCGGCCCTGGATGACTGGGGACGGCTGCTGCTCCTGCTGAAGAATACGGAGCAGGTGCCGGATGGGCAGCGCCAGGCCCAGTTTGTTTCGGTCATTACCCTGGTCTATCCCGATGGACGGGTGATCCAGGCCAGAGGAGAGGCCCACGGGGAGCTTTTGCGGGAGGCTCACGGGGAGGGAGGCTTCGGCTACGATCCCATTTTTTACTATCCCCCTGCGGGCAAGACCTTTGCGGAGCTGACGGCCGGGGAGAAAAATCAGGTCTCCCACCGGGCAAAGGCGCTGAAGCTGTTTTATGAGAAATTATGTGAGGAGGGGAAGCATGCTGACCAGTAAAGAGAGAGCGGAGCTGCGCGCCCAGGCCAACGGCCTGGACACCACCCTCATGGTGGGAAAGGGCGGCGTGACGGAACAGGTGGTTCTGGAGGCTGTGACCCAGCTGGAGGCCCGGGAGCTGGTGAAGGGCCGGGTGCTGGAGGCCGCTTTGCTTGGGGCCAGGGAGG
>CABRZO010000276.1 GCA_902475455.1 uncultured Eubacteriales bacterium
CGATGAGCACCGAGGCAATGTACCAATGCTCTTGCAAAAATGCTGTGATCTGTTCACTGTTCATTTACAGATACCCCCCTTTTTTTACATCATCGGGAGTTTCCTTTCGGATGATTTCCTCCCGCTCTTTTAAATCCAGCTCCAGAGCTTTTTCCTCCTCCAGATATTCCTCGCAGTCCCGAACCAGCTTTTGAGCGGCTGGGGCATCCGGGGCCAGGGCCAGCCAGCATTTTGCGTATTCATAGGCGGTGGCTGCGGAGCGGTACGCCATCAGGCAGGAATAGCCCATCCGGGAGTTCCAGTAAGGGTCGTTTTCTCCCTGGGTGCGAACGGACTCCAGCAGATCAATGGCGTGTCGGATGAGATCCCCGTCCACTTCACCGTCGGTCCCATGCACTCCATGATCTCCCAGAACCGCCAGATTGCTGTAAGCCCGACTCAGCTTGACGGTCAGCAAATAGCCCCGCTCCTGTTCCGGGATAGCTTCGATGGCCTGGATGCACTGGGAATACTCGTCCTTGCTATTCCACTGTTCGAGTTGCTCCAGCAGCTCTATTTCTTCTGTCCGATTCATCGTTTCACAGCCTTTTCTGTGTTATCCCTTGCCTTTTTTGAAGTGTCCACTGCCTCGCCAGGTGTTGACCACACAGGTGAAGATCTGACCACAGTGCTTGCACCGAATCATGTGAGCCATAATTTCGTCTGCCCATCCATCCTCAGTCTTTACCTCCTCCAGCGGGCAGGTGGACTCCTCTGCCATCAGTTCAAATTGGCCTTGTCCCACCAACTGCTGAATATAAGCAATACAGGCCAGGTAGTCCTTGGGCGCATCAAATTTTCTCCATGTTTGAATGTTTCGGTAGTGCTCACACATATAGCAGCGTCTCCTCTCAGGTCTGCTGATGCTGCATGGATATGATTTGGCAGTCTGGACAGAATTCCACATAGAGCGTGCCCTCCGCACAGTCAAACACCGTATCCCACTGAATCTGCGCCAGATACTTCATGGGCTTACCGCAGTGAGGACAGGTCGTATATTCCGCATCCTGAACCCAGTTGGCAAAGCCGCCGATGGTATTCACATCCTGGCAGGCCGCGCCGTAAAACAGGGGCACAGGCGCTTCGCCCAGCACAAAGGGATTTTCCGTGAGGGCCTTGTACTCCTCGGGACTGACATAGCAATCCGTCTTCTCCGCGCCGTCAAAGAGTTCGGAGGGAAAGACCTCCTCGCCGCCATCCAGGGTAAACCGGTTGAAGGCGGGGCCTTTGAGGAATCCCACGCAGCTGGGGCAGCAGGTGGCAGTCAGGATACCATCCAGCCCCAGGAACCGGAGCCGCTCATCCCGGCCATCCAGCACCAAAATATCCACCATCCGCCCGCCGCAGTGGGGACAGGTGTCCTCCCGTGCTCGGCCAATGCGGACGGGAGATTTCTCGCCAGTGGTTCCCTTGACCATAGGATAGCAGGTATCGAAGCCCAGTCGGATTCTCTGGCCCTCCTTGTCGAAGGTCCAGCCTCCGATCTGCGCATAGCTGGATGGATCTACATAGAGACCCTTACGCCAGGGCCGGGGATTTCGCTCCAGCTCCAGCAGAGTCTCCATTGCCTTGTCAT